>SOIH01000232.1 GCA_004376895.1 Anaerolineales bacterium | reverse complement strand
ACCTGGAGTTGCATCCTAATTCCCCTATGCCGATCTACTACCAGCTGAGTCGACTCCTTGTCGAACTGATTCAGGATGAGGTCTTCCAACCAGAGACTCGTTTCCCGTCCGAGGAAACCATTGCTTCTTATTATCAAGTGAGCCGACCGACCGTCAACAAGGCGATGAAAATCCTGCTGCATGAAGGTTGGGTTGTGCGGGATAAGCAGGACAAGCGATCGGGAACGTTTGTTAAGGAAAAGCCATACGTCAGCCTTGGCTTCCTGTCCGCTGGCATGAGCTTTGCAGATCAGTTCACTCCGGATGTGCCGATCAGAAGCGAGAACATCTGGGTGAAGAAAGTTCCGGCTACTGCCAAACAAGCCAAGATGCTCGATCTAAAGGAGGGGGACGGGATCATCAATATGAGACGGTTGAGGTACGCATTCGATCAGCCGATCATGGTTTGCGATTCCCTGTTGCCTGAAGCCAAGTTTCCTGGCATCGAACATGGAGATTTGGTAAGGGATAGCCTCTACGCCACATTGAAAGAACGTCATAACTGCACAGTCGTGCGCTCAGAGCGCTTCGCCGAAGCCGTCGAGGCTGTGGATCCTGATGTCGTGCAGCTCCTCCGTGTCCACCCCTTCACCAGTATCCTGATGATCACCGGAGTGTCCTACACATTCAACGATGAACCCATCGACTTTTTGAGAACTTATCTCCGACCTGGGGTAAGCCTAAAAAGCACAATCCACCGTTAAGCGTCTCTATAAGAAGCTCCTTGCAGCGATCAAGTTAGGAGGTCAGCCGTGGGAGGAAACGTAATACTTGCTCATGACTTGGGAACAACCGGCAATAAGGCCTCGCTCTACGACCAAGATGGGAAACTGATCAAGAGCTGCTACCTTGCATACGAAACTCACTATCCGAAGCCCGGCTGGGTAGAGCAGAGCCCGGATGACTGGTGGCAAGCTTTGGTTGATTCCACTCAAGAGGTTCTAACTGCATCGGGGGTCGATCCTGCCCAGATCCTGGGGCTTTCCTTCAGCGGGCAGATGATGGCCGGGATCCCAGTCGACAAGGATGGCAAGGTCCTTCAGGAATCCATCATGATCTGGGCTGACCATCGCAGTGGCTCCCAAGCCGAGACCATTGAGGAGAAGGTTGGCTGGGAGAGGTTCTACCAGACCACTGGAGCCGGAATGGCAATCCCACTCTATCCAATCGCCAAGATCCTATGGCTGAAGGAGAACGCGCCCGATATCTACAAGAAGACTTACAAGTTCCTGGGGGCTAAAGACGTACTAATCCAGCGGCTTACCGGACGTTTCTCCACCGATTTCTCAGATGCCTCAAACACCGGGCTTCTCGATATCCATCGTCGGGAATGGGCCACAGACCTGATCGGTGAAGTTGGGATCGACCTGAATAAGCTCAGTGATGAAATCCTTCCTTCGCACACAGTGATCGGCAAGATCGATAAGCAGGCCGCCCGTGAAATCGGGCTCCTGGAGGGAACCCCAGTCGTTTTGGGAGGCGGAGATGTCTCCTGTGCGGCACTAGGAGCAGGGGTTATCCAGGAAGGATCTGCCTACAACTATATCGGCTCAGCGTCCTGGCTGGCCATTTCTGCACCCCAGCCCATCTTCGATGATAAGATGCGACCGTTCACGCTTTGCCACGTTGTACCGGAACGATATGTCGTGCAGATGGCTATGTTCTCCGCCGGTGTGGCTTTCGAGTGGTTCCGCGATCAGATTTGCTTGAAGGAAGCTGCAAGCGCCGAGGATCGCGGCATAGACGCCTACGACCTGATGACCGAGCTTGCTTCTGCCTCACCCCCAGGGGCTCAAGGTCTGCTGTTCCTGCCCAACATGCGCCCGGGAGGGGCACCACACAACAACCTGAACGATCGAGGAGCGATTGTGGGCCTCACCCTGGCCCATGGGCGCGGTGACGTTCTCCGGGCTGTCCTGGAAGGGATCAGTTTCAACATCCGACTGATGTGCGAGGCCATGGAGAAGCAGGCAGGGGCACCCTTCCCGGAGCTTCGGATGATTGGCGGCGGCTCCAAGAGCGCTCTCTGGCGCGACATCGAGGCGAGTGTCATCAACAAAAAAATAGTCACACTATCAGCACATCAGGAAGCCAATGTATTGGGCGCATCCATCATCGCGGGAGTCGCCCTGGGAGTCTTCGACTCCTTCGATAATGGGGTCAAGAAATACGTCAAGAGAAGCGAAACTATCGAACCAAAGGAGGAATGGAGGAGAGTCTACGAAGAACAATTCCCTATCTTTAACCGTGCCTATACCGCGCTCTGTCAGGTCAACGACGATCTCACCAACATGAGCAATCAAGGAGATGACTGATCCAGAGTTCGGTCAGGCAAAGCCCTTCCAGCGGAACAGTTTCTTGGGGGAACCATGGTATAGCTGGAAGGAACCATGGAGGTGACGAAATGGAAAAGAAAAGCGGCACTGTATCCATTAGCACGTTTATTATCACCTTGGTGGTAGTCGCTGCAGTTGTAGGAAGCGGCGTCTACTTCCTCGCATCCCGAGGGGCACCTGCGGAACCCACGGCACCAGAAGAACCGGCCCCAGCGGACATGGCTGTGATCCCTAAGTACTATCTAAATGAGGAGACTGCCTATTACCTGACAATGGAAAGGCACTCTTTCGACGATTGGGGCCACAACGCTCCAAATATCCATGAGTACCGCGTTGAAGCCCCCTTCACAATCGGCTACATCACCAGCTGGCGAGGCAATCCGTGGCAGGAGGTGAACATTGCCGAATTCACCCGAGAGGCGGAACGATCTGCGCTCATCGAGGAGTTTGTCCATATGGACAGTGCCGGATCGGTGGATACTCAGATCAACAACCTCAGGGACATGTTCACAATGTGGAAGGCAGGGGATCTAGATGGCATTATCGTGGATCCTCTTGACCCCATGGCTTTGGTCGACACCATTGAAGAGATCTACGATGCCGGCTGCCCAATCATCCTGTTCAATGACTCGGCCGATACCACCAAGTACACCAGCTTTGTATCTGACGATCCCTGGACGTATGGAACGGCAGGGGCCGAATGGCTGGTTGAGACATTGGGTGGCGAGGGGAAGATCCTGTTCTTCAGGGGATTGAAAGCCTACCCAATCGACGACGCCCGCAGCGGTGGCGCTCTCGCAGTTTTCGAGCAGTATCCCGGAATTGAGATCGCCGCCATCGAATACGCCGACTGGTCCTACGACCTGGCCAAGACCGTCTTCATGAACATGGTGACTGCGGTTCCAGAGTTTGATGGGATCTACTCCGTTGGTGGTCAGATGTCCTTGGCCATCATCGATGCCATGATCGAACTCGACATGGATCCAGGCCAGTATCCGCATGCCTCTGAGGATCAGAATGGATTCTTGCAGAAATCCATTGAGTACGACATCCCGGCATTTGCGTCAACCCATCCTTCGATCACCAGCGCGATCAGCGTTCGACTGATGGAAATGCTGTTGCAGGGGTATCCAGTTCCGAAGGCGTACTTCTTCCCGACGCCCATCATCACCGATGCGCAATTCGAAGACTTTGTGCGCCCAGGTGCACCGGAGGGGATCTTCGTCTACACACCTCTTACGGATGAGGAATGCCAAGAAGCATGTAAGTAGCATCACAAGGAACAGGCTCATTAGGACCCTGCTATGAGAACGTTGACACTGGACTCCATAAGCAAGCGGTTTCCTGGAGTAGATGCGTTAAAGGGAATTAGCTTCGCTTTTGAGGAAGGTAGGATTTACGGGCTGGTAGGTGAAAATGGAGCCGGCAAATCCACTCTGGTGAAAATCCTAATGGGCCTGTTCCCACCTGATGAAGGGGAGATCTCCATCGCTGAAGAAAGACTTCATATCCGAGATCCTCATCAGGCTCGTTACATGTTCGGGATCGATGCAGTTTTCCAAGAACATGCCTTAATCCCGCAAATGAGCATTGCTGAAAACGTATTCCTTGATCAACTCGACAGCTTCCACGATCGAGGCCTCCTGAATTACCGAAGAATGGAAACCGAGGCCCGGGATGTGATCGGCAAGGGAGGGCTGGATCTGGATGTCACCTTGCCGATTTATGCGATCTCTGCGGCGGATAAGAGCCTGATCGAGTTTTCCAAAGCCTTGCACCGTGATCCCAAGATCCTAATTCTTGACGAAGTAACCGCAACCCTGGCCAGCGACACTGTGCAGGGTCTCTTTAACATCATACAGGCGCTGAAGAAGGCTGGAAAGACCATCATCTTCATATCCCATCGACTGCATGAAGTTCTCACC
>SOIH01000079.1 GCA_004376895.1 Anaerolineales bacterium | reverse complement strand
GAGATGTTGCTTACTAAAGTTGATACGTTTCATATGCATTTCCTGTCCAAGCTGCGGGAGGACCAGGCCTGAGGTTCACTCGTCCGGATCCCCCGCGATCGTTGTGCGCCATGGTTTGCTGGTGGAATCAGCCGGGCCCTTGTATTCGATAAACGAACGAAAGAGCATGTATTGTTCATAGAATGAAACAAGAATTAAGCAAGATCCTCATGGGCACTAAATGTTAATACCATTAGATGATGAAAATAGAGGCCAGGTCAACACCTTGAAACAAGGATAAGCCCATTAAGATTTTACTCAGCGAAATCATTTCTATCATCGCCTCAGCGGTTCCGGGGTTGAGCCGCTGAAGCGCTGTAACGGCTGATTGCATTGAATACAACG
This sequence comes from Anaerolineales bacterium, assembly GCA_004376895.1. GTDB lineage: Bacteria > Chloroflexota > Anaerolineae > Anaerolineales > E44-bin32 > E44-bin32. Next base: position 13,215 of record SOIH01000079.1, on the reverse strand, counting down.
TATAGGGGTGATAATTGGGAGACAAGGAATTCGATTATGCAATTCATCAGATCCCATTTTTCATATGCATCCGATTACAAAGATAATCGGATGTTAGATCAAGTTCGTATGATTGCGTTTCAACCAATCCATTACATCTTCCTGAAATGACTTAACCTCAGACAACAACTCATCCACCTCTGACTCCGAGATTTGGCCACCACGGTCATACGTTCCAACATTTCGCTTCGTGCGACATTGATCAAAATACTCTGCGAGATCGGAATACTCTTCGCCCATAACATCAGGAAGAATTCTAAATGTCAGCCAATGATGACCTCTCCCGTATGTTTCATATCCCGCACAGTACAAAGGGATCGTCGCCAGCGTTAGTGCACCTTCGTAAGCAATAAGAAAACGACGATCTGTTGATAAATCTTGTAATGACGCATCGTTCAGATCGCGCTTGGCAATTTCGAGCAATCCCTGGATTTCTTCTTTACTTGTCTTATGGGTTCTAAGACGTTCCTCCGCCAACCATTTCTTGAAGTTCATCTCCATCCCCTATGAGGAAAATCTTGGGCTCTTCCAGAATAGACTGCGTGAAAGGATCACCTTTTTTGACATTTTCCTGGAACTCCTCTGCCCGAATCGTAACTGGATTCATCTCGCGGTCCAATTGCTCTTTGAGAGGTGTTAATTGACGGGATAATTCCCGGCTTGTAATGTTACCGATAACGATGAGATCGATATCGCTAGCCAAGGTATCTGACCCACGCGCAAATGAACCGAAAATAAATGCCACATGGATCGCGTCAGATCGGGTTTGAAGGATCTTCTTCAACTGATCTACGATACCCGCTGTCTTTACCATAAGTGCTCTCAGTTCGGAAAACACTGGGGACTGTCGATTGGCTTGGAAGTACTTTCGATTACCCTCGACACGCGAGATCAGTAAGCCTGCATCTTCAAGGCGTGCAAGCTCACGTTGAATTGCACGAACGGGTTGGTCTGTTAGGGAAGAAATTTCACGCATATAGTGACGGCCACTTGATCGAAGGAAGAATAGCTTTAAGACTTCCACACGCGCCTGGGAAGTGAATAAGGCTTGCAATATCGGATCGGTTTGTATACTTTTTGTAGTCATTTGTATACAAAATATATACGATATGTCCTACAGATTCAAGTCCTAAAAAATCTGTCTTGATTCGCTATATGTTGTAATCTTCCAACCACGCTACCATCTGAATGCCCAAAGACCGTCAACAAGATCATAATGCAGCCTGGGAAACCGATTATCAACCTAATCGGTTGCAGGTTCGTCTCGGGACTCCAATAAACAAGTTACTCGGGGACCGAGCTGGAACATCACAAAACGGAACATCTTCTTTTTAGAATTCTATTGGGTTCCTATGATGTGCGCCTTAGGAACGCGCCGAGGATGGCTGTGAGACTCGCGGGCGCCAGACTATCCTCCCAGACCGTTCGATAGGATTCATGCCCTGAGACTGCGCCGAAGAGTGCACGGCGAAGGCGCGGCTCTTTGCGCGCCGCTCTTATGACTGCATCCAGCATGCCGGAGCGAGCCATGAGGATGACAACGGACCGCATGGCTTGACCGTAGGACATGTCGCCAATGAGATCTTCGTTGGCGCTTCTGTAGTGGTCGTGAAATGCAGCTCTGGAGAAACCGACCGAAAGAATCGTTTCTGCTGCCCGTATACCTGTTTGCACCGCCGCCGTGACTCCTTTACCTTTAAAGGAGCGCACCAAGCCTGCTGCGTCACCGATCATGACGAAGCGATCACCATAGTAATTCCGTGCTAACGAGCAAGGAAAGCGCCCTTTGAAGTAGCAGAGATCGTCCGCATCGTATTGGCGAGCCATCTCGAAATTGGGTAATGCGTCACGCACCACTGGTTGTTTCAGGAAATCGGACATCAAAGGAGCATCGACATTACGCCCGGCGATGTTGATGGTCAAGTGATCGCCCTTGGGTGTGATTCCACCAAATTCGATACGGGGGTGTTTCGGAAGGAAGGCATGAATATGCTTGCCGAATGCATCCATGGCTTCAGTGCCTGGATGGTATTTCGTGACTACCGAGCTTAAGGCTTGCGGGGGTTCATACTTCGCTTGGCGCGAGAAGAACGCCGCGCTGCCCTCATCCATTCCAAATGCACCTACGAGTACGTCTCCCTCCACCGGTGCGCTATCTGTGTATACAATGACACCATCTTCGTGGAATTCCAGATTGGTTGCACGAGCAGGCAGTACTTCCACCCCTCTTTTCGTAGCCGATTCCAGCATATAGCCGTCGTACTGCACTCGCCGTAATGCAACGGAAGGCTCGTCATCACCTTCAAGGGGAAGTTCCTCTCTATCACCGTGGAGGGTGTAACCCGTGATCAAGGCTCGCGTGAGATCCGTTGGGAAGGGAACGAGGAGTTCACGCTCCATAAGATCAGGGAGTGGAGTCGAAAGGACACCCACACATTGATTGTAATGCTGCTCCCCGGCGAATTGTTTGCTTTCTAGAAGGGTTACTTTTACGGCCCTTTCCATCTGTGCCGCGAGTTTAAGGAGTGCTAGTCCGCAGGCAGAACCAGCAGGTCCACCACCTAAAATTAGGATATGCAGGGGTTCGGAAGCAGTTCTATTCATCATCTTGCACGGCTCATTCTAGCCTATCCTTCTTTATACTGCGGTAAAGGGGAATAATGGATCCTTTACTAAACAATTTTCTGTAGAGATGGCGATACGGCTCGCTCCCCGTGAACATGCCCCACAGGATGCGCGAGTGAATTCTTTGAGAGCGCTGCAGATCTTCCTCTGATTTAATGATACCGACCCAAACTCTCATCAGGACGCGAAAACGGAGTGTCAGGTCCCAAAATCGAAACAGAATTCTGCCATAGTTGTTGTCCTTCACGATCTCCTTGCAAAGTGGCCTATATCCCTTTCTGAATGCCACCTCTGAAATCCCGACAGTTAGCGCGGTGTGAACTGCCTTTTCGGTAGTTGAGAATGCCGCGCCGATCCCGTCCTTGTAGAGCCTGGTAACTGCCGCGTCTCCGACGGCAACCCAGCGGTCTCCAAAATAACGCTTGGCTAGGCCAACTGCGATTCTTGGCGTGCACCCGCATAAACTCCCCGAAGAAACGGGGAGATCTTCGTTAAGTTCATGTGCTTCGATAAAGTCACTGATTGCATCGGCAGCCAGACCTCGGCCGAGAAGAGAGATATTTACATACGATCCCTTGGGAATAAGCGCCCCGAATACCAGCCCCGGCGGCTTCTGGAAGTAGCTGCGTACTTGGTCAGAAGGCCATCCCTCCGGAAGGGGGAACTCGTCCTGAGCCATGATCTCGGTTCGGGGCGGCTGGTACCCAAATTCATCACCCAGAGGCGAGCGACTGTTGATGCCCGTTGCCAGGATCACGAGGTCAGCAGCAAATCGATCTTGAGCGGTATGGATGATGGGCTTTCCATCCCAGGTGACGGCGATCGCTCGCGCTCTTATCCGTTCCGCACCACGAGCACATGCTTCGGAGAGTAAGTAGCCATCGAAGCTTGTTACAGGCCCAAATGGATGCAGTCGCGGACCGCCTCCACGATATACGCTAACGATTCGATATTCTGGATCTGGTCGATCAATATTCACTACTTCGTGGTTGAGGTGAATGGAATAAGCACGAATCTCCGATTGGATGACATCATCAGGAAGCGAGATTTCGAGACTCTCTAAATCATGGATGAGTCGGGTGGAGATGATCCCTGCGCACCGGTTGCAGCCTCCAGATCCGGGAATGGAAAAATCTCGCGGTTCGAAGATCATCACTTCAAGCCGCATCCCCAGCTGGTCGATCTGCGCAAGAAGCTGTAAGGCTGCGAAGCTTCCTGCGGGTCCACCACCGATGATGCACACGCGGTCGCCATCGGATAAACGTATTCCCATCAATTTACTCCGAATTCATCTTACATTAAAATTGCGCCATTGGGGAGTGTATTCGCCCGCATTCGAGGTGGATGTGTATTGGGATTCTCACCAACCTGAAGGTCACGGAGCGCAGATGTACGCGTCGCCCTTAATTCGCCTTTCCGCTCCCCAGTGGTTCCGAGATTGAACCGCTGAAACGCTGATACAGCTGAAACCACTGAACTATCGACCCCGTGAAGTAGCCCCGGTTCCTATTGAGTGCTACTCGAAGCGAAGTGGGGCGGCGATGACGCCGACACCACTGGAGCGGTTTTGGGTTAGAATGCCGTAGCATTCGCTGCGGTGTTGAGGGGATCCCTAAGGAGCAAGACAATATCCTTGTATTCATGATGGGCGTAGGGCATTTTCCACTCGCCCACCTTTACCGATGTCGAGGTCTGCATGCCACATAGGATCCAACGAATAACTGGGATCAGAGGGACGATGCGCTGGCTGCTGCAAACAGACCGGCCCGCTCCTCCGCGCAGTGATGAGGAGATCGCTGCCGAGGTGGAGCGCAACTACCGCTGGAATTTCAGCGTCAACCTGCTGGATACTGCCGGCTTTATGTTAGGTTTCAGCTTCATCTCGTCTACCACCATTGTGCCCCTCTTTATCAGCAAACTGACCGCCAGCCCGCTGCCGATTGGCATCGCCGCGGTCATCGCCCAAAGCGGCTGGTCCCTGCCGCAGATCTTTACCGCAAATGCTGTAGAACGTTTATCCCGGAAGAAGCCGGTCGTTGTCAACCTGGGTTTATTTGCTGAGCGCCTCCCGCTGTGGATTTTGGTGATCGCACCCTTGATTGCCGTGCGTGCACCAACGCTGGCCCTGGGAATTTTCTTGGTGACGTATGCCTGGTTCAATCTGGGCGCCGGGGTGATCGCGACAGCCTGGCAGGACTTGCTCGCTCGATGTTTCCCTGTGGATCGGCGCGGCCGTTTTTTTGGCACGAGCATGTTTGTTGGCACAGGTCTGGGGATGCTGGGGGCAGCTATCAGCGCCTGGTTTTTGAAGACCTTCCCCTTCCCGACCAATTTCGTCTACATCTTCACCATTGCCGCCGCCGGAATCACCATCAGTTGGATCTTCCTCGCCCTGACGCGCGAGCCGGTCCAGCCTGTTGAAGCGCCAAGGACAACCACCCGCCAGTTTTGGGCTAAATTACCCGACATTCTGCGAAAGGATCACAACTTCCGCCGTTTCTTGATCGCCAGGTCGATGCTTGCTCTGGGCGGCATGGGGACGGGTTTTGTAACTATAGCAGCCGTGCAGCGCTGGCAGGTTTCGGACAGCACGGTGGGTATCTACACAGGCGTGTTACTGCTCGGCCAAACCGCTGGCAACCTGACTTTTGGATTTCTAGCCGATCGGTTTGGGCATAAGTTATCGCTGGAGCTGGGCGCGTTGGTTTCCTTCTGCGCATTTCTCTTAGCCTGGCTTTCACCCTCCGCGCATTGGTACTATGTTGTGTTCGCTTTCATGGGGGTAGCCATCGGGGCGATGATCGTTTCCGGCATCTTGGTCATCATGGAGTTCAGCGAGCCGCACCGCCGCCCGACCTACGCTGGCATGGCCAACTCCAGCATGGGCCTTGTCGGCATTGCCGCGCCATTGATCGGCGCCTGGTTGGCTCAGTCGAGCTTTAGCTGGCTTTTTGCGCTCAGCGCATTTATTTACTTACTCGCGTTTGTTGCGCTGCACTGGTGGGTTAAAGAACCGCGGTGGGCGTAGGTGCCAATTGAACTGCTGAAACACTGAAACGGATGATTACACTGAAGAACGCTGTTTAGATTGGCGGTGGTATGTGAAAAGGGCAAGAAGCGCGGAATGAATCGTGCCTGAGCAGTGCTTGAAGATAGAGAATGATTCCTATGGTTTTGGTCAGAGAAATCAGTTTAGTCAGTGCCTCAGTGGTTCAGGGAGTGAACCGCTGAAACACTGAAGAGACTGAAGACACTGAAAGATGTACTCGGATATTGTATCGGGGGGTGAGAAATGGGTGATAAGAAATTCGATTATGTAAAATCGGAATACCCGCTTTCTGAATTGACCGGGCGGGTTATCGCCGCAGCGCAGCAGGTGCATCGCGAGTTGGGTCCGGGGTATGAGGAGCGGATCTATCAACGGGCGCTGGCGTTGGAATTGCCCGCTCATGGGCTGGATTTCAGCCGGGAAGTATGGATCGAAGTGATCTATAAGGGACGGAAAGTAGGTCGCAAGCGGGTGGATTTCATCGTCGAGGAAGTGATGGTCGAGCTCAAAGCAAAAGCTGAAATTGAGAATGTAGATGTCATCCAGACACTTTCCTATCTGAAGGCATCTGGATTTCAAGTGGGGTTGCTATTGAACTTCGGTTCGAAATCCTTGGAAATCAAGCGTCTAATCAATACCTCGCACAAGGAGTAAGCCCCCCAAGTGTCTGATCAGCGAAATCATTTCCCTCAGCGTCTCAGCGGTTCCAATCGTTACCGCACCGGGCCGGCTCGCGAAGGTCAATGTGCATTCTCTTCGGGATCCGGTTTATAGGCTCGAACGTCGTATCTTGTCTTGATAACCTAGAACACCTCGGGACCTCTCAATTCGCAGCCGAGATCTCACACCCGTTCTCGAACCATAGGTACAGATCGTAACCACCAGGCGCGGCCAAAGTGCCGAAGAAGAACTCCACCCGTGATAGCCTGCCCACGCTTCGATCCTCAGGATCTCCGATCCAGGTGGTCATGATCGTCGGTGGGGTCAGATCCTCATCGGACCATATAACCTTCCCGTCCAGAAACGCGTTGAAAATCGCATCATTAGACTTCGGCCAGTCGATCTCGATGCGCGTGATTGTGAGCGCCACGCCGCTGTCGTTCTGCAGCCGCCAAGCAGCGATGTTGCTGGTCGCGGAGAGGAACCGTAGGTCGAGCATGGCGCAGATATCCGCCGGTGGTGTCAACGTTTGACTGGGTGTGGCGATTTGGGTTGCCGGTGTTGACGTGTGCACCGTCGATACCGCGCCCGGCGTTTCGGTGCCCTGCCATGATGGTACGTTGGACGCCGACAGTGAGGTCTGGTGTCCCGGCGCAGTCGGAGAAGGTGTGCCTATTACCTCACCGCTTGTGCGTGTGGAAGGTTCAATTGGGAGACCGGGTACGAGGGATCCATCGAAGAAATCCAGTGCGAAAAACAGTGTTGCCAATACGACCAGGAGCAGAAGGACAGCGAGGATGGCCAGCATACCGAGCTGCTTGCCTGTCATGCCCAGAATCCTTCGCGAGCGACTCCCGGGTTTTCGGTTCATGTCGTCACCCTGATGTTTAACGTCCAGCGGCTCGTGATGATCATAGGAACCCGGATGAACCGATCCCCGACCGGGTCGGTTTCCTTCGCTCTCGGCGGATTGTCCACGTGTGCTGCGATGGGATCGCGGGTAGTCATTCGCTGCCAGCCGTTCAACCGGTCAGTTCCCTGCCGAAACCTGGCAGCCGTTATCGAATGTGACGGACAGGTTAAATCCAGCGCTAGCTGCGTCGGTGCCGAAGCTCGCTTCCAGCGTAGCCGAAGAATCCACCTCGCGCGCCGACTGATCGTTGATCCAGGAATCGATGTGTCTGGGTGGCGATACACCATCGCTCCACCAAACCATAGTGTTGTCCACGAAGATGTAAAATAGCTCATTCGGAGCAGGCCAATCGAGATCGATCGCCTCGATCGTGATGGTCGCGCCGGAATCGTTTGTGATCTCCCACCCCGCGATATTGCTTGTGCTCGAGAAGCTTCCGATATCAATGAGTGGGCAGACGTCCTGCGTCGGCGTTGCGGTGGTTGTTGGCGTTCGGGTGGGTGTGGCTGTGGGTGTCGCCGTTCGCGTGGGTGTATTCGTCGCACTGGGCGAAGGAGTGGCGCTTGCCACCGGCGAAACGCTAAGCACGCCTGTCACGGTCGCTGTGGGTGTTCGTGAGGCCGTTGGTGTCCTGGTCGATGTGTTAAACGCTGAAGCGGTTTCCGTCAGTGCCGTGGTTGCTTCCGGTGTGCCATCGAACGCTGGTGGAGAGGCCGGGTTATCCGATCCGCTCGATTCGATCAACAACACCTGCAGTGTTGCGGCGATCGCCGTTTGGAGTTGCTCTTCGGACATGCTTGATCCGGCTGCGAATGCCACTGCGGTCGAGAGCGAATCCACCGTCGCTTTCCAGTCCACCGTAGGGCTTGGGGTGTGCGTTGCCGCACCGCCCACCGCCGCAGTGCTGGGGTTGAACGAACGGCTGATCAGCCATAAGGAGGGCAGGAGGATCAGCGCTCCCAGGATCATAATCGGGACTAACTTCCGCTTCTTTGGTGCGGCGTCGATCAATGTTTTATCTTCGTGGTCGTCTTCCTCGGGTTTGTACTCCTGAGTCGCGTCATAGGGACGTCTCACACCGGGCTTAAGCGCACCTGCCTTCGAGTCGTAGACCTGCTGCAAAGCGCGGTCGAATGCCTGGCTCAGGGCTAGGGCAGAGGCATAGCGATCTTCAGGGCGCTTTTCCAACGCTTTGATCAGCACCTTGCTAATCTCGTGCGGGATGTTCGGATTGATAGTTGTCGGTGGTGGCAGTGGTTCGCTGGCGTGCTTCATCGCAATTGCCAGCGGTGTATCCGCGTTGAATGGCAGTTGCCCCGTACACATCTGGTAGAGCACGATTCCTAATGCGTAGACATCGGTTTTATCGCTCACCGGCTCGCCACGGGCCTGTTCCGGGGCCATGTACTGTGGCGTGCCGATCACATTCGAACCCGTCAAACTTACCGTGGCGTCCCCGACGTGTGCGGTGCCGAAGTCGGAGAGCCAGGCATTGCCTTCGATGTCCATCAGGATATTGGCCGGCTTGACATCGCGGTGGACCAAGCCTGCGTCATGAGCATACTGCAGTGCTTCCGCAATTTGACGGATGATGTGCGCGCCTTCCTCTGGTTTGAGTGGTCCCTTTCGTATGCGTTCGCGCAGTGTGCCGATCTCCATCAGCGGCATGACAATGTAGTAGATCCCTTCCTCCATACCGAAGTTCAGGATAGGGACGATGTGCGGGTGATGCAGGCGCATCAGGATCGCGGCCTCGCGCTCGAATCGGGGTTTAAAATTCTCCTCTTCATCGAGCCATGGAGGCAGCACCTTGACAGCCACCTCCTGCTCCGTTTCATCCTCAACGGCTTTAAAGACCGAGGCCATCCCGCCGCTGCCGATCCTACTGACGAGGGTATATTTGCCTAACTTATGGTCTTTCCAGTTATACATCAGTGTCCTGCGCGTCTACATGGACCGCATCGTGGAGCGGGTGTGCTCCGGATGTGTTCGCGGGTTAAATGGTCGACCGTCCAAGCCTTGCTGTCGCTTGCACCTACTGTAGCATATCAACGATCGCTGTATCTATACTTTACAAGTGCCTTACAGTGATATCAAGGTGCCTTTTTCTGGAGGGAATGAAGTCAGCGAATAAACTGAGATTACGACCATCGATGGGAGCCGGATCAGCGAGGCTTCCTCTCACAAGCCACCATTTACTGTCGAAGATGGATTGGATGGAAATTCCCTACTAGGAACGAATCCCTATGGGCTTGACACGAGTGAAGGTGGTACAAATACACTACTTCACGACCTTGGAGTGGAGGGAGAAAATAACCGGTTGACCGCTGGCGGCTGATGTATTTCCGGCGGAGATAAATTAAGCGTTTTTGATTCTTGGATCAAGCATAGGCGGCATATGTCCACTCCAACCAGGTTTCGTTTCCCCAGACTGTTGAGCGCAGTCGTCATCGTATTGCTGGCCAGCCCGGCACTTCTTGTGCAGGTGACGCTGGCGGGTCCCGCTGTAACGGAACGCGTGAGCATCAGCAGCGCGGGCTCCGAAGGTGATCAGGTTTCGAGAACTCCCAGCATCAACACCGATGGTCAGATCATCGTCTTTGCTTCCGAAGCGACGAACCTGGTCGACGATGACACCAATGGCGTCCAGGACATCTTCCTCCACGATTGGCTCACCGGTACGACCGAGCGCGTGAGCCTGAGCGGGCAAGGCCAGGAAGCCAATGACACCAGTGCCTGGCCCGAGATCAGCGCCGACGGCTTAACCGTCACTTTCGCCTCAATAGCCACAAACCTCGTCGACGGAGACACGAATGGTTTCGAGGATGTCTTCGTGGTCGATCTCCAATCGGGTGCCGTCGAGCGGGTGAGTCATCCCGCTTCGGGCGGACAGGCCAATGCGGCCAGCAGCCAACCGGTCATCTCCGGCGATGGCCGCTTCATCGCCTTCGTTTCTGCTGCAACTAATCTTGTGCCGGGCGCGACCACCGGTCTGGAGGAGATCTATCTCTACGATCGCTCGAATGGATCTCTGCAATGGGTCAGCACGCCGCTCAGTGGATCGGAGAACGATGGGTTGAGTGGAGAACCGGCGCTCAGCGCGGACGGGAATTGGGTCGCCTTCTCTTCGACCTCAACCCAGCTTGTCCCTGATGACACCCTGGGTCGGCGTGATATCTTCTTATGGAACAGAGCTTCGAGCGCGCTTGAACGTGTCAGCGTGACCCAGACCGGCGATGAAGCCCAGAGCTCAAGCTACGCTCCGGCGCTCAGCGCGGACGGTCGATTCATTGTTTTCCGGTCGCATGCCTCGAATCTGGTCGCTGAAGATACGAATTATTTGGGTGACATCTTCCTGCGCGACCGTCTGAATGGTACGTTGCAGCGGGTGAACCTTTCCAGCACCGGTGAACAGGCTCTCGGTGGACCCAGCGACGAACCGGCGATCAGCGCGGACGGCCGATTCATCGTCTTCCGCTCGAATGCCACGAACCTCGTTCCGAATGACACCAACAGCAGACGCGACATTTTTGTGCGTGATCTGCAGGGCACCACAACCCGGGTTTCCGTCGATAGCTCTGCTGGTGAGTCAAACGGTAGCAGCTATTCACCCGTGATCAGCGCCGATGGAGCCGCAATTGCCTTCTATTCTGAAGCCAATAACTTAGATCTGGTGCTCGTCGATGCCAACGGTGCAGGGGATGTCTTTGCGCACGGCGAGCCGCCGATGCTCGAGCCCACAGAGACACCCACAACCGAACCGTCGGAAACGCCGACAGCCGAGCCCACAGAAACGCCCACTCCCGAACCAACCGATACACCAACAGCTGAACCGACAGACACACCGACGGCCATGCCAACGGATACGCCGACGACTGAACCGACAGACACGCCGACGGCTGAACCTACGGATACACCAACAGCTGAACCGACAATTGTGACGCCTGATCCAACCGACTCCCCTGGATCTTGTTCATGGGTTATGGATTTCGAAAAGGATGCCTCAAGCAATAAGCTATCACGGGGACAGATCATCGACGACGAATGGGCTTTATTTGGAATTCATATCACGACAGATAACCCCACCAGTCATCCAGCGATGATCTTTGATAGTGCGCAACCCACTGGGTATGATTGGGATCTGGGTTCACCGAACGAGGACTTTGGTGGCCCTGGGCGAGGAACTGGTGGGGAAGAGGGTCAACCAGGTGAAAACAGATGGCCACTCGGTAATATCCTCATCATCTCTGAAGATCGGGATCAGGATGACCCTGATGATCATTATGCCGGTGGTACATTCATCTTCACTTTCGAGAAACCCGCCAAGATCTACGAAGTCCAACTCCTGGACATCGATGCCAATGAAACGGCAGGAAAGCTCGTCGCTTATGATCAGCGTGACAATAAACTTGGTACATTCAGTATGCAGCCGTTTGGTAACAACAGCGTACAGATTGTTCCCATCAACCTGGAGAACGTAGCCAGGCTCGAAATTCACCTGCAGAGCAGTGGTGCGGTGGCTACGCTCTCCTTCTGTGATGAGAAGCCAACACCCGCAACCCCCGAACCGACTCCCGACCCGACCGTAGAGCCCACACAGGAACCTACTGCTAGCTCACCGCCCATAATCAGCCTGAAGCAGGAGATCTGCGTTAAGGAGGGTGAGACCTTTGCACTGACAGGTTCCTTCCTGGATCCCGATTCCGAGCGTTGGACGGCGAGCGTCGATTATGGCGATGGAACCGGCTCCCATGAACTTAGCCTGCGCTCCGAAGAGACCTTCGAACTGCGTTGGGTCTATGGTGACGATGGTGAATATACTGCGACTGTGAGGATAACCGACGAGAGTGGTGCGGTCGGAACGACCGATTTGCTCGTTCATGTGAAGAACCAGTCACCTCGGCTGGAGAGCGATCTGCAGCCTGACCTCACGGCCTACCGCGATCAGGCTGACTCGAGCCACGATCGTGATGGTGAGGCTGCCGGCAAGATTGGCAAGTGGTTTACAGCCACTGCGGGCGAGCAAACGACCTTCACGATCTCCGTGGAGGATCCAGGTTCGGATGACATCACAATCCGTTGGAGTTTCGGCGACGAGGTGACCTACTTCAATCAGGGCGACGAAGCCGATCCCTTCCCCAGCCCGTGGGGAACCTACCCATTCCATGTAACACACACCGCTTCTGTTGTATTCGACAAGCCGGGTGTGCGCAACGTGAGGGTAGACGTCTACGACGATGATGGCGGCAAAGTCTCTATGTATTTCCAGGTGCTCGTGCGTGGAAACGAACGATGTCGAAACTCGCTGGGGTACTGGATCCAACGCTTTATGAAGGAAGACAATGAGGCGCTCAAAGGCGAGCTGCGTGCTCATTTGAGCATCCTGAGCGCATTCATGGCCTCCTCATTCGGCGAATTCCGACCTGAGGCGGTGAACTCGCTGGAGGATTTTGTCCTCAATGACATGGATCAAAGAGCGCGCGCCCGGGCGCAGTTGCTGTCAGCCTGGCTTAATTTCACTAACGGCTCGGTGGAGTGGAGTGATGTCATCCGTGATGCGGATGGCGAACATGATATGCAATACGCGGAGGTAATTCGCGAGATCTTAGCTATATTGGTTGATGGGAAAGCCACACCGGAGGAGTTCTCGCACGCTATCGAACTGGCGCAGTCGATCAACCTGCACCCTCGTAGCGGTGCAGCCTGCCCGGTCTATGGGGAATAAGGCAAGATCACAACAAGGTTGATGACGACCGCTCGCCCACCATCTGGATGGTGGGCGAGTTTGCTATTCTGATCCATGGCTCACTCGAAATGACAGTTACTTGGCCAATGTCATTCTGAGGAGCGTAGCGACGAAGAATCTCGTTCTAGGCAAGAAGCATCCTTAGGACCAAAGAACGAGATGCTTCACTTCGTTCAGCATGAC
>SOIH01000144.1 GCA_004376895.1 Anaerolineales bacterium | reverse complement strand
TTTAGACCCGTGGATTCCATCTCTGGCTGAACGAGTTCACGCGTCGTCCCCGGATAGGTGGTGGATTCAAGGATGATCAACATCCCGGCGTGGAGGACCTCTTGTAAGGCCTTCGAGACTGAGATGATATAGGACAGGTCAGGGTCTCCTGTTTTCCTTAATGGTGTAGGTACGCAGATGCTCACACCATCAACTTCAGCCAGGTCTGCGTACTCGGTCGTAAACTTCAAACGCCCATCGTCCACAAGCCGAGACATAATTTCATCGCCAATGTCTTCGATGTAGCTTTTCCCATCACGCAGTAGCTCTATTTTTGCGGGATCGGCATCAAGACCAATGACTTGATAACCAGCCTCCCCCAAGACGACGGCAAGCGGAAGCCCAACATAACCCAGACCAACAACACCTATCGTGGCTTCGCTCTGTTTGAAACGCTCGATAAGCTTCAGTGCAGCGGGCGGCAACATTGACTCTTTTATCGACATGTCGGTATTTAACTCCAGATTGAGTCTTTATACTAAAGTCATTGGAGTCCCGAGGATCAGCCTCGGGGTGCAGGTGGAACCTGCTGTCTCCATAATGGCAGCTAAATTAAAAAAGTTCGAGCTGCTCAGGATCCACCGGAGTTGGCTGATCCGGCTGGGAGGTGGGAGCCCCTTTTTCGATGAGTGCAGGAAGCATTGAAAAATCCGCCTCGATAACTTTTCTGAGGGACGGCTGATGTAATGCCGCTGCAGGATGATACATCGGGACGATCAATCTTCCATCGATCTCCTTCGCTTGGCCATGGATCTTGCTGATACGAGTATCTGGGAAGTATCGAGCCATCGAGAAGCGCCCTAGAGTGACAATCACCTTGGGGTTGATAGCCTCAATCTGGCGTTCGAGGTATTTCCCACATGCTTCGATCTCTTCCGGCTGAGGATCGCGGTTGCCCGGTGGTCGGCATTTTACGACATTGCCAATAAATACATCCTCCCGCTTAAGATCAATGCTTGCAAGTAAATCCTCAAGAAACCGACCTGCGGCTCCCACAAAAGGCTTTCCTTGTTCGTTCTCGTGAAATCCCGGTCCCTCGCCGATAAACATCAAATCAGAATCAGCCGGTCCTTCACCTGGCACTGATTTCTTTCGCGAGGCCTGGAGTTTGCAATCAGTACAGACCTCAATTTCCTGAGCAATTGTTTGCAGTTTTGTAGCCGCTCCCACTCTATCCCTCCCGAATCAACTCACGCCATCTTGGTAAATCATCGAGGATCATTAACAGGGCGTCCTCGTGATTGTCACGATAATACCGCGGCTTCCTTGCTTTGACCTGGAAGCCGAACTTCTTATACAGATCAATTGGCCTTTGATTCGATGCCCGAACCTCGAGTGTGACGAGATCGGCCCCAAGTCGCAAAGCTCCGTCTAAAGCTTCTTCCAATAGCCTGCGTCCTATTCCCCGCCCCCTGAAATCCGGATGCACAGCGAGTGTGCTGATATGTACCTCATCTACAATAAACCAGAGACCGACATACCCTACGACAGGCTGTTCGAGTTGATCTTCCAGCTCTGCAACGAATAGGTGAGCGGCCGAGTTCTTGGTTAACTCAAGGCGGTAAGTTCTCTCTGACCATGGGAGTGTAAACGAAAGCTTATCGATCTGGACGACCTGTTCCACATCCGATAAACACATTGGTCGAATGCGAAAGTTGATACGTTCAAATACCTGAGTGATATCCATCATTCCGGCTTTAGATAAATCGGGGAGAGCCCGCCCACCGACAACTTCTTACGGGATTTCAACCGCTTCCAAGCCAGCTCGGCTAGAAATCCTGGTCGACGGACGCATTGCACAGGAGGAGCCAACGCTACGCCAGGTATACCGTGCAACAACGCCCGAGTCTGGTTGTCCATATCTGCACAGATGTAAGCTTTATCCTCCAGCGATTCCTTGAGTTCATCCCAGGTGAGAACATCCGGCTCACCCTGCGGCTTCCAGCCTCCACGGGCCCATTTGTACCACAAACCCGCGATACGTTTGCGCCCCGCCCTCACAGCTACAAACATCGGCTCCGTTCGCTTTGGCTGAGCGAGAGCTAGAATGTCCATCGTTGGGATCCCGACTGTTGGTAGACCCCGTGCAAGCGATAGCCCTTTCGCAAGTGCCAAACCGATCCGCAATCCCGTAAAGGATCCGGGACCAATCGCCACACCAATTGCTTCAATAGATGATATCGGCTCTCCAACTCTCCGCATGATGAGCGCAATTTCTGGGGCGAGTTCGACGGTATGATGCCCCTCACCATCCCAAACGCACTCCGCTAAAACGCGGTCTCCTCCGTGGAGAGCGATGCCCAGCATTTTCGTGGATGTATCAATCGCTAACAGCATGTTCAGCCCCCGAAAGTCGATCGCCGGAACTGGTCCAACATCCGCTCATAACGTAAGCCGTGCGCTTCGACTTGCAAACCGCGGCGGAGCTCATCAACCCAACGCAGCGTGACCCACAATCGCTCGGACGGCAGCATTTCTGCAATCCGCTCAGGCCATTCCAGCAGGATGGGCGCTTTATCCTCGATGAGTTCATGCAATCCAATCAGATAACCATCTTCGACACCTTCCATCCGGAAGGCATCCACATGGTAAAGGATCTGCTGGTCCGCGCGCCGGTATTGGTTTACGAGAATGAAGGAAGGGCTTGTGACAACGTCCAGGGATCCCCAGCCCCGCGCTATCCCTTTTGCGAGCGTTGTCTTCCCGGAACCCAAATCTCCGGCCAAACAAACCAAATCGGAGAGGTCCAACAATTCGCCAAGACGAACCCCAATTCGAATCGTTTGTTCCGGGCTATGACTTTGGAAGTCGAGACTTTGCCCTTCAAGAATTGGCATCTTAAGTTCGCGATTATACGCTAGCGACTTAGACCCAACAAGCACGGTGTGAAGGAAAATCTACTCTTCCCTTCATTCTCTCTCCATGCTACCATCACATGCATGCGCGTTCTCGTAATTTCTGACATCCACGCAAACATCACCGCGTTGGACGCAATCATCAACGATGCACCTCCATACGACGCTGTTTGGTGCTTGGGCGACCTGGTTGGCTATGGCCCTGATCCCAACGATTGCATCGAACGAGTACAGAGACTTCCAGAACTCCTTTGTCTGATCGGTAACCATGACAAAGCGGCCTTAGGCGAGATACCGCTTTCACGTTTCAATCGAGACGCTGGTGATGTTGTCGCTTGGACTCAAAGAGAATTAAAGGATGAGAATAAGGCATTCCTACAGACCCTCCCGAACAAGATTCAGGTAGAAGGGTTTACGCTCGCCCACGGCAGTCCCAACCAACCTGTCTGGGAGTATATCCTCGATCCAACAACAGCCGACCGCAACTTTGATGAGCTTGAAAAGGACTACGCACTCGTTGGTCATTCCCACTTGCCGCTGATCTTCCACAGACCTTTCGATGATTCATTCGCCATGCTGCGCCCAATCCTATGGGGAGAAATCATGGCGCTCTCGCCAAAGATGATCCTAAACCCTGGCTCGGTTGGACAACCCCGAGACGGAGATCCTCGCGCATCCTACGCTATTCTAGACACAGAGGATATGACCTGGGAGATGAGAAGGAGCGTCTATAACATTAAAGCTGTGCAATCGCGCATCCTCAAAGCCGGATTGCCAGAGCGTCAATCCATTCGCTTGGACGCAGGCTGGTAGCAGGGAACCATAAAGCCCCTCTCGACGTCTTATTGTTGACAAAATTTTGCGCCACGAGTGGGAGGAATACACCATGAAGAAACGATACATTTTCATCATCCTTGGGCTGCTAGGGGTTTCCCTGGCTGCCTGCGGTGCCAGCCGTCTGGCACAAGCTCCTGCGTATGATGGAATCCCTGCACCCGCTGTCCCCGAACGTGCAGCGGTCGAAAGCTTCGTCGAGATGGAGGATTCCTACGGGGGAGAATTTGACGCCAGCATTGCGAACCAACCCGCTGCAATTGAGCGGCTTGTGATCCGCAACGCCAATCTCGTCATCGTAGTCGAAGACCCCTCCGCTTCCGCCTCATCGATCACCCAACTTGCCGAGCAGATGGACGGCTATGTCGTCTCGCTTAATGTCTATCAATCAACATATGGGGATGGCCTAATTGCCACGTACGCTTCAATCACAATCCGCGTCCCTGCGGAGCGGTTGAACGAAGCGCTCGATGAAATCAAGGAAGGCACAGTCGAAGTTCGCTCCGAGAATATCAGCGGACAGGATGTCACCCAAGAGTACACGGACCTGAAATCTCAACTGCGTAACCTTGAAGCAGCCGAGGAAGAATTGCGCGAGATCATGGGTTCTCTGACCAAGGCAGAAGACGTACTGCGTGTTTACGAGACCCTGCGCCAGGTGAGACAGGAGATCGAAATCATTAAAGGTCGTATGCAGTATTTCGAACAATCCGCTCGCCTCTCGGCGATCAGCGTAGAACTCCTGCCCGACGTCGTATCCCAACCCCTGCAAATCGGGCGATGGCAGCCGGAGGGAACAGCAAAAGAAGCCCTGCAATCCCTGATCAGAGCCTTACAATTCCTCGCGAATATGACGATCTGGTTCGTGATCTACGTTCTTCCGGTACTTCTACTTCTTTCGATCCCATTCTGGGTGATCCGTTGGATAATCATTCGGCGGCGTGCACGAAAGGTAACCCCCGAATCGGAAGATTGATCACATTTAATAAAACCCTTCGACAACAACAGGGGCTGCCCTTTTAGGGCAGCCTCTGCGGTATATCTGGGTTGGATAGAAAAGTGAACTTTAGCCTGGTCGTTCAATCAGGAGCGACGGCTTATCATTAGGCTAAGTGACAAAACAGGCCGACATCCATACACGTTGCTTTCAACCTCTCGACGGGCTAATAAGTGAGTTAGCCCCCACACCCTTCATTCCACGACTACCCGGATCGCCCCCCGGATTTGCGCCGCCAAGACGCCAAATTCCTCTGTGTAAGTGAGGTCAATCGAGCGGGGTCGAGGTATCGGAATTTCGAGGTTTAAAACCACGCGCGCGGGCCGCTCACTAAGGACAATCACCCGATCTGCAAGCAACACTGCTTCGGGAATCGAATGAGTGACCATGAGCAGCGTGCCGCGATGCGCCTTCCAAATACGCAAGAGTTCCTCACCCATTCTCTCGCGTGTCAGTGCATCGAGAGAACCGAAAGGCTCATCAAGAAGAAGCACATCCGGTTCGTGCACTAAAGCGCGGCCGATAGCTACACGCTGCGCCATCCCTCCCGAAAGATCACGCGGATACATTTCTTCGAACCCCTGCAACCCCATAAGCTCTATCAGTGAGCTGGCTCGATCCTGCTTTTCTTCTCTGGCTAACCCCGCCAGCTCAAGCGGAAGACAAATGTTGTTAAGCGCCGTCCGCCAGGGCATTAGATTTGCCTGCTGGAAGACAAAACCGATACGCCGTTGAGGTCTTGCCAGACGTTCGCCGCTAAAAACCACCTGTCCTGAGCTTGGCTCTAGCAAGCCCGCGAGGATACGCAGCAGCGAAGTTTTCCCACATCCCGAAGGTCCAACAATGCAGACGAACTCGTCAGGCGAGACCTCGAGAGAGATCGAATCCAATACATGCAGACCACCGTTCCCATTGGAAAAGGTCAGGGATATGTTCTCTGCCCTCAGGAGATCTTGGGTGGGTTTCATCTATTCCACATACTCATTGGTATAAGCCTGTTCAAGATCCAATGGTGCCTGTAAAAGATCCATATCGAGGAGAACCTGCTGCATGTTTTCCCAGGCGTTTTTGTCCGAGTGCCCCACGTTCTCACCCTTCCAGAATTCAATGCTGGTCTCAAGAATTCCGAGTTGTACGGATTGATCTGCCGCATCGAGACCATCGACATAGCGCTTGGACACCTCAAGCGCGTGTTCCGGATCCTCAATTGTCGCCGCCACACCTTTCCGGAATGCTGCAACCATGCGCCGGACCAAGTCGGGGTTCTCCCTCAGGGTCTTTTCATTGGTGATCAGACCATTTGAAGCGAGATGAACATAGTCCGCAACCCGGATCACGTTTACGGAGACCCCCAACTTCGCCAATTGTATGGGCTCATTATTGGCGTAAACAACAACCGCATCTTCCATGCCCTGGCTTAGTGCCTCGACCTGTGTATACCCAATCACATCTAATTGCACGTCGTCTTCCGTAAGATTTCCTGATGTGAGGAGCGCACGGAAACCTATATATGAAGCGCCATATAAGCCGGGGATGCCGATCCGTTTCCCCTCGAAATCTGAAGGGGTCACAATTCCGCTACCCTTTGGGGCCGCAACGGCAACGGGGTAATCCTGCCACCAGGCCATGACATAAACAACTGGAAGCCCCTGGGCGCGTGCTAGCAGAACCTGTTCGCCAGAGACGATGGCAAACTGTAGTTCATCGACGCCGACAAGCTGGACGGCCTCCGTTTCCGGAAGATGTGTAATTTCGATCTCGATCCCCTCCTCTTCCGCGAATCCTTCCTCAATCGCCATATACAATGGTGAGAACTGGATATCTGGTCGGTAACCCATTGTGATATGGACGTGATCAAGACTGGGACCCTGTGTTTGTTGACTCTGCGGATTAGCGCAAGCCGCGCTGACAGACAACAACACAATCATCAGCGCTATAGGGATGTAGGCTTTTCTCTTCATCGACAACCTCACAATTTTGTATTGCCTGTATCCTGCCAGGCGAGAAGATACCGCTCAAGTAGGACCACCAGGCTGAACAAGGACATCGCTAGAGCGATCAGCGCGATGACGGCGACATAAACCAAGGTCGTGTCGTATACACCACGACCGATATTGATTAGAAATCCAAGTCCCTCATTTGCACCAACAAGTTCACCAACCACAGCACCAATGACAGACAGCGTTGCCCCAACTTTCAGCCCCCCCAGCAAGACCGGCATCGCCGCCGGCACCTCAAGCTGGCTGAAAACCTGCCAGCGTGATGCCCGAAGGGATCGCATCAGGTCGCGGAGATCTTCTGGGACGCATCGAATCCCCACAATGGTATTTATCAGGATTGGGAAGAAGACGATTAATGCGCTGATCATGATCTTTGAAAGTCGGCCGGGACCAAACCAAATGACAAGAAGCGGTGCGATTGCGACGATAGGAATAGATTGTGATGCAACAATATAGGGAGAGAGAAACTGTTCAACGGTCCTCGATTTCGCCAGACCGTAGCCTAAGATAATGGCTGAGATCATGCCGAGAGTTAATCCCCCGAGGACTTCAATGAGCGTCGCCAGCGTATGGCGGAATAAAGTTCCATCCTGGATGGCCCGCACGGTGCGATGGAAAACGGCTACAGGCGAAGGGAGGATGAAAGCTGGTAAACCACTCCATCGAGTCGCCGATCCCCAAAGCAGCAAAGCAAAAATGATGGCAATAGGAATCATCAATAAAGGCCAATTATGACGTAATCCTCTTGTCTTTTTCGAGGTTTGATAAGCTTGTATGTTTTTCTTCGGTTCCATCATCTAAAATAAAATAGGCCCCAAGATTTGGGGCATGAGGTGAGGTTCCACAACACGATTATGAGTATATTCAAACCCCGAAGACCTGGATCTTCGGGGCAAATACATTCAACATGGCGTGCTGTGACGCCGCGGGTTGCCTTCTCCCATCCGGACTATACCGTCGGCTCCGGAGTCTAACCGGATCATGCGTGCGTAACGCTTGCGGGCTGTACCGCCGATCGGGAATTGGGCTTCAAGCCCTCACCCTGCCCCAAAGGCTATCTATTTAATTGACAACACGATTATACGATAGTTTTCAACCTGAGTTGCTTGTCCTGGCATTTGTCAGGTCAATCATCACCTGAATCACGGAGTTTTATCCTGCCGCCGTATGAACTTCAGGCGAGAAAAAAACAAATAGGTGAAGGTCTCAATTGTTTAACACTTCCACTACCAATAATCCAGGTTACAGGTAAGTAGGAAAAACGGGCATGGGAACCTGTTCTGCATAGTTTGGGACCACAGAAAAAGAGCAGTATCAAGTAGCTGCACTTTTTTGAGGAGAGTCTATCTAAAAACAGGGGGTTCGACGGTGATGTTCTTGGATGGTTCTAGAAAGTTAACTCTCTCATATCACCCGTCGTCATAAAAATCACACGCTCGACGATGTTAACCGCTCTGTCGCCGATTCGCTCAAGATTGTGTGCGCACCATAGCAGGTAGGTAGCTCTCTCGACGCTGCCAGGTTTGTGGGCCATGATTTCCACTAATTCATCGAAGATAGCCTTATAGAGCAGATCCATTTCCTCATCGCGCGGCGCGATCGCTTTCGCAGCGGATGCATCTCGTTTAATAAAGGCATCTAAACTATCACTCAACATCTCTCGCGCCAGATTCGCCATCTTGGGCAAGTCGATAAGTGGTTTAAGCAGAGGCTCATCGCCCATGCGGATCACCGTTTTAGCGATCCCGGAAGCGTGATCGGCCATGCGCTCCATGTCCACCACAATATTCATCGCCGCTACGACTGCGCGAAGGTCGCCGGCTGTAGGTTGCTGCGTTGCGATGAGTGTCAGGCAAGCTTCTTCGATTTTGAAACGAAGATCATTGATCCATAGATCGCGGTCGATCACCTCTTGAGCCAGATTCGTATCACGCTGCTTGAGGCTTTCAAGTGAGTTGCGGATGGCATCTTGGACGAGCGACCCCATCTTCAAGATGTCATCTTCGATCGCCGCGTAATTTTGATCGTATCTCGCTCTTATGCCCTTCGACATCACGACCTCCCTCCGAAACTCACCCTACTCGGCCAGTGACATAGGCTTCCGTCCGTTCCTCTTTTGGACGTGTGAAGATCTTATCGGTATCATCAAATTCCACCAATTCGCCAAGCCAGAATAGCCCTGTTTTCTCTGACACCCTTGCAGCTTGCTGCATGTTATGCGTTACGACCACGATGGTGTAAAACTCCCTCAACTCAGCCATAAGGTTCTCAATTTCCATCGTGGCGATCGGGTCTAATGCGGAAGTGGGTTCATCCATCAATATTACTTCGGGACCTACCGCAAGCACTCTGGCGATACAAAGCCGCTGCTGCTCTCCCAAAGATAGTCCTAGTGCATCCACATCAAGGCGATCTTTTATCAAATCCCACAACGCCGCCTGCCTTAGAGATCTTTCAACAATCTCCTCTTCTTCAACCCGGTTTCGGGTCAAGCCCAGTACTCGGGGTCCAAAGGCGACGTTATCATAAACCGATTGCGGGAAAGGGTTTGGTTTTTGGAACACCATACCAACCCGCTGGCGGATATCCACCGGGTCGAGATCGGTCTTGTAGATATCCACACCGTCCAAGAGAACCTCGCCCTCGATACGAATGTTGGGGATCGTGTCATTCATCCGATTCAAGCATCGCAGGAATGTCGACTTTCCACACCCGGAGGGACCGATCAAAGCCGTGATTTCCTTCTCTTCGATCTTGAGCGTAATCTCACTCAAAGCCTTGACCGACCCGTAGAAAAAATCAAGGTTATTAACCTCAACCTTAGCCATAGGATCTTTCGTATTCATAAGATGCATTTTACACCACTTGAGCCCCTTCTTCTGGTACCTCGCGGGAGAAAAGGAAAACTCAAGAATTTGGTCTCGTTCAATTTGGAATGGTTTTGTTTAGGCGTATAATTCACTTCTATGAAATCATCGATGTGGAGGCGCACTACTGTTTGGTTCCTCCTCTTCACCATCACGTTCCTCTCACCGGCTTGCGAATCGATGGCTTCTCAGGAGTCTCGCACCTCAGCCACCCGTCCCATCGAGAACAAAGGCTCGGATACGATCGTTAACCTGGCGCTCGCATGGGCGGAGGCTTACCAAAAGATCCGCCCGGAAGTCAGTTTGTCGGTTACAGGCGGTGGTTCTGGAACGGGGATCGCTGCGTTGATCAATGGGACGGTTGACATCGCCAACGCCTCTCGGCGGATAAAGCCCGAAGAGCAAGCGGAAGCGGAAGTGAACGGCGTCACACCGACGGAATTTATCATCGCCCGCGACGCGATTGCCATCATCGTCAATCATGAGAATCCCGTTGACACTCTTACGCTGCAATTGATCTCCGACATCTACAGCGGGAAAATCAATAACTGGAGTGAAGTTGGGGGAGAAGATCGACCCATCGTCCGCCTCTCACGGGAGACAAATTCCGGGACACACGTGTACTTCCTTGAAAATGTTATTCGTCTCGGGGATAAGCAGGGCGAGACGCTTTTCTCTGTTGAGACGCTTCTGCTTCCATCCTCGGAGGGGATCACATCTGAAGTCCGCGAGAATCCGAATGCGATTGGATACGACGGTCTCGGCTATGTAACAGATGAGGTAAAAGTGGTGGCCGTAGGCATCAGCCTCGATGGTCCCTTCGTCTACCCCTCTCCCGAGACTGTGAATTCCAACCTGTACCCCATTGCCAGGGATCTTTTTATGTACACTGTCGGAGAACCAACTGGCGAAATCAAAGAGTATCTTGACTGGATTTTATCCCCGCAGGCTCAGGAAATCGTCAGCGAACTAGGGTTTGTGCCCGTCAAACCATGAGGGAAAAATGAAGGCTGGCAAATTCAAAGACATCCTCATCACAAGCTTGATTAAAGTCTGCGGCTACTCTGCCATCATCTTTGTAGGTATGATCTTCGTCTTCTTAATCAAAGAGGGATCGCCGGCGCTCATCAGGGTTCCAATTGAAAACTTCCTTCAACTTCGTTGGTACCCAATCGAAGACCGTTTTGGGCTCCTGCCTCTCATTGGGGGATCACTGATCGTCACGCTCGGAGCCGCAATCTTCTCCGTCCCACTCGGTCTCGTTAGCGCGGTCTACATCGCAGAGGTAGCTCCCCGTTGGGCACGCGAGATATTAAAACCATTGGTGGAAGTTTTGGGCGGACTTCCATCGGTCATGTTGGGGTTCATCGGAATCCTGGTCATCGTACCCGCCCTTCGACAAGCTCTAAACCTGCCGACGGGTCTCACCGCCTTCACCGGCGCATTGATTCTCGGCGGAATGGCAATTCCAACGATCGTGAGCGTAGCCGAGGACGCGCTCGATGCCGTCCCCAAAACCTACCGTGAAGCAGCTCTTGCCATGGGCGCAACCCGCTGGCAAACGATTTGGAAAGTGACTCTCCCGGCAGCAAAATCAGGGGTTCTCACCGCTGTCATGCTGGGGGTCGGCAGGGCCATCGGTGAGACGATGACCGTCATGATGGTTACAGGTAACGCGGCTGTCTTCCCAACAGGACTCGGAGCCTTATTTAAGCCCGTGAGGACGATGACCGCGACGATCGCAGCAGAAATGGGGGAAGTCGCCAGTGGGAGTACCCATTACCACGTTCTCTTCCTAATCGGCATTATCCTTTTCCTTATCTCACTAACCGTCAACCTCATCGCGGCAAGTGTCGTATTCCGCCAGCGAAAGCGAACGGAAAGAATCCTATCTTGAGTTTTCATCAAGCTTCATGAAGAAACGAGTTTACAACGAGCGGCAAGGAGAGCATGGCAGCAGGAAATAACTTCAGCACGACTGTGGAAAGCCGAGTGGTTGCATCATTTTCTCAGCGCAGAAAGTGGACGCAAAGGCTCGGGTTCACTGGTTTAACTCTGGCGACACTCGGAACCGTCACACCTATTCTGCTGATCATCATCCTCATCTTCTCCAAAGGTTTGCCTGCTATATCATGGGAGTTTCTTATTGAATTCCCGCGCGATGGGATGCGCGCCGGCGGGATACTACCTGCCATCATAGGAACTTTCTGGTTAACGCTCGGGACTGCTGCATTCAGCGTGCCGTTGGGGATCGGCGCTGCCATCTACTTATCCGAGTACGCATCTGAGAACCGCTGGACGAGAGCCATCCGCATTGCCATAATCAATCTCGCGGGCATTCCCTCTATTGTGTATGGACTCTTCGGCCTAGGTCTATTCGTCATCTTCTTGCGTTTGGGAACAAGCATCATCGCCGGTTCCCTGACACTCGCGATCATGACCCTTCCGGTTATCATCAGCACGACCGAAGAGGCGCTCCGCGCCGTGCCCAATAGTTTTCGGGTTGTTAGCATCTCGCTTGGCGGAACGCGCTGGCAGACGATCCGTCGTGTGGTGCTCCCTCAGGCGCTTCCCGGGATTCTCACTGGAGTTGTTCTAGGTCTCGAACGCGCTGCCGGAGAGACCGCGCCAATTCTCTTCACAGTCGCTGCCTTTTACCTCCCCCGTCTTCCTTCTTCCATTTTCGATGCAACCATGGCACTCCCCTACCATCTCTTCGTGATCTCGACGCAGGTGCCGGGAATGCCTATCCAGATCCAATACGGAACAGCAGTCGTTCTGCTCACCTTCGTTCTCTTGATGAACATCACCGCCACAGTGATCCGCTCGTGGGCACGCGCCAGGAGACAATGGTGAGCGCGTTCCATTCTGACCAACACGAGCACAAACACGCTCCAATGGGAATGAAACCGCGCGCCCTGAACGCCTCAATGGAAATCGTCCTCACCGATCCGAAGATCATCGTTGAACATCTTTCGATCTCCTACTCCGACGGTACAGAATCACTGAAAGACATTTATCTCGCAATCCCCAAGAATGCCATCACCGTGCTCTTCGGTCCAGCCGGTGGTGGGAAATCTACGCTCCTCAGAACGATAAACCGCTTGAACGACCTGGCTGATGTGGTCAAAGTTCAAGGACATGTATGGCTCGATGGGGTTGACATCCTTGACCCAGAAATCGATGTCATCACGCTGCGACGGAAAGTCGGCATCGTCTTTGCACGACCTGTCGTTCTCCCACTTACCATACGCCAGAACCTGACCTATGGCCTCGAGCTCGCTGGACAAAGAGATCGCTCAATACACGCCGCGGCAATTGAGAGAAGTCTAAAAGCTGCAGCGATCTGGGATGAGGTAAAGGACCGCCTGGATGAACCTGCTGTCTCCCTCTCAGGAGGACAGCAGCAGCGGATCTGCCTGGCGCGCTCCCTTGTCCTTGAACCGGAGGTCATTCTCCTCGATGAGCCAACATCTGGTTTGGATCCAATTTCTACCGGAAAGGTAGAAGCGTCGCTACAAACGCTGAAGGAGAGTTACACCATCGTGCTCGTACCTCACTCCGTCCAGCAAGCCGCGCGTGTTGCCGATTACGCTGCGTTTTTCCTGGGAGGCGAGTTGATTGAATATACCATCGGCAAACAGATCTTCACGAACCCGCTCGACTCCCGGACTGAAGATTACGTCGAAGGTCGCTTTGGATGACGAACGACGATGGAACTTCAACCAGGTTCTTTCAATTACCAAGAGTCGCCGTAAAGCCCCCCGCTTTAGCGGTGGGGATATTAGGCAGATGTTTTCTCCCACCCCTGGGCAGTGGAAAACAAAGAGAAGGGGGTGGGTGCTGTTCAGTGCGAAAGGCTCGCACCAAATAGCGACTTACTGTATAATACAGAACATGTGTGCTAATAAATTGCCGCAACGCCAGTACAAAAGCAGTCGCTATGTGGTTTATTTGTGCAAGTATCATGTGGTCTGGTGTCCGAAATACCGCCGCGAAGTATTGGTAAATGGTGTTGATT
>SOIH01000165.1 GCA_004376895.1 Anaerolineales bacterium | reverse complement strand
GCATGTCCTCCCCTCCCAATATGATGACCTCCCCGGCAGCGAGAGCAATCCGCAATCTGCAATTTGGTGTCAGCCCTTGAAGCACCCCCGTTAACTCCATATCCGAACCGGAAATTTTAACAGGCTGACCTCGAAAAGCAAGAACGCCTTCAAATGCTGAATGTATCTGCTCTGAATCCAGCATATTAAGCCAACTCCCGATCCGCTCAATGATATCCACCAACAATCCAATCCGGCTTACTTTCCCTTCAAGCCCCCCTTCCACACAAGCGGCCGGATAGTCGACATCTCTCCGGTCAGGGACGGATTTTGGGCTAACGTTTACACCGATCCCCAAGACTGCGTATTCAAGATCTTCCCCCATCCAACTGCCCTCCGTAAGCACTCCGGCGACCTTGCCTCCCGAAACGATCACGTCGTTGGGCCATTTTATCCGCGCCTCCAAACCGAGTGCACCTAAAGATTCTACGACCGCCAGCGCACCGAGCATGTTCATCCTTGCTAGCGCCACCTGGGTAATATCTTCTGGGCGCAAGATCAAGCTGAGCGCCAGAGCACTTCGGGGAGGCGTGGACCAATTTCGTTGAAAACGACCACGACCCGCAGTTTGTTCATCGGCAACAACCAGTGTGCCGTGTGCTGCACCTTCCTGAGCCAGCGCCTGCGCTCGATCGTTCGTAGAAGCGACCGTCTTATAGAAATAAAGCGGTTCTCCGAGGGCCTCTACCGGTAGACTCGACTTCAGACGCTTTTCGTTGAACATGTTCGAATTGTACCCGTCCATGCACAATTTGTGCCACCGGACGGTGTCTTCGGGACGGTCGTAGAATGTAAACGAACTGCCAATCATTTCTCCTTCCAGCAGATATGCAGAAGCTTGTCCTGCTTGTGAGCAAGTCGGCTGCTGAAGGCCGCAGGACGGCAAAACCACGTCCGAAATCCTCGATTTAGACGTACACTTACGTCAGGAAGCATATACTTTCAAGAGCAATTTCACTATTTCCTGCCGATTGACTCTGCTACAATCGTAAGATCACCCACATGAAGCACCTTTGGGCTCCCTGGCGTATGGAATATATCCAAGAAAGCTCCCACGAAGAGGGCTGTCTATTTTGCAGCTTAATTGCTCAGGAAGACGGGCCAGACAACCTCATTCTTCATCGCGGCAAAAAAGCATTCGTCGTACTCAACCGCTATCCCTATACCAACGGTCACATGATGGTCGTTCCTTATACGCACAAACCATCTCTGGAAGGCCTTGACGAAAAGACACTGCATGAGATGATCTCTCTCGCCAGCGAGGCTTTAGGCGTGCTCCGTGATGCCTACAATGCGGATGGTTATAACCTTGGCGCTAATATTGGCGAAGCCGCCGGCGCCGGCGTTAAAGAGCATGTCCACATCCATGTTGTCCCCCGCTGGACAGGAGATACGAACTTCATGGCGACAACAGCAGAAACTCGCGTCCTACCTGAGGCCTTCGAGGTGACCTATCAGACCCTTCTTGGGTTCTGGCTATCGAGATTCGACAACGGATAAGCAATCCACGACAAGGAACAATCACCCACCTTCACTACATTACATAAAAGAGGATCAACATGACTAAAAACGCAAGAGAGCCGGTAATACTCAGCGCTGCCCGAACACCTAGTGGACGTTTCCAGGGCGCACTCAGCCCTCTCAGCGCCACCCAACTTGGCGCTGCTGTGATCAAGGCGGCAATCGAGCGCGCCGGACTGAAAAACCTAGAGGACATCGATGAAACCCTGATGGGGAATGTTGTCTCGGCGGGTCTCGGGCAAGCACCTGCACGCCAGGCATCCATTTCCGCCGGCATCCCGCCCACGGTCGGTGCGACGACAGTGAATAAGGTCTGCGGTTCAGGGCTGAAGACAGGTATGATTGCCTCTCAGGCGATTAAAGCCGGAGACGGCGATCTTTTCGTCTGTGGTGGAATGGAGAGCATGAGCAAAGCTCCGTTTCTCGTCTGGGCGCGTGGAGGAGAGCTGCGTTTCGGGCATGGCCAGATGACGGATGCGCTACTCTTGGACGGACTCTGGGATTCGTTTGAAGATTGGGCCATGGGTATGGCTGCGGAATGGATCGCCGACGAATACAAGGTCACACGCGAGGCGATGGATCAATGGGCGCTCGACAGCCACTTGAAGGCGGTCAAGGCGATCGATGAAGGCAAATTCAAAGCCGAAATCGTCCCTATGGAGGTGCCTGGTCGCAAGGGGAAAATCACCCTGGTTGAGGAGGACGAAACCCCGCGTCGTGATACCTCTCTCGAGATGTTAGCAAAACTTGGACCTGCCTTTACAACGGATGGAAAGGTGACCGCGGGGAATTCCCCCGGCCTTAATGACGGTGCCGCAGCAGTGATCATCGCCAGCCGCGAAAAGGCGGATGCTCTAGGAATCAAACCGATGGCACGCATCGTTGGCTACGCGCAGGCAGCCGTTCCCCCGAAGGAATTGTTTACGGCACCGGCTTTCGCCGTTCCCAAGCTGTTGGAGAAGGTCGGTTGGTCTCTACAGGACATCGATCTGATCGAACTCAATGAAGCCTTTGCCGCCCAAGTTCTCGCTAACGGCTACGCGCTCACTGATATTGGCTGGGATTGGGACAAGGTAAATGTGCACGGCGGCGCGGTCGCCCTCGGCCACCCTATAGGAGCGTCAGGGGCAAGGGTGCTCACAACATTGCTCTACGCGCTTCAAGACCGCGGCGGCAAGCGCGGCATCGCTTCCCTGTGTCTTGGAGGCGGTGAAGCTGTCGCCATGGCCGTCGAGATGGAATGAAGGATTCTGAGTTTACCAACTACGGGAACGAATGAAAAAGAAACAAGCCGCGCAGATCGATTAATGATTATTACCTTCTTGAAATGAACAGACTTGGAGGAGCGAATCGATGGATGTAAATAAAATACTGGTTGTTGGTGCGGGAACGATGGGCAACGGTATTGCCCAGACCGCTTCGATCTCTGGTTACGACGTCACCATGACGGATGTTTCACCCGATATCCTGGAGCGCGCAACAGCTACGATCGCAAAATCAGTCGAGAAATTAGCCACCAAGGGTGTAATCGACGAAGCTCAGAAAGAGGCCGCCCTGCAGATAGCCACCGCTCTCGACCTTGAAGCGGCTCGAGAAGCAGATCTTGTGGTTGAAGCAGCTACAGAGAATCCAGAATTGAAGTTGAAGCTATTTGCCGACCTGGATGGAATGGCTCCTGAGAAAACCATCCTCGCCTCGAACACATCATCCATCTCCCTGACCAAGATCGGCGCCGCCACAAAACGCCCTGACAAAGTCATCGGGATGCATTTCTTTAACCCTGTACCATTGATGAAGCTGCTTGAGGTTGTCCGCGGACTAGCGACATCCGACGAGACGACTCAAGCAGTCATTGGGGTTGGACGAAAGATGGGCAAGGAGCCGGTAGAAGCCATGGATTCCCCTGGTTTTATCTCCAACCGCATCCTGTGCCCGATGATCAATGAGGCGATCTTTGCTCTCCAGGAAGGCATCGGTACCGCCGAAGCGATCGACACTGTGATGAAACTCGGTATGAACCACCCAATGGGTCCGCTGGCTCTAGCCGATCTGATCGGGCTGGACGTCGTTCTGTTCGTCCTGGAGGTCCTGCACCGCGACCTGGGAGAGGACAAGTACCGGCCCTGTCCATTGCTGCGGAAGATGGTTGATGCCAATTATCTCGGCCGCAAGACCGGCAGGGGTTTCTACGACTATAGTAAATAGGTAGGACACTCGCTCTACCTCACCTTAAATATGGAAATAAATCGGGCCAACCCATGGGTCGGTCCTTACGCGTAACAAAGGGCGCACTTGTGTAGACTCCGATATTCCATCCTCCATTAACTTAGGAGTGGACGCAAACCCACATATATCAATTATTGAGTGGTTTTAACTACTCAGACCCCTCGTGGAATTGTCATTCTGAGGAGAGAGCGACGAAGAATCTCGCCCAACCATAGTGGTCATTTATGCATAGCCGAGAATCTTCACTCCATGAGACCACTCAGAATTACATACCTAAGTAATTTCGAATGGTTTTTTAAAAATACTTTACAGAGCTCTCCTCCTGTAAGTGCGGGGAGTTGAGATTTACATTTATCTGGCTCCAAACAAGGGGGAATGGGCTTTCATACTCTTCTTATGTGTCATTTCGAGTGAGCTGTGCAACGGCGACCGAGAAATACCTATGATTTTGCTCGTGAGAACTCGATCTCTGGAAACAAAAAGATCCCTTTCATTTGATCCTTGAACTAACAATTGAGTCGCTTCAGGGATTTCTCACCCCTACGGGG
>SOIH01000169.1 GCA_004376895.1 Anaerolineales bacterium | reverse complement strand
TCGTAATAAAACCCTTTTGCTGCCATCAACGAATCGTGCGTACCGCGCTCGATAATTTCGCCCTCATGGATGACCAGCACTTGATCTGCATTGCGGATTGTGCTCAAGCGGTGTGCGATGACTATGCTCGTCCGCCCCGCCAGCAGCACTTCGAGCGCGCCCTGGATAAGACGCTCTGTGCGAGTGTCCACACTGGAGGTCGCCTCGTCCAGAATCAAGATGCGCGGATTCGCAAGAGCTGCACGGGCGATAGCCATCAATTGGCGCTGACCCAGGCTCAAACCGGTTCCTCGCTCTCCGAGCTCGGTCTCATATCCCTGCGGCAGGCGTTCGATGAACGCGTGGGCATGGGCGAGCTTGGCAGCGGCGATGACCTCCTCGTCCGTTGCCTCCGGTCGACCGAAGCGGATGTTCTCCATTACGCTGCTGCCGAACAGGAAGCTATCCTGCAGAACGACCGCGATCTGGCGGCGAAGGCTGGACTTAGTCGCTTTACGCACATCGACTTCGTCGATTTTCACAGCCCCGCGCGTGACGTCGTAGAAGCGGGGGATCAAATTGGCGATCGTCGTCTTGCCGGCGCCGGTGGGACCGACGATGGCAACGGTCTGCCCCGGCTCTGCGAGTAGACTTACGCCTTTCAGAACCGGCTCTCCGGCGACGTACTCCGACCAGACATCATCTAGCTCAACCTTTCCCTGAATTTCCGGCAACTCGATCGCGTCGGGGGCGTCTTTGATATCTTGTTCGATGTCCATTAGCCCGAAGATGCGTTCGCCGCCGGCTATCCCGCTCTGAATGTTGGTCCAGAGCACGGCGATCTGCTGTACCGGTTGATTGAAGCGTTGTACGTAAGCGACGAAGGTGATCATCAACCCCAGCGAGATGGTTGTGCCGTAGAAATCTGAGCCGTTGATGATAGCCCACCCGCCGACAACGGTGACGAGCATTAAGGCGACGTACCCCAACGCCTCAAGCATCGGCGCCAGAGCGGAGGTATAAGCGACGGCGCGGATGTTGGCATCGCGGTAGGCGGCGTTGGTCTCATTGAAGGAGGCAATGTTCTCGTCCTCGCGGCTGAAGGCCTGCGCTTCGCGTACACCGGCGATGCTCTCCTGCAGTTCTGCGTTCACGGATCCCATTTCGACCCGTGTGCGGCGAAATGCTTTGCGCGCTTGGCTGGAAAACCATGAAGTCGCGATAGCCATTGCCGGGATCATCGCCATAGCAATGAGGGCGTAGGGAACGCTGCTGCTGAGCATGTTATAGCTCACCCATACGATCAGCATCCCACCGCTCAGGACCTGGATCAGAGCGAAGGTCATGCCTTGTTGGATTGTGTCGGCGTCGTTAGTCACTCGGCTCATTGTATCCCCGGTCTCATGCTCGACGTGGTAACCCACCGAAAGGCGGTTGATCTGCTTGAAGACCTGCACACGCAGCGTTCTGAGAACATGCTGGCCGGACCAAACCATGAAATAGAACATCAAGCCCGTTGTCACTGCGCCTAAGAGGAATAGGCCCATGAGTTTCAAGACGAGGGTGCCCAATCCCTGAACGTAATCCGCGGTCGTCCAATCCGCTTGCGGCGTGTCGTACCAACAGTTGCTTTCGGAAGCCGATCCCCCGAAATCCAGGAACTCTGCCATCAAGGCGTTTTCTGATGCAGCGGAGCTGGTGGTAGCGGGCGTCAGGTAGCAGTCCACGGCTTGTCCCATGAGCTCCGGCGCCGTTACTTGCGCCCATGTAGTGGCAACCATCATCACGAGTACGAGAAGGTACTGGAACCAGTAAGGTTTGAAGTACCCAACGAAACGCCGAAGTGTTTCTGACACGCGTGTTGGTTTTGATGTTTCTTGGTCAAGTACTCGATGCCCTCTAAACATCTTGTACCTCCTCTTTCGCCAGGGTCGACAACGAAGGGTCCATCTCAGGCTCGAGGTTGGCGTCTTCGACCAATTGCGAGTAGTAAATATCTGCGTAGATCTCGCTTGCTTCCAACAGCCTTTCATGTGTGCCGGAAGCGGCGATCTTGCCTTGGTCCAGGACCAGGATCTGGTCTGCGTTGAGCACGGTGCTGATGCGTTGTGCAATCACGAAGCTTGTACGTCCAACCATGAGATGATCGAGCGCTTTCTGTATCTCATATTCAGTTTGCATGTCGACGCTGGAGGTAGAGTCGTCCAGGATCAAGATGCGGGGGTCGAGCAGCAGAGCGCGGGCGATGGCGACGCGCTGTTTCTCACCTCCGGAGAGAGTCGTGCCGCGCTCCCCGACAGGTGTGTCGTAACCATCTGGGAATTCCAGGATGAAATCGTGCGCAGCAGCAGCTTTCGCAGCGGCGATGACCTCATCCATGGGCGCATCGGGTCGACCGTAGGCGATGTTGTCACGGATCGTGCCTGTAAAGAGCGTCGTCTCCTGGAGGACGATGCCGATCTGCTCTCGCAATGATTCCAGGAGAACGTGTCGCACGTCGTGCCCGTCGATCAAAACGACACCCTCGGTGGGATCGTAGAAACGGGGGATGAGGTTGATGACCGTGGATTTGCCGGAGCCGGTCATGCCCAGCAGGGCGATTGTCTGGCCTGGCTCGGCTGTAAAGCTCATGGCATTCAAAACCGGCGTTTCACCGCTGAGGTAGCGGAATGTGACGTCACGAAACTCCACCCGACCTTCAACCGTTGGCAGCGGCTTCGCATCCGGTTCGTCAGCGACGTCGCTTTTGGCATCGAGGATTTCAAAGATCCGCCCGGCAGATGCGGAGGCCATTGCCATCTGGCTGATGATCATGCCGAGATGGCCGACGGGGATGAAGACGAAGATTAGGTATAAGCTGAACTTCTGCCATTCACCAAGGGTCAGAGTGCCAGAGATGATCTGGCTGCCGCCGAAGTAAAGCACCACCCCTTGGCCGATGTTCGCCAGAAGAAAGACTAAAGGCATGAGGAAGGTCATCAGCCGCATGACACGTAGCATCTGGTTCATGTAAATGTCCGCGGCGTTATTGAAACGTTCCTGCTGTTGGCGCTCGCGGTTGAATGCCTTGACGACTTTAATCCCTGCTAAATTCTCCTGCAGGATGGCATTCATCGCCGAGAGTTTGCGCTGGACGGCTTCGAACATTGGCCGGGCGACGCCACCGAAGACCATGAACATCACGAATGCCAATGGCAGGATTGGGAGGATAGCCAGCGTCAAGCGAGCGTTGGTCAGGAAAAGAATGATAAGCGTTCCTGACATCAAGACGACCGCCTGAAGCGCCATGAGAAGACCCTGGCCGATGAACATGCGCACCTTTTCGACATCATCCGTGGCGCGGATCATCAGCAGGCCGGTTCGGTTGCGATCATGGTAGCTGAATGAGAGCCGCTGGATTTTGGCGAACAACTCATTGCGAAAATCGAAAGCGACGCTCTGTGAGGCGCGCTCACCCATGTATACCCTGGTGAAGGCGAATATACCTCGCACGATGGCGAAGACGACGATTAAGGCTCCAGCCCAAAGCAAGGCGTCAACAGAATTGTCGCGGTTTAACGTCAACTGCTCGATGCTTAACCCGAGCCTCTCCGCGGCGATGGTTTGAACCTGTGATGGAAGCTCGAGGATTTTTGAGGCGACCATGCCATCCGTTATGGAGTCGAGTATGTTCTGCACAAGCTGGGGCACCATGAGCTGCGCTAACGTCGCGATAAACATCGCTCCGTAGGCCAGTCCAGCTTCCTTCTTGTAGCGACCCAGGTAACGGATGGCTCTGATTAGGTTTTGGTTGCCAGGGCGCTGCCCACGTTGTTTCATTCTTTTTGGATCCTTCGTGGTTGAATGGTGCCCACCATGTGTCGTTCTCATGCTTTCATCCTTTCAGCGAACCCTTCTCGGCTTCGATGTACGTTTCTTCGAGTTCTTTGGCTATGTCCGTTAACGTTGAAAGGCTGGCGATGATCTCTCGATGTTGGCCCTTTGGCAGGGCGGTTTCGAGGTCACGCAGCCATTTCAGGCGCGCTTCAACACCCTCCTGAACCAGGGCATTCCCTTTGGTAGTGAGTGTCACACGCTTCACACGGCGATCATCCGGGTCTTCATCCCGCTGTAGCAGCTCGTTCTGGACGAGGCGATCCACCATCTGGCTCGCCGCTGCGGCGGTGATGCCGAGATTGTCTCCAATATCGGAGATGGGGCAGTCGCCGTGGTAATACAGGCGCATGAGCGCGCCCAACTGCGAGTTCGAAAGGCTGGAGCGGTTCATCCAGCGCATGAACTCGTGCATCGTGCGCCTCATGGAGATATGTACCCATGAGAGCAGGGCTTGATGAAGATCGTCTTTTTGATCCATATGTAAA
>SOIH01000080.1 GCA_004376895.1 Anaerolineales bacterium | reverse complement strand
CGTGCCGCACCGGCTACGGTGCGGTGTGAGTTCCCTGGCCAAGCCCGCCAGGGAAGGCGAACCCTATAAAGGAGAAGGCCATCCCGGTAACATTATCAAATGACAGAACCATCACTGTTCGATAACAATATCATTTGACTTGACATAGTATTTTCAATGTGCAATTCGGACACCAACGTACCTCTGATTTCATCATTGCCGCCAACGCATTTGCGTTGTCCGACTCCGCCTGTAGTGCGAACTTCTAATGATTGCATTGTGAGAGGGATCTTAATAGGCAAGAGTTGAAGTATGCGGAGCAGTTGTGCATAAAACCGACAGGATGACGATTTAAAGATTTTCCATTTCTGAATATTCCAAAGTGAATATAATGGGTGATGATCACGGGAAATAAAATTAACCACTATGTGTAGTCGTTTTCGAAATGGTGAGTATCGAGCCGCTTTGTATCTCCTAGATTGATAAAAAACGTTATGGCAGAAATCGATCCCGGAACATCTTCAGCCTACATACATTCTCCGAGCGCTGAAGAAGAGCGCGAGCTAGGCGTCTACTCCTCAAAGTCATTGTTGACAAGCGGCAATCTGGCGTAGAGCTGTGGCTTTTAATTGGTTTTCGATTATAACCGGCAGATCTTCGATGTAAGATTCCAGGGGTATAGACGTTTGATGGAGAATCAATCGCACGAGATCAAATATGCAATAACGCCTCCCGAGTTCGATCCGGCGAAGCTTCATCGCGCCCGCCTGGTCGATCTGATACATGCCAACTTGCCTTCAAGGCTCATTGTCATCATCGCTCCCGCAGGATATGGGAAAACCACACTATTGGCCGATTTCACCGCCCACACTGAATTTCGTGTTTGCTGGGTTCGTATCAGCGAAGCTGATCAAGATCCCTCTCGTTTTGCAGAGGTGTTATGTGCCTCATTGACCAAACGATTTCGCCGATTGCGCGGACTCTTTGACACTACCGCATATGCTTCCTATCATCCAAAGGCATTAGCGAGAGCTGTCCTTGACGTGATCGAGGAACGGGTCAGCGAGCCATTTATCATCATCCTCGATGATACCCATTTGTTGAATCCCTCAAAAGATGCATTGGAATTTATCGATACGTTAATCGCCGAGGGCCCTGATCGGATGACTGTAATGGCTACCGGGAGAGAGCTGCCAGATATTTCCATGGCCAAGTTGGTCGTTGATAGGCAGATGGCAGGATTGGGTGCTATGGATTTGGCGTTATCGAGAGAGGAACTGGAGGCTCTTGCTAAAGAGCAAATGGGCGTGGAGCTTTCTTCGTCGGATATGGATGCCATCATAAGCGAGACAGAAGGATGGATCGTTGGTGTACTTTTCTCGGGAATATTGTCTCATGACGTTGGGCTGCCATTGCTCTATCAAAAACCACTCATCCACGAGTATCTTGCATCCATGGTATTCGGGCAGCTACCTCATGAGAAGCAACAGTTTGCTGCCGAGGCATCTGTCCTCCCAGTTATGACTGTTCGTTCCTGCGATATCACACTGAATCGCAAGGACAGCCAACAACAACTGGATGCCTTGATTCAGAAAGGAGCTTTCATTACTGCGTCTGGTACAGTGCCTAGAAGCTACACGTTTCACCCCATATATCGCGAATTTCTGCTTGAGAATCTCAGCAATAAAGATCCTGACCTCATGCGCTCCTTGCGCAAGCGGGGTGCGGATTACTACTCCGACCAGAACTCTCCAGCGCTGGCCGTTGATTTGTACCTCGAAGCAGACGATGTGAATACAGCAGTTCAACTCGTCGAGAGTGAATGTCGGCAACTTTTTGAGCATGGTCGTTTCGCACTATTGAAGAGATGGTCGGCTCGCATGAAGGAGTTAGAGCGTGCCACTCCTAATCTTGATTTGCATCTAGCGAATGCAATGGTCGACAAAGGTGAGCTAGATGATGCCGAGCAGTTATTGGCGCGCGCAGCGGTGTCGCTTGAAGTCGAGCCTCCGCCAGCAAAACGACGTTTGCTGGCGAGTCTGGAAGCCATCCGAGGAAGAATCGCCCTCGAACGGGGATTATTAGATGACGCGAGGGAGGCCGCCGATCGAGCCCTGGGGATTCTTCCTAAGCGCGGCGAATCATCCCGTAGAGCTGCTTGTTATCGGATTCATGCGCTGGCTCTCTACCAGATGGGTGACAACTATCAGGAAGCTGAGCGCTACGCAATGCGCGCAGTCGATCTCTTTCAAAAAGCGAAGGATGAGTATTTACTTGCAAATGCCTACCTCGACCTGAGTATGATCCAGCAAAATTGTGGCCAGCCACATCTTGCACGAAAATCTTGTTATCAGGCGCACAAGCTGCTAAAGAAACTCCAATCTCCCCTTCCACTTGCTATTTGTTTGAATAACATGGCGGTTCTCAACCATCAGTCAGGAAACTACGATGAGGCGATCGAGCAATTTCAAGACGGGCTTAAACACGCTTATCGAGCAGCGAGTCCCCGGTACGAGATGCTGATTCTATTTGGCCAAGCCGATCTGTTCAACGACCTGGGAATTTTCCAACTTGCCGGCAATCTTTATGGAAAAGGATTAACGCTTGCAGGTGAATTAAACAATCAGTCGTTCTTTCAAGGTGGCTGTATCGGAACTGCCGTTATGCATCGGCGTAATGGGTCTCTCATCGCCTCACAAGAGTGGTTAGATCGCGCCAAGAAAATCGAGGGAGCACAACGAGACTTAGCCAATATTACGATTCAAGAAGCAGGCATTCAATCCTTGTCCTGCACTGAGATTGATGCGAAGAAAATTAGGGAGATTGAAAAAGAACATACCTCCTATTCTCACAAATTGCAGCTTGCCATGCTCCAATATTTCCTGGCACGCTCGGATTATATGAATGGTCGATTGAAGTCTGCAAACAGACGAATCATCAAATCGCTCGATCTTATAGAAGAGCTTGGCGCCGAGCAATTAATTGCGGCGGAACTCATGCATGACGCAGAGATGCGAAGGATATCCGTAAGCGAGACGATCGACCATCCCCTCCTCCCTCAAGTGCTCCAACGGATCGAGATCATGCAAGCCGTAGCACGCAGATATGGAGAGGAGAAACAATCAGACAAAGCGACGACACTTGTTATGCACGCCATGGGGAAGACAGAAATTCACTTCCACGGCAAGGAGGTAGCAGGTCTTCGCCCGCTTGCGCGTCAGATCCTCTTTTACATCGTCGACCAAGGCCCGGTTGCTCGTGATAAGATCCTTGAGATTTTCTGGCCAGACACGACGATTGGAAAACAGA
Organism: Anaerolineales bacterium; assembly: GCA_004376895.1. GTDB lineage: Bacteria > Chloroflexota > Anaerolineae > Anaerolineales > E44-bin32 > E44-bin32. Next base: position 1,067 of record SOIH01000080.1, on the reverse strand, counting down.
TTTCTAGTCTCTACACCTCAACACACAACCTTCGGGATAGATTCCAACATAATCTTATCGTGATAGAGGGGGGACGTTATCAAGTTAACCCTGAGATTCCCCTCGAGTATGATGTGGCTGAATTCGTGCAATCCGTTGTTGTGGCAAAATCACTCAGCCGAGGTGACCCTAGAAGGTTCTTTGCTTACGAGGAGGCAGCTCAAGCATATCGCGGTGATTTCCTTGCTGAGTATGTTTCGGATTGGACTGTGGACCGAAGCCGGGCTCTCCAACAAACATATCTTGAGATTCTGGCTGATTACTCGGAAGAGGCTTTCTCGATTGGTAAACTGAGCGAATCTGGTACTAGCTTAAGAAAAGCCCTCGAAATCGATCCCTACCGAGATGACCTCAACCGTCTGTATTTAGAGGTCCTCGACCAAATGGGCAATAGGAGTGAAATCATCAGGCATTATGAACAATATACTCGAATTCTTCGCGATGAAATGGATCTTCCACCATCGGATGAAATATCGAACCTCTACGAACTTCTCCTGAAGTAACGGATTCGTGATACGCGGCGCCCTGCCTGGTGTTGCAATCACGGATCATAAATCAACTACCTCTCCCATAAAAGAAACTGATGACATCCATACTTAGTACCTGCTCGTCATCGATCGAGTTGGACGCGATCCGGATGTTCATCCTTCCAACATTTTCGATAAGGAAAAACTAAGGGCTTCGTTGGTATTCTCCTTCTATACTTAACACCTTGAGAGGGAGGAGGACGATCATGAAAGCACGCTGCCCAATGTCCGGTGGTGGTGGGGGAACCTAATAAAAAGCTTCCCACCACAAATTCCATCGACACCATTTGCGAATGGCAGCGAAAGGGGGACCGCTGCCACATTTTTTTGTATGAGCCATTTCGGATCTTCTATTAAGGAGACAGCAAAATGTCTAAGAGGGCACTAAATCGTCTGCTAGGGCGATCAACATTTGATCTTGAAATCCGTCGACGAATTCATTCAGGTGATATCGAAGGGCTTCTTGCTGAATTTGACTTTCCAGTTGAGGTGCGGGCTAGT
>SOIH01000067.1 GCA_004376895.1 Anaerolineales bacterium | reverse complement strand
CGCCGTGTCAGCAAGATCTCCTGGCGATAGGTTTCCTGGTCAGCGAAGGTTTGATTGACAGCATGGATGACATCGATCATGTCCGTGTCAGCGAGGATGGCTGCTGTGTGGATTTGTGGCTCCAGAATCCAGTCGAATTGCCCAAGCGCGGCATCATCACCAGCGGGTGTGGCGGCGGGGTGACGTTCGAGGAGCCCGAAGCGGACATCGAGCCTCTGAAAAGCGAGCTACAGATCTCCCCCGCGCGTTTATTCGCCCTCTTTCGCCAACTGCACATTCCCGACAGTCTGCACGCCAGGGCGCGTGGTGTGCATGCTTCTGGTCTGACTGATGGTGAGAAGATCATCGCGCTGGCGGAGGATGTCGGCCGCCACAATACGCTGGACAAACTGCGGGGTTCATGTTTGGTGCAGGGTATCGCAACCGAGGGGCTGGCTCTCCTGGCGACGGGTCGGATTTCGTCTGAAATGCTGCGCAAGGGGGCCAAGATGGGTTGCCCGATCATCGCCTCTCGCAACTCGCCGACGTCGCTGTCCATTGCCATGGCGCGCGCCTGGGACATCACGCTGGTCGGTTATGCTCGTCAGGGAACGATGAGGGTCTACACCCGGCCTGATCGCCTCGGGTATGAATCGGGTTGACCAGCGGACGCTGCCATTTCACGCGCGCAGCGTCATTTCCCCCAAGCCACACATTTGAAGTGCAGGCTCTGCGCGCGCCTCGCTCAGCGGGCGCGCGGGTTCTCTAAGCGGATGGCAGAGATCTTGTATTCGGGTATCTTCGCGATCGGGTCTAGGGTGTGGTCCTGGGTAAGACGGTTGGCGGGCGCCTCGCGCCAGTGGAACGCCAGGAAAACCGTGCCGGGGGGAACAGCATCTGAGATCTTCGTCTTCGTGCGGACCGTTCCTCGCCGGCTGTGGATGATCACGGCAAAGCCGTCCTTCAGGCCGATGGCCTCTGCGTCCTCTGGGTTGATCTCGGCGTACCCCCTTGGTTCGCGCCAGTGGAGCGGCGCGCTGCGGCGGGTCATCGTGCCCGAATGATAGTGGTATAGGACGCGACCGGTAGTGAGCGTGAGGGGATATTCCTTGTTGGTCTTCTCCGCTGGATCGCGAGCCTCGACGGCGTGGAATTTACCTCGACCCCTCGCGAAAGTATCCATATGGAGGATGGGCGTGCCTGGATGTGTTTCGCTTGGGCAGGGCCACTGTAATCCTGAGGGTTCAAGGCGGTCATAGCTCATGCCGCGATAGATCAGCGTTACGCGCGTCAGCTCATCGAAAATCGAAGATGACGAATCGTACTTCCATGCTTCAGGACCCGGTTTGCGGTCCAGCTTTTGGGCTACGCGAGCGGCAATGTCGGCGATGATGGACCAATCAGGCAGCGCCTCACCCGGAGGAGATATGACCTTGCGAATTCTCTGAACGCGTCGCTCTGTATTGGTGAAGGTGCCGTCCTTCTCTAGCGATGATGCGGCGGGGAGCAGGACATGGGCCAGGTAGGCTGTCTCGCTGGGGAAGATGTCCTGGACTACAAGCAAGTCCAGCTTTCGAAAGGCTTCTTCGACGTGATTGCTGTTGGGATCCGACATCAGCGGGTTCTCACCCATGATATAGATGGCGTGCACTTCGCCAGCCAGCGCGGCATGCGTGGATTCCACGATGGTCAACCCCACTTCGCATGGGAGTTGTTCAACTTCCCAGATCTTGGCCGTCTCCTTGCGCAGTTTGTCATCGGTTACCTGCTGATAACCCGGTAACACGTTCACTAATCCACCGACGTCGCAGGCGCCCTGGACGTTGGCTTGTCCTCGCAATGGGTTGACGCCCGTGGATGGTTTTCCGATCTGGCCGCAGAGCATACTCAGGTTGGCCAGGGTGAGAACGTTGTCGGTGCCGTTGCTGCGCTGGGTGATGCCCATAGCGTAGAGAATAGTGCTGTGGCCGTGGGCTTCCCCGTAGATAGACTCCCCATGTGCGCGTTCGCCCTGGGCATACCAGCGAGCGGCCTGAATAATTTTCTCCTCCGGAACACCGGATGCCAGAGCGGCCCTTTCTGGTGTATAACCCTCCAGGATGGCGGCCAGCGCATCATAATCTTCGGTGCGTTCCGCTATGAAGGCATCATCCATCCAGCCTTCGCGGATGATCACATGCATCATCGCCAGGAAAACGTAGATATCGGTGCCGGGGTGGGGCTGGAGGAAGAGGGTGGCGTGATCGACGAGGGGGATGCGTCGGGGGTCGATGATGATAAGGTGAGCGCCTTTCTTCACCGCGCGCACGACCTCATAGCTGATAACGGGATGCGCTTCCGCTGTGTTGGATCCGGTGATGAAGATGCAATCTGCGTCGCGGATCTCGCGGATGGAGTTGGTCATTGCGCCCCTACCGAAGGCCTTCACGAGGCCTGCAACGGTGCTGCTGTGTCAAAGCCTGGCGCAGTGATCAATATTATTGGTGCCGATCACTGCTCTCATGAATTTCTGGAAGAGGTAATTGTCCTCGTTGGTGCAGCGGGCGGAAGCCAGGCCCATGATCGAATCCGGGCCGTGGCTTTCAGTAATTTCGGTCAGCCGGGAGGAGACGAACTCGAGCGCCGTGTCCCAATCGACGGGGACGAAATATTGCTCAACGTTGGGCTTACGAATATCCAGCGGCGAGGTTTCCGGCAGCTCCCAGGGTTCTTCGGTCAGTCCGAGCTCATGTGCGACATCACGGCGAAGCATGGGATGCTTCAGGCGTTCCGGGCTGGTGGCGAAGTCCCATCCGTATCGGCCTTTAGTGCAGAGGAAGGGGCCGTTGGCCGTTCCTTTCTCAGGCGCCTGGGCATACAGGATGTCGCCGTCCTTGGTTGCGTATTCGATCTGGCAGCCGACGCCGCAGTAGCCGCAGATGGATGTGGTGCGATTCAATTCCCATTCTCGGCCGCGCTGTGGTCTTGTTACCGGCATCAACGCTGCCGTGGGGCAGACTTGTACGCAGTTGCCGCAGAAGACGCAGGTCGAGTCGATCATGGGGCCGTCATACGGCGTGGCGATGTTGGTTTCGAAGCCTCGATTGGCGAAATCGATTGCATGAACTCCTACGATTTCGTCACATACGCGCACACAGCGCCCGCAGAGGATGCAATATTGATGATCGCGCAAGAAGAAGGGGTTGTCGTCTTGAAACAGGGTAGAGGAGACTGTCGGCTCGTAGCTCGTCTCTTTCAGGCCGAACGCATAGGCGTATTCCTGAAGCGTGCAGGATCCTGCCTTATCGCATATCACGCAGTCGAGGGGGTGATCGGAGATGAAGAGATCGAGAACCCCTCGCCGTAATTCCGCGAGTTGTTCCGATTGGGTCTGAATGACCATGCCTTCCGCGGCGGTGAGTCCGCAACTCAGCACAGGCTGATCTTGGCCTTCCACTTCGACCAAACAAAGGCGGCAGCCTCCAGAGATACTAAGCTCGGGATGGTAGCAAAGATGGGGTATATGAATGCCGTTGTCGAGGGCGGCCTTTAGTACGTTCGTGTCTGGCAGCACCTGGATGGTCTTTGCGTCGATGCTCAAGGTGATCATGTAGGACTCCCTATCAGCCAAGGGTTGCCGTGCTCGCTATCGCTCAGGCGCTGGACGGAATCAACGCTTCGTATTCATGGCGGAAGAAGCGCAGCGTGCTAAGTACCGGGTTCGGCGCCGATTGGCCCAGACCGCAGAGGCTTGTTGATCTCACAAGTTTACAGAGAGACTCGAGCTGTTCGAGGTCCTCGGGCTCACCGCGTCCATCGATGATCTTGTCCAGCAGTGTGCGTATCTGCACGGTGCCGACCCGACAAGGGACGCATTTTCCGCAACTCTCGTCCACGCAGAAATCCATGAAAAAGCGCGCGAACTCGGGCATGGACGTTGTGCTATCAATGATGACCAATCCGCCCGAACCCATGATCGAGCCCAGTTCCTGGAGGCTCTCATAATCGACAGGCGTATCCATATGCGTATTCGGGATGCAACCACCGCTTGGCCCGCCTGTCTGCGCGGCCTTGAATTCGGCGTCGCCGGGCACGTCGCCTCCGATCTCGTAGACGATCTCCTGCAGGGTGATGCCCATGGGCACCTCAATCAGGCCGGTGTTGGTGAGCTGGCCCGCGAGTGCGAACACCTTCGTGCCCTTGCTTTTCTCTGTGCCGATCTGGGCGTACCAATCGGCGCCGTTCTTGATGATCGCGGGGACGCTCGCCAGGGTTTCAACGTTGTTGATCACCGTCGGCCTACCCCACAGGCCCGATGTAGACGGATAGGGTGGGCGCATGCGAGGCACACCACGCTTTCCCTCGATGGAGTGGATCAGGGCTGTCTCTTCGCCGCAGACAAAGGCGCCGGCGCCGATGCGCACATCGGCATTGTAGGAGAAATCCGTGCCCAGGACGGATTTGCCCAGGATCCCGTGGCGTCGTGCGGCGCGAATGGCGCCGCGAATTCGATCCACAGCGATAGGGTATTCCGCACGAATGTAAAAATAGCCATGGTTGGCGCCAACAGCATAGGCGGCGATCATCATGCCTTCGAGAACTTGATGGGGGTTGTCCTCCATCACGGTGCGGTCCATATAGGCACCAGGGTCGCCCTCGTCGCCATTGACGACGACGTACTTGACGTCCGATTGCTCCCGGCGGACGAAGTTCCACTTTAAGCCGGTGGGAAAACCCGCTCCGCCGCGCCCACGCAGACCGCTGTCCAGCATTTCGTCGCACACTTGCTCGGGGCTCATCTCGGTGAGAACTTTGTGCAACGCTTCATAGCCGCCATGCGCGAGGTAATCCTCGAGTTTCTCGGGGTCGATATAGCCCACATCGCGGAGGACGACCTTGAATTGCTTGGTGAAGAAAGGCAAATCGGGCGAGAGGATGTGTTTCTTGAGCGATCTCTTTCTGCGGGCAGCCTCGAGGCGGTCGCGTATCGGCTGCAGTTCCGGGGAAAGCTCCTGACCCTTCGTCTTCGCTTGATCCCAGGACACAGTCTTGGCGATAAGTTCCTCCGCGCATTCAGAGTCAACGTCGGCGTAGTAGACCTCCTCGCCCGACTTCTCTTGGACGCGCACGAGAGGCCCGCGACTGCAAAGTCCCATGCATCCTGTTTGCACCACTTCGACTTCGCCCCCTACGGAGGCGGCCTCGACCGAGTCGCGCAGGGCTTGGATAGTACGACCCGCCCCGGCGGATAGACAAGCCGTGCTGATGCAGCAATGCACCCGTTGGTCAAATTGGGATTGACGCGCCTGTTCCTGCTCAGCCATTTGATCGAGTTTTTCGCGGCTCATCCGGCCTCCTCTTGATCCTGTGCGACCCTCTCATCCGCCAAGATTCGCTCCACTTTTTTAGCGATCGTCTCCGGCGCAGCCCTTCCTTGTATCTCACCGTTGATCACGGCAACGGGAGCGAGACCGCAGCATCCCAGGCAGCGGGCCGTCGTGAGGCTAAACAACCCATCTTCGGTGGTTTTGCCCACGGGGACGTTAAGTACGTCGGACAGCTCTTCGACGATTTCTGAGGAGCCCTTGACGTAGCAAGCTGTGCCCGTGCAAATGATGCAATTGTGCTTGCCCCGTGGTTCAAAGGTGAATAGGTGGTAGAAGGTAGCGACACCATATACCTGGCTCAAAGGCACGTGCAAATGGGTCGAAATGTAGAAAAGAAGTTCTTCCGATAGGTAGCCGAAAGTTTCTTGCGCGGAGTGCAGCACTTCGAGCAGTGCATCCTTCTCGTTATGGAAGCGCTTCATCGTGCGATCGAGGGCTACATAGCGGTCATCACCGCTTGGATGTACCGGAGCCTTCTTCAGTTTGCCGTTCGAGGATCCCGTGTCGCTCATCTCTTTTTGGTCCTTTTCGATTGGGTCTCGGAAAGCGCTTGCTTGGGATTGCACCGGCCGCGCGAGCCAAGGGCTGTAGGGTATGTTGGAGATACGGAGTCAAGCACCCATCGGGCGGGGCAAACCGCCATCATTATAAACCCGTGTGGCTGCCGGGAAGAAGTGAGAGAAGTCACCCTGATAGCTCTGTTGACTCACACGAATTTACAAGAGCCTGGCGCGCGGTCGGTCTGAACCGGGTCACAGAGCCGACGCTGCTATGCGGTCCGATTAGAGCTTGAGGTTCCAACCCTCGATGGTCGGGAGCATGAGCGAATCGGTGAGATCGAGGGTGAGCGGGGTGACGGAGACGTAGTGGTTCGCCAATGCCCAGAAATCGGTTCCCGGTTCGGCGATGCCTGTGGGGGTATCGCCGCCAATCCAGTAGTATTTCCGCATACGAGGGTCTTCCCTTTCGACGAGCGCATCGCGATAGATGCGCAACCCCTGGCGTGTGACTGCAATGCCGCGAATGTCCTCCAGGTTGCCATACGGGATGTTCACGTTCAGGATGAACTTCTCTGGCATTGGTTTAGATAGCACCTGCCCGGCAACTGAGACAGCCACCTCCGCTGCCGTGCTGTAATCCGTTGTTCCTTGATGACCTGACGGAGAGTCGATTGAGTAGGCGAATCCCGGAAGACCCGAGATCGCGGCTTCCATGGCCGCGGTTACAGTGCCGCTATAGGTCACATCGTGTCCCACATTTGCATTGGGATTGATCCCGGAAATGACGAGATCGATTGGCTGCTCGACCATACCGAGAATGGCAATGGCTACACAATCCGAAGGCGCACCGTCGGTTGTTAACGCTGGCGTTCCATCGCTCAATTGCGTTTCCCAAACCCGCAGTGGCCGATGCATTGTTTTAACATGGCCGGAAGCAGACCAGTTCCTGTCGGGAGCGAGTACCGTCACAGCGCCTAACGAGCGAAAAGCCTGGGCGAGGGCGAGCAAACCGGGCGCGTTAACACCATCGTCGTTCGTTACTAATATATGCATGAGCGGGGTCTCCTTAGGGGCATGATTTTACACTACCCCCAGGATTAGAGGCGCTCGGTGCTGAAAGGTGATTGAAAGGACGGTCTGGATTCTTCTCATCTATACTCGATTAGTGTTCAATTCGTTTGATTTATATGTTGCTAAGAACGGAGACCCATCGCGGGATTGATGCAGCTTGTTCTTTCCATGCGAGCCGTAGCGATTGCAAGGAACTTCTTGTGGCTTCGACGCGTTTGCAGCTTGCTTCCCAAGCAAGTAGGGTTATGAAGTTAGATGGAAAGAGTGATCTGAAATCGCCAGTCTGCCAGCGAAAGCGGGACAGAATATTTAATAGGAGTTTTGAAATGAATAATCGAACCAATTATCGTTTGAGTCTGTTGGTGTTTATGTTGCTATCACTCTTGTTCACAGCTTGTTCATCGTCAACATCAGAGCCCACAAAGGAATCTGAAACAGACAAACTTGTGGCGGCCTCCACGAAGGATTCTGACGGGGTGAAAGATGTAGATTCGCTTGAAGGAATGTTAGGTGCAGTCTCTTCGTTGGAGGGGGTTCAGGATGCGACAATATTGATAGAGGCTCAAGGGACTTTCATCGACCCCGAAATGGGTGTGATGGCCAACTCTGCCGGAAGAGGATCGGGCTTCATCATAGACCCTTCAGGGATTGCTGTGACGAACAACCATGTGGTTACGGGAGCGGCATTGCTTAAGGTTTGGGTCGCGGGCGAGGAAAAGGCTCTTAATGCCCGGATTTTGGGAGTATCCGAATGCTCGGACCTAGCAATCATTGATATCGAGGGCGATGGATTTCCATTTCTTGATTGGCATACGGGAGATGTGGGCGTCGGCCTTGAGGTCTTTTCGGCTGGATATCCTTTGGGAGACCCTGAGTTCACCTTGACCAAGGGCATCGTATCGAAGGCGCGCGCCGATGGGGAATCATCGTGGGCTTCTGTGGATTTTGTGCTGGAACATGATGCAACCATCAACCCCGGAAATTCTGGCGGACCGCTTGTGGATTCTCAAGGGAAAGTGGTGGGCGTGAATTATGCGCAGTCAATAATTGCCAACAACCAGTACTTCGCCATCAAGGCGGAAGACGCGCAGGGTGTGATCGAACGACTGGCCACTGGTGAAGATGTCGACTCAATTGGAATTAATGGAGTTGCGGTAACAAGCAGCGACGGTTCTGTTAACGGGATCTGGGTATCATCAGTTTCGTCGGGTTCGTCCGCGGACAAAGCGGGAATCAAAGCGGGCGATATCATCACGTCGCTGGAGGGTTTGGTTCTAGCCACGGACGAGACAATGGCAGATTACTGTGATGTGCTGCGCACACACGGCACCGAATCCACCCTGAGTATCGAAGTGCTTCGCTATGCAACCGGCGAAATTCTTGAAGGGCAGCTTAATGGACGAGAGCTTCAGGCTTCGGCATCGCTTTCAACCCAGATCGGTGGTGGAATTCCCGGATCAGGCTCGGCAGGTTATGCCAACTACACCTTTGTAACGGACGTCACCGCCGCCCTCGAGGTAGAGATTCCAACCGATTGGTTCGATGTAGACGGTTCAGAATGGATCGAAGACGGCGAAATCGTCGGTGCTTCTATTTGGGCATCTCCTGACATGGATGGCTTCATTAACTCTTGGGACACACCAGGTGTGATTTTCGACGTGACCGCAAGGGTGGATATATTTGGTGGTTACCTTGACTTCCTCGATCTATTGACGGATGGACTGTCTGATTATTGTACGTTTGAGGGTCGATATGACTATGAAGACAACTTATATCGCGGCGCGTGGGAATTGTATGAGTTCTGTGGAGGCCGGGATACTTCCTACATGGTGTTAACCGCCGAGCCTATAGATGAGCCCGGCGCTTTTCTTATAGAAGTCGAAGTCCAGATCGTAAGCGATGCTGACCTGGAGGCGCTTGATAGCATTATCGCCAGTTTCAACGTGGTTGGCTTGCTGCCGGGCGAATCAGCGATGTCGGGCGGATTTGCCAGCACTGGCGACGGCTATTCAGAGTATATGTGGGTATACGATGATTACGATTCGATCCAAATGCAAGTTCCTGCTGGATGGGACGATATCGACGGAGATGTTTGGGTCGATAGTGACGACGTCGTTGGGGGCATGATCGCGGCCTCTCCAGACTTGGACGGCTTTTATAACACATGGGCAACTCCTGGTGTTATTTTTGGAGCCTCCGACGATCTCGCATCCTACCTTGGATATCAGCAGCTTCTGGATGCCTTGCGCCCGGATTTCATGGATGTCTGCGAGCTCGATGGGCGTTACGATTACGAGGACGCGATCTACCGCGGGAAGTATGATCTGTTCACCAAGTGTGGCGGACCGGGGGGTGCGCAATGGTTGCAGTTGGCGGCGGTATCGAAGGATGATCAGTTCGCGTTTCTTATTCTCGTTCAGGCTCAGATTGTGAACGAAGAGGACTGGGAAGTGGTGGATCAGATCTTAGCCACTTTTGAGGTTGTCGGCGAGCTTCCATAAAGGGACACATCGACGACGGAAAACAAATTAACATTGATCGCCCATGAGTTCCGGGATTGGGTAGTTCCCCGGAGCTCTATGATTCGAGAAATTTTTCACATGTCGTAGATGATTGGGGTGAATCTCAAGCTGACGGTAAGTGCGGTTCAGGGTAAGACCTCGCGTTGACACCCTGTTTCACAACATGGTATTATTAAAATGCGAGGGAGAATATCATTGTTTCAGTTTTCCTCCCTCTGCCCGGTTTCATCCTTATTATCTTATACCCTGCATTATATAGGGTCGATTTTATTAGATTTTGCGGGGGACATTAGAACGGATATTTTTGGATGTGACTTCCCTTGTGGGTGGACACCGAAACCGGGTGTCTGCCCTGTTTTTATATATGTATTATTAAAAGGATTAAATCATGAGTGTCGACTTTATTGCTCGAATTGTTGGAATGATCGCTTTATCAGTTGGCGGTGTCTACCTTGGGACAGCACTGGGGGGTCTTGCTGGAGATCAACCGGTTCTTTGGGCTATTGTGTTTGGAATGGTTGGCGCGTTATTGGGGCTTGTGGTAACGCCGTTTCTGACCACACGTCCAATGAGCGCCATCCGCGCCAAGCTATCAACAATTTCGTTAAAGACAATGGTAGCCGGATTGTTCGGGTTGATCATTGGCTTGGTTGTCGGGGCGCTGATTGCCTTCCCCCTTTCACTATTGCCTAAACCGTTTGGGGAGTTGCTGCCCTTCATTGCCGCCATTCTCATCGGCTATTTAAGCATAGCCATTTTCACAACGCGCCAGAACGAAATTTTCACTATGGTTGGGTCCCGTTTTAGCTCATTGAGCAAGGGAGATCAAGAGCTTTCGCCGGATAACAATAGCGTATTGCTGGACACCAGCGTGATAATTGATGGGCGGATTGCTGATATCGCTCGCACAGGCTTTATTGCCGGCCCTATGCTGGTGCCATCGTTTGTCTTGAACGAACTTCAACATGTCGCAGATTCCTCCGATGGATTGCGGAGACAGCGTGGTCGACGTGGTCTGGAAATACTCAACCGACTCCAAAAAGATCCCATTATCTCGATGCGCATCACCGATTTAGATGTGGAAGGCGTGCGGGAGGTGGACGACAAGTTGGTGATCCTCGCCAAACAACTTCGCTGCAAAGTCTTAACTAACGACTACAATCTGAATCGCGTAGCGGAACTGCAGGGTATTTCTGTATTGAATATCAACGAACTAGCAAACGCGGTTAAAGCGGTTTTTCTGCCAGGCGAGACGCTTGAAGTGGATGTCATTCAAAAAGGGAAAGAGACCGGACAGGGGGTTGGCTACCTTGACGATGGCACAATGGTTGTCATCGAAGATGGGGAGATACGAATTGGCAATGTGATCCTGGTAACTGTCACAAAAGTATTGCAGACAGCCGCAGGCAGAATGATCTTCGCCCGTCTTAAGCTGGATAACGAAAACGCTATCGCTCAGGAGTAAGGTTCGATGACGTTGATGATTTATAACACCATGGCCCGCAAGAAAGAGCAGTTTGAGACACTGGATCCAGGAAAGGTTCGGATCTATGTCTGTGGGCCTACAGTGTACGATAAGGCGCATGTCGGTCATGCAATGTCGTCGATCGTCTTCGATGTGATCCGTAGATACCTTGAATACAAAGAGTATGACGTTCAACATGTCATGAACTACACAGATGTTGATGATAAAGTCATCCTGCGCGCACAGGACTTAGGCGTCGACCCTATCGATCTGGCGGAGCAATACATCGACGAATATGATCAGCACTTGAAAGAACTTAACGTCCTGCCCGCACATGTCTTCCCGAGAGTGTCCACTGAGATCGAAACCATCATCGGCGTGGTTAAAGGATTGATTGATAAGGGATATGCCTACGACGTAGACGGGGACGTATATTTCCGAGTGGCGAAAGACGAGGATTACGGACGCCTCTCAAGACGAGTGTTGGAAGATATGCGTGCCGGCGCTCGCCTTGGAGTTGATGAACGGAAGGAGGACCCTGCGGATTTTGCTCTCTGGAAGGCGGTTAAACCCGGAGAACCCGCATGGGAAAGCCCGTGGGGATTGGGTAGGCCAGGATGGCATATCGAGTGCTCTGCGATGAGCCTACACCATCTGGGGGATCAAATCGATATTCATGGTGGCGGGAACGACCTGATCTTCCCACACCACGAGAATGAGATTGCTCAATCAGAAAGCTACACTGGCAAACCCTTCGCTCGTTATTGGGTACACAATGGCATGATGCAACTCAGTGGCGAGGATATGTCGAAGTCAACAGGAAACGTTTTTACTATCGAACAATTTCTGGGGAAGTACGATGCGGACGTTCTGCGACTTTTGATTCTGAATGCCAGTTACCGCAGTCCGCTTACATATAATGAAGATGTTATCGAGCAGGCGGCGCACGCACTCGAGAGGTTGAAGGGCGGCTTGCGTTCCGCCTCCCCTCTTCCCGATCTCGACCTAGGAATAGCGAAAAGCCTAGCTCAAGCGGCAGAACAAGCGAGCACTGGCTTTGAAACAGCGATGGATGATGATTTCAACAGCGCCGGAGCACTGGGTCATCTTTTTGAATTGGTCCGGGCGATCAACGAAGCGAGGACGGCTGGGATCGACCAGGAAAATTTGGGCGATGCGCAGGATACTCTCTGTAAATTGGCGGGTGTGCTTGGGTTATCGCTTGCACAGAAAAACCACCTGGATGCAGAGGCTGCACCTTTCATAGAGCTGCTACTAGAAATCCGAATGGAACTGCGAACTGCCAAGCAGTGGGAGCTCTCGGATATGATACGTGACCGATTGAGTGAAATGGGGATATCGCTGGAGGATGGCAAGGGGGGAACGGTCTGGAGAATCCGCTAGCAGAACAAGAACAAACAGACGCCCTAGTTCGATCAAGAGCTGGGGCGAATTTCTATCCAGGAAGTTACGGACCTTAAGTAAATCGGTATGAGCGGGAACAGAAAAGAAACAATATACGGGCGGAACCCTGTTCGAGAAGTATTGCGGGCGGGTCGTCGCCGAATCTACCAAATAAAACTCGCCGAAGGAGTCGTCGAGCGAGGGCTCCTCGTTGAGATCAACGACATGGCGCGAGCGAGCGGCATACGAATAAAACGTGTCCCCAGGACCTCGCTGGATCGAGAGAGCTCAAATCACCAGGGGGTTGTGGCGATTGTTGATCCCTTCGAATACGGGTCAATCGAGGAGATGCTGGAACTCGCAGCAGAGCGGGGAGAACCTCCGTGGATACTCCTTTTGGATATGATCCAGGACCCTCAGAATCTAGGAACCCTGTTGCGCACGGCAGAAGCCGTAGGTGTTCATGGCGTGGTGATTCCTGCGCGCAGGAGCGCCTCTGTCACGCCAGCGGTGGTCAGTGCATCTTCCGGAGCGAGTGAGCACATGATCATCGCTCGAGGTAACCTGGCAGATGCGATCGCGCGTCTAAAAAAAGCAGATCTCTGGGTTGCAGGCCTGGAGAATACCCCAGAAGCATCCATCTACTGGGACGCGGATCTCAGAGGTCCATTGGGCCTGGTTGTTGGCAGTGAGGGATCGGGAATGCGGCGTAGAGTTAGGGAATCTTGCGACTTCCTGGTCGGGATCCCCATGCGAGGTCAAATCGATTCATTGAACGCCTCCGTTGCGGGTGCTATTGCTCTTTACGCCATCTTAGAACGGCGAGGTTTCGATGTTTCGAACACTCATTGAACGTAGTGCGATGCGCATTTCCATTGACGATGCCTCTGAATCTTGGTAGACTCGGCGAGAAAAGTCGGCAAGGGAGTCTGGTATAATAAGACAGCGCCGAGCAGGTGGGGCGCGTTTTATTATCATGCCGACGTAGCTCAATGGCAGAGCAACCGCTTTGTAAGTGGTAGGTTATGGGTTCGACTCCCATCGTCGGCTTGCTGTGTCGTTAAGTTTTTACTGGAGCGATGCTGCTGCGGAAGGCATTTGCTGACCGAAATAGGGCAATGGGCGGTTACCCAAGTGGCCAAAGGGGGCTGACTGTAAATCAGCTGGCGTTCGCCTTCGGCGGTTCGAATCCGTCACCGCCCACTCAGGCTCGGTTTGAAGTGACAATTCGGGACTGCAGTTCAAGCCCTCATAGCTCAGACGGTAGAGCACGTTCTTGGTAAGAACGGGGTCAGGGGTTCAATTCCCCTTGAGGGCTCTAATTGTAGGAAGAATTATTTTAGAACGAACGAGGAGATAAAGATCATGGCGAAGGAGAAATTTGAGCGGACGAAGCCGCACATGAACGTAGGG
>SOIH01000253.1 GCA_004376895.1 Anaerolineales bacterium | reverse complement strand
TAAACGAATACAAACGGATGTCATCTTCGAATTCATACAGCAAATCCCAAGCTCGTAAAAGCATCCCCTTCTGGCGTGATGAGCGTGTGTTGATGGCGGCGGCTCAGGTGATCTCAGCAATCATCGTCATCGGCGCGTTGATATGGATTGCGGTGAACGTGCTGGAAGCTGCGAAACTGCGTGGGTTGAGCCTCGGTTTTGACTTCATCAACGACCCAGCGGGGTTCCCCATCAGTGAGTCGGTGATTCCCTATGATGATTCCTACAACTTCGGCACCGCCTTCTTGGTAGGACTGCTCAACACGCTGAAAGTTTCAATCGTCGGTATTCTGCTGGCGACAATTCTCGGCACCATAGTAGGGCTGGCACGTCTCTCAACCAATTGGCTGGTCAACAAGATCGCTCTTGCCTACATCGAGCTTCACCGGAATGTCCCTCTGCTTGTTCTCCTTTTCATTTGGTACTTTGCAATCTTCAATAAATTACCTCCCGCAAAGGGAAGTCTCGAGCTCCCGGGTCCCATCTACTTAAACCAGCGCGGCTTGTACTTATCATGGCCACGACTTACGGAAACCGGAGGTGTGTTTGCAATTTCACTCCTGGTTGGTTTGATTCTGGCAATTATTGCCTGGACGTACTTACGGCGCCTGCGCGAGCGCAGTGGTCGTTCAACATATTTCGCAGGGGTGAGCTTCACCATTATGCTCGTATCCACCGTTCTGGGGTTGGCGCTCTCAAAATGGCAACCGCTCTGGATTGATATCCCAGTTTTTGAAGGGTTTAACTTTACGGGCGGGCTCAGGCTCACCCCTGAATTCAGCGCGCTGCTTGTCGGTCTGGTCATGTACACGGCGGCCTTTATCGCTGAAGTCGTCCGGGCAGGGATCCAAGCTGTTAGCCTTGGACAAATGGAAGCCGCGAAAGCTGTTGGGCTTAAACCAATGCAAACTCTCGGGCTCGTTATTATCCCCCAAGCCATGCGTGTCATTATTCCACCACTTATAAGCCAAACCCTGAATCTGACGAAGAACTCAAGTCTTGCCCTGGCCATCGGCTACGCAGACCTCTTTAACGTTGGGCGCATCATGATTAATCAAGCCGGCAGAGCTGTGCCGGTCTTCAGCATGGTCATGGTGACATACCTGGTTATGAGCTTGATCACGTCATTAATCCTGAACATCTACAACCGCAAAATTCAGATAAGTGAGAGATCCGAGTGACCGACGCAGGGAACACCAAACCGGCATCCGCCGATATTCGCCCCCCATCGCCGCTTAAGCCTATCATGTGGGTGCAGCGTAATCTCTTCAACAACTGGTTTAATTCTGTTCTAACGCTGTTGGCTTTGGGATCGATTTACTTTATTGGGCGCGCTGTCCTCGAGTGGGCCTTCTTCACTGCCGACTGGAGACCGGTCACGCACAATCCAATTCTCTACCTCGTAGGTCAATATCCGCGGGATGGGCTCTGGCGAGTCGGTGCGAGCCTGCTGCTTGTATCCTTCCTGACCGGCATGAGCTGGGGTAAATGGAAGGGCATCATGCGCTCCTTTGCCCTGCTGCTCGGGATCGGACTTGCGATCCTGGGGATCATACCTGCCGGCGGTCAGTTGGGCAGCATGGCTGTACGAGTATTTTTCCTGATCAACCTGCCGGCAATTTACCTCGGCTACCTGATCGGCTCCCGAAAGTTTGTCACGGGCGGTTTGGTTCTTGCCGGCTGGCTGCTCTCATTCTTACTAATTCCCTTCCTCCTTAGAGGAACAGGGGAAGGGACCATGCTCCCCACCGTTGAGACGTCGATGTGGGGAGGTCTCCTGGTGACGCTCATTCTCGCCGTTGGCGGAATTTTGCTCTCGTTCCCCCTCGGCGTTCTTCTGGCGCTTGGACGCCGATCCTCGCTCCCCGTTATTAAGATCTTCAGCATTGGCTTTATCGAGGGCATTCGCGGCGTCCCACTCGTCACCATCCTCTTCATGTCATCGATTATCCTGGCTCTCTTCCTCCCACCTGAACTCAGGATTGACCGACTTGTGCGCGCACTCATCGGTATGACCATCTTCAGCGCAGCATATACAGCCGAAAACGTGCGCGGCGGACTTCAAGCTGTTCCTCTCGGACAAGTTGAAGCTGCAAAAGCCGTCGGTCTGAATAACTTTCAAACCACTTTCTTTATCGTCTTACCCCAAGCCCTGCGGGCTGTAATTCCTGCCATCGTAGGGCAGTTCATCAGCCTTTTCAAGGATACGACGCTGGTCATCATCGTAGCTATCAACGAACTGCTGAACATCGGCAAATCCATCCTGCAGTCCGACGTAGAATTTCTTCAATTGCAATTCGAGGTTTTTATTTTCGTTGCCGCGGTCTTCTGGGTATTAAGCTATCTCATGTCCTTCGCAAGCCGACGGTTAGAAACCGCGCTGGGCGTCGGTGAACGTTAACCGGAGTAAATAATGAGCGATCCAATAATCATCTGCCGTGATGTCGAAAAATGGTTCGGGGACTTCCAGGCCCTAAAAGGGATTGATATGGAAGTAAACAAGGGCGAAGTCATTGTGATTTTTGGTCCTTCCGGCTCGGGAAAATCAACATTCATCCGTACTATCAATCGCATCGAAGTGCATCAACGCGGTCAGATCATCGTCGATGGGATGGAACTCACACACGATGTCCGCAATATTGCTGCCATCCGCAGTGAGATCGGAATGGTCTTTCAACTGTTTAACCTGTTCCCTCACCTCAGCGTGCTGCAGAATATCACCCTCGCCCCTATCTGGGTACGTAAATGGTCTAAGGATAAGGCGGAGGAGATTGCCCAACAACTGCTCGAACGAGTCGGTATTCCCGAACAAGCCTATAAATTTCCTGGACAACTATCAGGCGGGCAGCAACAAAGAGTAGCAATTGCGAGAGCGCTCGCCATGCAGCCCAAGATCATGCTCTTCGATGAACCGACTTCTGCCCTGGATCCTGAGATGATTAAAGAAGTGTTAGACGTCATGATCGAACTCGCACAGTCCGGCATGACTATGATTGTGGTCACCCATGAGATGAGCTTCGCTCGTGCAGTTGCCGACCGGATGTTCTTCTTCGACGAGGGGCTCGTCGTCGAAACGGGAACTCCAGAAGATATATTTAAAAACCCCCAAGAAGATCGCACCAAGCTCTTTCTCTCCCAGATCCTGACTACCTGAGAAAAAGACATTCCTTCAACCCCCAATTAGCGTGACGGGGCAGCGAGTTCGCTGCCCTATTTTTTTCCTATGTGAAGCCAGCTTTGGGATCAGCAAGCTCAGCTCGCGGCCTGAAGTGAAGCTTCAGCGCTCCCCCAAGCCTCGCTCACGTTGCAAAAACAACTCGCCATGCGTATGATTCCTCCACGCTTTGTTTCGAAAGGTGCTGCAAATGGTGAAGAAGATTTCCCTCGACGAGAACTACCTTCAGGATATTCTGGTCCAGCTACTCAACATCCCCAGCCCGACAGGCTATACCGAAGCCGCTATCCAATTCACACAAGCAAAACTGGAAGAACTCGGGTTGACGAGCAGGCAAACGCCGAAGGGCACGCTGGTCGCGGAGTGGCCGGGAAAAACCGACAACAAGCCACGCGGGCTCACCGCCCATATTGACACCCTCGGAGCGATGGTGAGCGAGATAAAACAAAATGGTCGTTTAAAACTCTCACAGCTCGGATGTTACGCTTGGAACTCGATCGAAGGTGAAGGCTGCCTTATCCTCACTCGCTCCGGAAGGAGCATACGCGGCTCTGTTCTTCTTACGAAAGCCTCCGGACACATCCATGGCAAAGAGGTTGGAACCACCCCCCGAGACGGGGATACGCTGGAAGTGCGGATCGACGAACGCAGTCTCACAATGGGTGAAACCGAGGATCTGGGGATAAGCGTAGGCGATTTTGTGGCTTTCGATCCTCGAGTCGAGAACGCACCCAGCGGGTTCATACGTTCACGCCATCTGGATGACAAGGCCGGGATTGCCTGCTTGCTAGCCGCCGCGCAGGCAATAATCGGCGCTGATG
The DNA here is from genome assembly GCA_004376895.1 of Anaerolineales bacterium. Classification (GTDB taxonomy): domain Bacteria; phylum Chloroflexota; class Anaerolineae; order Anaerolineales; family E44-bin32; genus E44-bin32. Next base: position 9,704 of record SOIH01000253.1, on the reverse strand, counting down.
AAAAACCATCCCAGCGCACAACAATCCATATCAGCAACTATGAAGAAGTAGGGCATGGGGCCGCGGCCGGTTTACCACACAACCTTTTCGAGCTTGTAGCCATCGATATGGCGCCTGTGGGCGAGGGTCAGACATCGGATGAGTTCCATGTCACGATCTGTGCGAAGGATAGAGGTGGGCCCTATCACCACAAGCTCACGCGCCGACTCGAAGAACTCGCCCAAATGTCTGAGATCCCCTATAAAATCGGCATATACCCTTTCTACGGATCTGACGGCGAGGCGTATTGGCGGGCGGGTGGAGATGTGCGGGTAGCTTTGCTGGGACCCGGGATCGACGCCTCTCACAATTACGAACGTACCCATATCGACTCGCTGCGGGCAACGACCCGACTCATCATCGCTTACCTCCAATCCTCGTGAGCACTTATAATTCAGAGGTAGGTTCAATTTCACAGCCGGGGAAAGAATTCCTGAGAGGCGCCCGCGATCAGTTCCCTATCTTGCTGGGCATCGTTCCCTTCGGGGTCATATTCGGCGCTTTAGCAGTTTCAGCCGGCATCCCCGCATTTGAAGCACAAGGGTTCTCACTCTTCATCTTCGCCGGAAGCGCGCAGTTCATCGCCGTCAGTCTTATAGCCGGAGCCGCCTCTCCCTTCCTCATAGTCCTGACCATCCTCGTGGTTAATTTGCGCCACTTACTCTACAGCGCTTCGTTAGCGCCTCACGTTTACCACCTCTCTAACCGTTGGAAGATCCCGCTCTCCTGGCTTCTCACGGACGAGGCTTTCATCGTCGCCTCCTCCCGTTATCGCAAAGGCAGCCCCGAGTTCGCACATTGGTATTTCCTGGGAACGGGCCTTATGCTCTGGGTTGCATGGCAGTTGAGCACATTCCTCGGTATCGCCCTTGGTGTGTTGATCCCTCCAGGGATTGGGCTTGATTTCGCACTTCCACTGACCTTCATGGCTTTGATCATTCCCACATTGACCGATCGACCCACCTGGGCTGCCGCTTGCGCAGCCGGCACCTTTTCTATCCTGCTCGCCAATCTCCCATTCAAGCTAGGCTTGCTCATCCCCGCGGTCCTCGGCATTGGCGTCGGTCTTGGAGTGGAAATACGCGCAGCAAGAGCAGGACACGCAAATGGAGATAAGGCATGAGCCGGGTGGAGCTCTGGATTATCCTCCTCGGCGGGATGACCGTGACGTATCTGATCAGGCTCAGCTTCTTTTTTTTCATCCCGCCTGACCGATTACCCGAATGGTTCCGGCGCGGATTGCGATATATTCCCCCTGCTGTCCTGGCCGCACTGATCACCCCGGATCTCCTGCTCCTTGATGGAACCCTGCATCTATCATTCGCTAATCACCGCCTCGTCGCCGGGTCAATCGCAGCGCTGGTCGCATGGCGCACGCGCAACACCTGGCTTACGATCGTTTCGGGGTTGTTGACTTTTGGACTGCTCGCACTTCTCTGAGCGACCGGCTTCGACCCCTCCCTCCTGCCTACTCATGCCGATGATACAATGCGCAGCATGAACGATCGATCCTCTCTCATGAAATACGCCTGGCTTTCGCTTGGCGCAGCAGTAATCACGATGGGGCTCAAAGCTGTTGGCTATCTTCTCACCCAATCCGTGGGCTTATTATCCGACGCACTTGAATCCGGCATCAATCTGGCGGCAGCGTTTACAGCTCTTGCCGCGCTGCACATCAGCGCTCAACCCCCGGACGAGGATCATGCCTACGGCCACCAAAAAGTGGAGTATCTCTCCAGCGGCGCTGAAGGGGGATTGATCTCGCTCGCGGCAATTGCGATCGCAGTCATGGCCATCCAGAGGCTGCTCAATCCCCAACCGATTGACCACCTGAGCACAGGTCTGCTAATCTCCGCTGTAGCTTCGGTTATTAACTTAGTCACAGCTCTGATTTTAATCCGCGTCGGTCGACGCGAACGATCCATCGCCCTCGAAGCGGATGGCCAGCACCTGATGAGCGATGTGTGGACTTCACTGGGTGTCCTGATCGGGGTAGGAGCCGTTGGCATCACGGGGTGGCAGATCCTTGACCCCCTGGTCGCGTTGATCGTCGCTGGCTGGATCGGTTACAACGGGTTCAAGATCCTGAAACGTTCGGCTTTGGGCTTGATTGACACCGCCCTTCCAGAGCAGGATGTCACCGCGATCCGAGCTATTTTGGAACGCAACTGCGGCTCCGAAACCAAGTATCACGCACTGCGCACACGCCAGGCGGGATCACGCAGTTTCATCTCCATGCACATTCAAGCTCCTGGCGATTGGAGCATTCAGGAAGGACACGATTTACTGGAATCGATCGAACGTGAAATCCGCGAGGTAATCCCCTCCGCGACGGTCTTCACCCACATCGAGCCGCTCGAAGATCCCCGCTCCTGGACCGATCAACAACTAGATCGGGATGCAGAAATCGATCATCCCCGCTCATCATAATTCCCCCTTCGTTATCGTCTCTAGAAAACTCTAATTATCGAACGCAGCTCGAGGCGGCAATCGCGGGCCTACACTCGTTCACTGATGGGAAATACTGATTTTCAACAATTCTTACTTTGAAACATTAGGCAAATGATAAAGCGGGGGATTTTAGACTCAGTCACCGGGCGCGGGCGTACAGTAATTTTGATGTTCTGGGGTGGAATTACAGGCGTTCGGATTCACCAGTTTCGGTGTAGGGGTAGGAGATCCATCGGGTGGAGAAGTCGGTTCTGGAGGGTCCTCGAGGGTGGGTGTTTGTGAAGCTCCACCGCCTGAACCAGATTCTGCTGTGGGCGTGCTTGTCGAGTAATACCAGATGGTCGGCGTCGGAGTGGGCGTGTGCGTCTCACTCCGAAAAATATCCAAAATCGACCATGATGTGGGAGTCGGCGTTGATGTTTGTTCTCTCGCCGTCTGAGTCTCTAAGGCGCTCAGCGTCCCGGCTACAGCCGTCTGGATCTTTCCAGGATCATCTGCATCTTCACTGAGCGGGGCGTTCGCTGTGTAGAGCGCGGCGATCGTCGCCTCGAAGGCAATTGCGGCTTGATTTTCATTCGCGTCGTTCGGCGGAGCGCCTATGACACCCCGCAGCGCGAATGCACCGAGCGGAAAGGCTAATAGCAGCGCCATGACCCCTAGCAAGACCGGCCACCGGCGAAATGTGGGGCGGGAGAACGCAGCTCGGAGCCTACGTCGCCATCGATCGCGGGTTATATAGAAGCGATTCAGTCGCGGCATCACTGCCGTAGGCTCATAGCCGTTCTGCACTGAGGTCAGGACCGCCTCCTGCAAGGCATCGTTGAAAATCGCGATCGAACCGTAGCGATTCTTGGGATTTTTATCGAGCGCAGTGATCAAGACATTCTCGAGTGGTACTGGGACGCCGTGATTCACTTCACGCGGAGGCGGAAGGGGTTCGTTGATGTGTTTGAGCGCGATCGCCAGTGGAGTTTCACCCTCGAAAGGTTTCCGCCCGACAACAAGCCGATAAAGCACTACTCCTAACGAATACTGATCAGACAGCTCGGTGACGCCTTCTCCCAAGCATTGCTCCGGCGACATATACCCCGGAGTTCCGACCAGCCCTGATCCCGTAAGGCTCAAAGTCGTCTCAGACCAATAGGCGAAACCGAAATCAGAAAGCTGTGCTTTCCCTTGTTCATCCAGCAAAATGTTGGAAGGTTTCACGTCGCGATGGACGACACCATCATCGTGCGCGTGCTGTAAAGCTGCCGCAGCCTGAGAGATGATTTGAGCAGTTTCTTCTATTGATATCGGACCATTTGTTAGGCGATCCGAGAGCGACCCCAAGGGCATATACGGTAAGACGTAATACAAATGACCGTTTTCTTCACCGTAGTCAAGGATGGGGACGATATTTGGATGTTTAAGCCGGCTGAGCATTTTCGCTTCCTGGCGGAAACGTTTCTTGAGCCCTTCATCCCGGCTGAGGTAGGGCAGCATGACTTTTACGGCGGTGATCTTCTCATCCCGAAGATCTTCCGCTCTGTACACGGTTGCCATCCCACCCTGGCCGACGACCTCCAGGATGCGATAATGACCGAGAGTTTTACCAATCAACTCTGTCACGGTGTTCTCGCCCCATTCGTTCGGATCCTACGCAGAGATCCGGACAAGCATAATTACCCTGCGTGGTTATCTTCAATTACGAAGACAACACAGGTCAGCGCACTATAAGGATAACACCAGAATGGCTGATAAGTCCCTTTCAACCAGCTATCAAGACTGGGAAAAGAGTGAGTAATTGGAATATAGAAAGGGCAGGTAACAGGTTATGGGACAGTTGTGCAGGTTGGGAAGACCGGGTGAGGTTTTGTCTTGCAAATACCCAGTGGAGTGCTCGTTAACAGAACAGGCGTGTAGGTTGGTTCGAGGGTTTCGGTCGGACTCGTAGTGATCGTCGGTGTTGTAGACGGTGTCTCGCTGGATAGCACCGGCGTAGAACTGGCATCCTGCGAGCTTTCTTCACCTCCACCGAGCGGTGTCGTTGTGCGGACATCAGAGAGGGTCGGGACCGGCGACAGGGTTAGTGTAGGCGTTGGACGGCCACCACCCCCTACCTCGTTAAACATTCCGCCTTCTTCAACGACCACCGTATCTACATCCACGCCATCCGACTCTACCAACACGCTGAGAGTTCCCATCACAGCCGCCTTAATTTGCTGCGGTGAGAATTCCGAGCCCGCCTGTGGTGCGTTCTCTGTATAGAGAGCATCGATGGTGGCTTGATAATCCGGAGTAGCGGAGGTTGGTTGGAGAATAATTGAATACCCTAGTTCGCGCATGGCGATGGCGCCGATGGGTAATATGAATAATGCGGAGAGCAATCCGATGAGGATGGGCTTGCGGAGAGACCGCGACCGACCCAAGTACCCGAAAAAGCTGGAATCCTTTTCACGCTGAAGTCGAACCTCGGTTGGAATGTTGAAATGCATAGGCGGAGGTGTACGAACCATTGCTGGATCGAGCGCTCCCGTAAGCGCAACCTGGAACGCCGCGTTAAACTCGTTCATATCTGTGAATCGATGCTCGGGTTCCTTTGCCAACGCCTTGAGAAGCACTACCTCAATACTTTCAGGTAACTTTGGGTTAATCGAGCGCGGTGGAGGGAGTGGTTGCTGGATATGCTTCATCGCCAGCGCGAGTGGTGTATCCCCTTCAAAGGGCAACCGCCCTGTTGCGACGCGATAAAGCACAACCGCGAAGGAATATTGATCCGAACTAGCATCCACCGGCTCGCCGAGGCATTGCTCTGGGGACATATACGCCGGTGTGCCGATTAGCGCTGAACCGGTCAACCTGATCGAAGCCTCTTTCCACAGGGCAAAACCGAAGTCTGAAAGCAGGGCGTTGCCTTCGTTGTCTAATAAGATGTTAGACGTTTTAACATCGCGATGGACGATACCATTCGTGTGCGCATACGCCAGCGCAGCAGAAACCTGCTCGCTCAATCTCGCGCCCTCAACTGCCGAAAGTGAGCCTTCTGTGAGCCGATCCTGCAACGTGCCCCCACGGAGGAAAGGCATCACGATATAAGGCGAACCTTGATATTCTCCGTAATCGAGGATGGACACGATCTGGGGGTGATCGAGTTTCTGAAGCAGCTCGATTTCGCGTTTGAAACGGGTCTTGAACTTTTTTTCCTGAAGCAGGTAATTGGCGAGCACCTTTATCGCGATGTGTCGCTGGTTTTCTAGGTCATACCCGCGATATACGAGTGCCATCCCGCCTCTCGCTATCTGCTCGAGGACATGGTAGTGCTCAAGAGTCTGACCTGTTAGCTCAGCCATGGTTCATTTCTGTTTATCTACCACCGGAAAGGTTCAGAAGATGGATATTTAGCGTTGCCAGTGCTTGCTTCTCGATACCGTCAGTCGGCAGAATTACTTGCCTTAGCGTCGCTGGTACTTCCTGAATAGGGAATCCCATTATAAGGGCCTTTTCTTTGGATTTGACATGTATTGTTGAGGGTTTCATCCAAATGTAGCAGAGAAATATGGAAAATGTTTTTATCATCGATATCATTGAAGTCGCATTATTTCGGGCATCCGAGGCATCATCCTAGAGCTTGTCGAATAATGAAGAAATCCCTGAGACGACTCTATTCATAGAAGGAGACTTAAAAGTGGTGACGGGTACGCGTTACAAGGAACAACCCTTCCCGACAAACATCATAGGGATTTCTCGATCGCCGTTTCACGCCTCACTCGAAATGACAATCGGGAAAGAGTCGCCTGTCCTGAGATTTTCAAAGGGAGAAATCCCGGCGGTGTTTCTCGCGAAGGTCATTTTCATCTTAGGGACTAGCTCATTTATCCCTTTGAGATCGATGAGGAAATGATTTTAGGTAGATTCCTTTGGCAGATTCACGTGAAATAATAATATCGAAGTTTCAACATACGCGTTCTGGGGCTAGAATAGAGACCGTAGCATAGCACGCAGTGTGTAACCGATCAAAGTGATCTTCATAGGCGATCATCTGACTTCAAGATGTAAACTGAAGTTAAACCCTCGCCAACAGGATACTCCAATGCGCTCCATTCTTTTTATCATCCTTGGACTCGGTGCGATAATCCTCTCAGGTCGACCGCGATTCAAGCCTCGCTCCTACCGTTTTTTTCGCTTGCTCGCGTTTGAGGCGTTGCTCCTGCTTGTGTATGTAAACAGCCCGTCATGGTTCTTCGCGCCTTTCTCAACCCAACAGGTCTTATCCTGGATTCTGCTGCTCGGATCGATAGTCCTCGCAATCCACGGCTTTTGTATGCTACGCACGTATGGCCAACCGACGGATGGGATCGAGACGACGACACAACTTGTTAACTCTGGCGTCTTCCGTTTCATCCGACACCCACTATATACATCACTGCTCCTCTTTGGCTGGGGCGTCTTCCTTAAACACCCGACATGGACTGCGGCGGGGATCGCGCTTGGCGCTACGGCGTTCTTGATGGCGACAACATTGTGCGAGGAAGAGGAGAATCTAGGACGGTTTAGAGAGGCTTACGCAGATTACCAGAAACGCACCTGGAGGATGATCCCGTTTGTGTTCTAAAGAGATCTGTTGCCCAGCCCCTCTGACCGCAGAAATTCCACTTTACGGAACGATTTCGGATTCGATTCAATGGAAGCGACTACACTGAGTTTCCAAACCAGCCCCTTCATTGGTAATTAACATCTAAATGAGGTCTTTGTGCGTGTAACTGAGATGATCTTCCTCGACGAACGGGAACTCACGGAACGTTACATCCAATCGCCCGGTCCTGGAGGGCAGCATGTAAATAAAGCTGCGACCAGCGTCCAGTTGCGTTTCGATGTCCAGGGGTCTACTTCCCTGCCGCCGGAGGTTAAAAATCGGTTGATGCAAATCGCGGGAAAGCGCTTGACCAAAGATGGAGTGCTCATTATCACTGCACATTCCTTCCGCTCGCGGGAGCGAAACCGGCAGGAGGCACGCCAGCGATTAGCCCATTTGATCCGCCGGGCGACGCAGGTACCCAAGCGCAGGCTGAAGACCAGGCCGCCGAGGGGTGCCAGAGAAAGACGTCTGCAGCAAAAGAAACACCGCAGCACGAAGAAGCGCCTGCGACACCCACCCCTCGTGAATGATGATTGAAGGATAGGGATTATCCCGGATCGAGTCTCAACGGGGAACCATTCTGAAGGAATTTGACCAAGGAGTGGTGATTATGCTCGGAGCGATCGCGGGCGATATCATCGGCTCTGTGTATGAACGTCGCCCCCTGAAAATCAAATCCTTCCCGCTTTTCTGTGAGGCGTCGAGATTCACCGACGACACGGTCCTGACAGCCGCGGTGGCGTCCGCGATCTTGAACTCCAAGGACTACGGCTCTTCCATCGGGATGTTCGCCGAACGATACCCTCATTCTGGTTATGGGGGTTTCTTCGTGCGCTGGCTGCAATCCCCTAACAAAGCTCCATACAACAGCTGGGGCAATGGATCAGCAATGCGTGTAAGCCCCGTTGGATTCGCTTTTGACTCGGTCGACGAAGTTCTGAACGAAGCCAAAAAGAGCGCCGAGGTCACCCACGACCATCCAGAGGGGATTAAAGGAGCACAGGCGACGGCGTTGGCCGTTTATCTGGCGCGTATTGGCACAAGTAAAGGTGAGATCAAAGGTGAGATCCACGAACGGTTCGCGTATGACCTGAGCCGGAAGCTGGACGAGATCCGCCCCACTTACAGCTTCGATGTCTCCTGCCAGGGAACCGTCCCTGAGGCGATTATTGCATTTCTCGAATCTGAGTCTTTCGAAGATGCCATTCGTAATGCGGTCTCACTTGGCGGCGACAGCGATACGTTGGCATGCATCACGGGCGGGATAGCCCAGGCATTCTACAAAGAGATTCCCGACGACATCGAAACAGCCGTGCGTGCACGGCTGCCAACGGAATTCATCCAGGTCCTCGATCAATTTCAATTGACTTTCAATCTCTAGTTCCTGTGGTCACGGCGCCGGCCAAGGGTTGAACTCCTGAAGGATCGATCCTCCGATGAACTCGCGCATAATCGAGTTGTCCGGAATCAGCCTGGTGTCGCTGGGGAGGAACCAGTCCAGGAAGGTGAGCAGGCGTTTCGCCTCCACGTGCTCTTCCGTCCCGAAGGGAACCTGCCGGATCAAGGGTTCCGCAAGCGGCGCAAGGGCAGAGCCTTCATACATCAACGCGGAATTGAACATCACATCGGCGTTTTCCTGATAGGGGAAGATATAGCGTTTCTCGCCGCGCCGCACAGACTCCCAGCGGCGGATCGTCTCTGTCGCAGAATACCCTCGCCGCGCAGCATCACGCACAATGCGGCGGATGAGACGGGTATCCGTTGTGGATACTCGGTTCAAGCTATCTAAGTTGAGCTGTGTCAGCGCGGAGACATAAACTCGAAAGGTGTTCTCGGAAGGGATCTCCGGGATAAGCTCAGGATTGAGCCCGTGGATGCCCTCCAGGATAATCAACTGATCGGGAGCCAGCTGCACATCCTCTCCCGGCTCGCGTTGCCCCGTGATGAAATTATACGCTGGCAGATGTACTCGCTCCCCCTGTATCAACTTCCGTAAGTCATGGTTCAGTCGTTCAAGATCGAGCGCCTGGATTGATTCGTAGTCATACTCGCCATCTTTATCAACCGGCGTCTTATCGCGATCGACAAAATAATGATCCAGTTCAAGCGGGAAGGGTGACAAACCACGGACCAACAGTTGGACCGAGAGTCGCTTTGAGAATGTTGTTTTTCCAGAAGCGGACGGACCGGCAACAAGGATCAAACGCGTTGTCCCGTGTTCCCCGGTAATTCTCGCCGCGATTTCGGCAATCCGCCCTTCGTGCAGGGCTTCAGACACGAGGATCACCTCCCTCGCCCGTCCGGCGAGGATGGCATCGTTCAACGCACCGATGCTGGGAATCCCCAACGTATACAACCAGTGACCATATTCCCGGAATGTGTCCAGCAATTTCGAGTAATCCGGAAGCGGCAGGAGTTCTGTGGGTTTATGTCGCCTCGGAAAACGCAGTGTAAAGCCGTTGCCGGTTTTATGCAGAGCGAACCATTGGAGATAGCCAGTCGTGGGGACCATATATCCATGGTGGTAGTCCCGGTGTGATTTTAGTTGGTAGAGAACCAGGTGCGGTTTCTTCCGATGCGTCAGCAGTCTAACTTT
>SOIH01000185.1 GCA_004376895.1 Anaerolineales bacterium | reverse complement strand
GTGTTCAACTGCTGCCGAAGGTGCCAAGTCCGGCAGAAGCTGCGGCAATACGCGGTTTTTCTGGAAGATGAGGGATGAGCTTTCACTTCGACCTCATACCTCTTCTCATAGAAGAGGTTTTTTTGATGGAAGCCCCTGGAGGCTGGAACTTGAAGAAAACAAACAACTCGGCTCACGGATACCTTGCAGCCCTGGGGAAACGCGTGCTGGTTTTCGACGGAGCGATGGGCACCAACTTACAGGCGCTGGGTCTCACGCCTGAGGACTTTGGCGGGGAGCGTTTCGAGGGCTGTATCGACTACCTGGTGATCTCCAAACCGGAGGCCGTCGAAGATGTGCACCGCGCCTTCCTCGAAGTCGGCGCCGACGTCATCGAGACCGACACATTCCGCGCCAACCGCATCACGCTCGGCGATTTCGGCCTCGCGGATCAAACGCTGGCGATCAACCACACCGCGGCTTCACTCGCCCGCCGTCTTGCCGATGAATTCAGCACACCCGAGCAGCCGCGTTTCGTCGCCGGCAGCGTCGGACCGACCGGGAAGCTCCTCTCTAGCGACGACCCCGATCTCTCCGACATCAGCTTCGACGAGTTGATGGATGTCTTCCGCGAACAAGCGGTTGGCCTGATCGAGGGAGGTGCAGATCTAATCCTGATCGAGACCTCCCAGGACCTGCTCGAAGTGAAAGCCGCCATCCACGGCTTCCAACTCGCATTCGCGGAGACCGGGAGGCGCATCCCGATTCAAGCCCAGGTCACTCTGGACACATCAGGCCGCATGCTGCTCGGGACCGACATCGCGGCAGCCTGGCACTCGCTGGAGCGTCTTCCGATTGACGTGATGGGGTTGAATTGTTCGACCGGTCCGGAACATATGCGCGAACCGATGCGTTACCTTGGAGAAAACGCGAGACTCCCAATCTCCTGCATCCCCAACGCCGGGCTGCCCTTGAATGTCGACGGCGAAGCGGTTTACCCACTCGAACCCGAGCCGTTTGTAGGTGACATGGTCGATTTTGTGGACACACACCGGGTCAGCGTCGTGGGCGGCTGCTGCGGCACAACGCCCGCACACATCAAATTATTGGTCGAGGCACTAGGTGAGCGTGCGCATCCTCCCCGACCGGAGCGGCGCGAGCCGCACCTGAGTTCCGCCATCCGGGCGATATCCATGATACAAGAGCCTCGACCGCTCCTGATCGGCGAACGGATCAACACCCAAGGCTCACGGCGAGCGAAGCGTTTGCTACTGACGGAGGATTACGACGAGATCGTCGAGTTGGCGCGTGCTCAAGTTGAACAAGGCGCACACGTGCTCGACATCTGCGTCGCGCTGACTGAACGCGCGGACGAGGCCGAGATGATGACCGAGGTCGTCCACCGCCTTGCGCTGAGCGTTGAAGCCCCGTTGGCCATCGACACGACAGAACCAGACGTGATGGAAGCCGCGCTGAAAGCCAATCCCGGTCGGAGCCTATTGAACTCCGTTAACCTCGAATCCGGGCGTGTGAAATTAGACCGCATCCTATCTTTGGCGCGCGAGCACGGCGCGGCGGTCATCGCCTTGACGATCGACGAGAAAGGGATGGCGAAGACGGCGGAACGGAAATTGGAAATCGCGCGGTGCATCTACACCATCGCCGTCGAGGAGTACGGTTTCCAGCCCGAAGATCTGATCTTCGATGACCTGACCTTCACGCTCGCGACCGGCGATCGCGAGTTCACCGATTCCGCCATCGAAACCCTGGAGGGGATCCGGCGCATCAAGAGCGAGCTGCCCGGCGTCCTGACCTCACTCGGCGTCTCCAATGTCTCCTTCGGTCTCGACCGGAAGGCGCGACCGGTGATCAACAGCGTCATGCTTTATCACTGCGTCGAAGCCGGTTTAGACATGGCGATCGTTAACCCAGCCCACATAACACCGTACGCCGAAATCCCAGATGACGAACGCAAATTAGCCGAGGATCTTATCTTCAACCGCCGCCCAGATGCGCTGCAGCGTGTCATCGAGCACTTCCAGGCTGTCGATTCTCCAGCCAGCGAACCGCAAGCCGATCCGACGGCCGATCTCTCACCCGAGGAGCGGCTCCACTGGCGAATCCTCCACCGGCATAAAGACGGGGTGGAGACGGACATCGATGAAATCCTAGAGCGATCTTCGCTGGAAGAACGTTCGGATGCCGCGGTAAAAATTCTCAACACCGTGCTCCTACCCGCCATGAAAGAAGTCGGCGACCGTTTCGGTGCGGGCGAATTGATCCTCCCCTTCGTGCTGCAATCGGCCGAGGTGATGAAAAATTCCGTCGCTCACCTTGAACAGTTCCTCGAGCGACAGCAGGGGATCAGCAAAGGGAGAATTGTCCTGGCCACCGTTTACGGCGACGTCCACGACATCGGCAAAAGCCTGGTGAGGACGATCCTGGCCAATAACGGTTATGAGGTCCATGACCTCGGAAAACAAGTCCCGGCGAATGTGATCATCGATCAAGCGATCGATGTCAAGGCGGACGCCATTGGATTGAGCGCCCTACTGGTGAGCACGAGCAAGCAGATGCCGCTCATCGTGAACGAACTCCAGCGCCGTGACCTCTCTATTCCCGTGCTAATCGGTGGCGCGGCCATCAACCGCCGCTTCGCACGGCGCATACTCTTCACGGACGACGGCAGCCCCTATGCGCCTGGCGTCTACTACTGCAAGGACGCCTTCGAGGGATTGGACATTATGGATCAACTCCAGGACGACGAGCGAAGGTCCGATCTCTTCGCCCATCACTTGGAACAGGCTCAACGAGAGCGCGAGGCTGTCAGACCAGCCGAACGCCCAAAGGCACAACGATCGAATGTTAAACCTGCAGAAACCATCCCCTCTCCGCCTTCCTGGGGTTCCCGTGTCGTCGCTGAGATGCCGCTCGAGATCGTCTTCCAGGACATCTTCAAGAAGGAACTTTTCCGGTTATCGTGGGGGGGCAAGAACGCCCACGGCGCGGAGTGGGAGGAGCTAAAAGCCGACTTTGAACGCCGCCTGACTGCGATGCAGGCGCAAGCATTGGCCGAAGGATGGCTGCAACCCAAAGGCGTCTACGGATATTGGCCCGCCCAGTCGCAAGGGGACGATCTGATCCTATTCATACCCAATTCGGTCAAGGGGGGTGATCCGCAGGAGCTTTTGCGCTTCACGTTCCCACGTCAGCCTAAGGATCCTGCCTTATGTTTGGCGGACTACTTCGCGCCGCTGGATTCAGGCGCAATGGATGTCGTGGCGTTGCAGGTAGTGACGGTCGACGCCGAAGCCACCGCCCGCGTCGACACGCTACAGGAATCCGGTGATTATTCTGAGGCTTACTACACCCACGGCCTCGCTGTACAGACCGCCGAAGCCGCGGCCCAGTATTTACACCGCCATATCCGCCGTGAACTGGGGATCGGTACCGAGCAGGGGAAGCGATATTCATGGGGCTATCCGTCAATCCCAGACCTGGCGGACCACGCCAAGGTCTTCCAATTGCTCCCCGCCGAGCAGGCGCTCGGCATGCGCTTATCGCCCGCCTTCCAGCTGATCCCCGAGCAATCCACCGCCGCGATCATCCTTCACCATCCACAAGCGAAATATTTCAGCGTTGGTGTCACTCGGGTGGAGCAGTTGATGGGCGAACTGCACACTCCCTCTCCCCCAAGAGGGGGAGAGGGTAAGGGTGAGGGGATTTAATCCTCTCCGATGAGGGTTGAGATGGAAATTGAGACTATGAGTAACAAACGGAAACGCGTCTCGCCCAAAACACGAAAGCGCTCCAGAGAACTGCGCTGAGACCTGACCCCAATTGAGGCGATCCTTTGGCAGAGGCTGCGCTCTCGACGGCTCGCTGGTTTGAAGTTTCGCCGCCAACATCCTATAGGTCCTTTCATCACAGATTTCTACTGCGCAGAACGCAAACTGGTCATCGAAATAGACGGCGACACCCATGCCGAACAAGGAAGATACGACGCATCGCGAACTACTTGGTTGGAAGAACAGGGAATCAGGGTTATTCGTTTTAATAATCGTGACGTGCTTGACAACTTGCCAGGTGTGCTTGAAATGATCAAGGACGAATCCTAAGTGACTCAATCAACCCTCACCCCTACCCTCTCCCTTCCAGAGAGAGGGTGAAAAGGAATCGCCATATGCCCTCCCAAAACCTCTTTAACGAATGGTTGGCCTCCGGTGAACCCATCCTCGCCGACGGTGCGATGGGGACCATGTTGCACGCGCGCGGGATCTCCTTCAACGTCTGCTTCGATGATTTAAACTTGAGTCAGCCAACGCTCGTCGCCGACATCCACCGCGCCTACCTCGACGCCGGTGCCCAAATCATCGAAACCAACTCCTTCGGCGCCAACCGTTTCAAACTCGCCGAGCACGGGCTGGAGCGGCGCGTCGGCGAGATCAACGCCGCGGCGGTTAACCTCGCCCGCCAGGCCGTCGCCACAAGCAACAAAGATGCTCTTGTCGCCGGGAGCATCGGCCCGCTCGGGGTTCGCCTGGCGCCTTTCGGCCGGGTTAAACCCGAACAGGCGTATGATGCCTACCATGAACAGATCGAGGCTCTAATCCAAGCCGGCGCAGACCTGCTTATCTTCGAGACACAGAACGATCTATACGAAATCCGAGAAGCCATTCGAGCCGCCCGTACGATTACCGATCTTCCCGTGATTGCGACGTTGACCTTCACCCGCGATGATCGGACGCTGCTCGGCGATTCTCCCCGCCGTGTGGCTCAGGTGCTGGTTGAGAGCGGGGCGCAGGTAATCGGCGCCAACTGTTCCGGTGGACCCGCCCAGCTGATGCGAGTCCTGCAGCAGATGCGTGCCGCAGCCCCTGAGACGCGTTTCTCCGTGATGCCCAACGCTGGATGGCCCGAGCGCGTGGCGGGTCGCATTATGTACCCCGCAACCGCCGATTACTTCGCGGACTACGCCATCCAATTCTGCCAGGCGGGAGCCAGCGTCGTCGGAGGTTGCTGCGGCACCACACCTGAGCACATCGCCAACATGCGCGCCGCGCTGGACGCCGCTGATAAACCCCGGCTCGCCCCGGAACCGCTACTCTTCGAAAGCGCCGCGTCTCCCACCGGACCCAGCGAGCACCCGCCAACTGAACTTGCGGACCGTCTGGCGGGTGGGCGGTTTGTGATCTCGGTCGAGATGGATCCGCCGCGGGGTTTCTCGACGCACAAGATGCTCGCCGGCGCACATCTGCTGGCGGAAGCCGGCGCGGATGTGATCAACGTCGCCGATAGTCCGATGGCTCGCATGCGTATGAGCCCCTGGGCTGTGTGCCAGTTGATACAGCGCGATGTGGGCATCGAATCCGTGCTGCACTTCCCCACGCGCGGCCGCAATTTACTGCGCGTGCAGGGCGACTTGCTGGCCGCCCACGCCGTGGGTGTGCGCAACATCTTCGTTGTGATGGGCGACCCCACCGCCATCGGCGACTACCCCGACGCAATGGACGACTTCGACCTGGTCCCTTCGGGTTTGATCAAGCTCATCAAACAGGGCTTCAACACCGGCATTGACCACAGCGGCGCGGACATCGGCGAGGCGACTTCCTTTTTCGCCGGCACCGCGCTCAACTTGTGCGCACAGGATCCCGAACGCGAACTGCGGGTGCTGCGTAAGAAGATCGCAGCTGGCGCCGACTTCATCCTTACGCAGCCGGTCTACCAACCGGACTTGGCCTCAAGTTTCATCGACAGCTACCGGGAGCGCTTCGGAGAACCCCCAATCCCGATCATCGTCGGCGTCCTCCCGCTCTACAGCAAGGGGCATGTCGCTTTTCTGCACAACGAAGTTCCCGGCATTCATATCCCCCCACATTTCCAACGGCGAATTGAGCAGGCGGGCGACAAGGCCGCCGATGTCGGCGTTGAAATTGCCGTCGATCTCCTCGCCGAGCTGCGCCAGAGCGTCCAGGGAGCCTATATCATGCCGCCTTTTGGCCGTTTCGACCTGGCAGCAGAGATCATCGAGGCGATCCGGGGTGTGAAGCCTTCTTGAGGGCAGCAGGATTCTACATCTCACCAATAACACGGTACACTTCTGCCTACGCACCAAATAATCCTGCATGATGGGTTCGATGGGGACACCCAGGGCTGAAAATCCGGCTCAGGTGCCCACTTACCCAACCGAAAAAGCATCGTATACACCGACACATCATAAACGGACAAAACATGACCCAACCACGAATCCTTCCACTGCAATCAAAAGAGGCAACGCTCGAGACCGTCGGCGGTAAGGGCGCCAGCCTTGCCAGACTGGTTCGCGCCGGTTTTCCCGTCCCAGACGGTTTTATGATCCCGACCGCGGCCTATCTTGATTATGTGGCCTCAAACGACTTAGAGAAGCGGATCTTATCCCGCCTGACCAACTTGCCGTTTGATGAACCCGCGGCCTCTCAAGAAGCCTCCGTGGAGATACGAGCGTGGTTTCTCGTCGAAAAGACAGACGGCGGATGGACTTCCAACATCCGGCGCGCGTACGCAGACCTCGGCGGTGGTCCAGTTGCCGTGCGCTCCTCCGCTACCGCAGAAGACCTGCCGGAAATGTCTTTCGCCGGTCAACAGGAAACCTTCCTCAATATTGTCGGCGAGCAGATGCTTTTCGAAGCGATCGTCAATTGCTGGAGCAGCCTATGGACCGCGCGAGCCATCAGCTATCGGTCGCGCAACAATGTCCCTCATGAAGATGTGGCTCTTTCCGTGATTGTGCAGCGCATGGTGCAATCCGAGGCTTCCGGTGTTCTTTTCACAGCAAACCCACTTACCGGGAAACGATCAGAAACTGCGATCGACGCCACCCTCGGGTTGGGCGAGGCACTTGTCGGTGGACTCGTGGAGCCCGATCATTACGTCGTAGACGCCGGTTCAAGAGAAATCATCCACAAAACCTTAGGGGGAAAAGCCCTGACAATCCGCGGGGTGGCTGGGGGCGGTGTCATCAGCGAGGATGCCAATGCCGCCGAACGACAAGCCATCCCCGACGACGTCATCTTGCGCCTGACCGAATTGGGTCAGCGCGTCTCCGAACTATATCCCTCCCCGCAGGACATCGAATGGGCCTGGAGCGAGGGCCAACTCCATCTGTTGCAATCCCGGCCCATCACCTCACTCTACCCTATCCCCAATGTCCCCACCGACCCGCTTCGCGTGTTTATCTCCTTCGCAGTCATTCAGGGGTTGCTCGCCCCAGTCACTCCTTTAGGGCAGGACGTCATGAAGCTGGTTTTCGCCGGAGGAGCCAAAATTTTCGGTTTCAACCTCACCCAGGAAACCCAGAGAGTACTATTCACCGCGGGTGAGAGGTTATGGGTCAATATAACCCCAGTGCTGCGCAATTCGCTTGGGCGAAAAGCCTTGTCCGGGGCCCTGCCAGCTGTTGCTCCGGGAGTTGCTCAGACCCTAGATCTCCTTCTCGACGATCCCCGCCTTGCTGTAGGACGCGGCGGCATCCGCCTCAGTACGCTCCGGCAATTAGCAGGATTCCTGCTACCTACAATGAGGCGCGTCATCAAGCTCTGGCGGACTCCCGAACGAGAGCGGGAACGGATAACCCAGCTCATGGACGAGACAGTCCGTCAAGCCAAAACTCTCAGCGCAGTGACCGGAGACAACCGGGATGTTCTCACTCAACGGCTGAAATTACTGCATGATGCCCGCGACATTTTCCCAGATGTGGTCATCCCCCAGGGCATCACCCCCATTGTCGCCTCGATGGCACCCTTCTTTGGTATTATGCGGCGCTTCAGTGCCCAGGCTGCTGAAGCATCGGGAAACCCCGCTTTCGCACAGTCATACCTCGAAATCGCGCGCGGGCTACCCCATAACGTCACAACAGAAATGGATCTGGCGCTGTGGCGAGTCGCGCAGACCATTGTCGCAGATTCAGATTCTTCCAAGATGTTCCAAGAAACATCTGCCTCAGATCTGGCTGCCCACTACCTACAGGCGGATCTTCCCTCCCGGGTTCAGGAAAGCGTCGCCAGCTTCATTGAGCGCTATGGAGCGCGCGGCATCGGTGAGATCGACATTGGTCTCCCGCGATGGGGAGAGGACCCAACGCACATCATGCAGGTTCTCCAAAGCTACCTGCAAATCAAGGATCCCGACAAGGCCCCCGACGCCGTCTTCGCCCGCTCTGCGAAGTCGGCCGAGCAGGCTGCAGCTCATCTTGAATCTGCCGTCCGTCAAATGCACGGTGGTTTTATCAAAGCCCGGATATTACGTTGGACGATTAGCCGCTATAGGGCGCTGGCGGGGATGCGCGAGGCCCCGAAATTCTTCGCCGTACGTATGATGGGTATTATCCGTCAGGGATTGCTGCAAAGCGGCCAAGAACTCGTTGACGCAGGTCATTTAAAGCAGCGCGATGACCTGTTCTTCTTGAGCATCCGTGAACTTGATGAACTGAACGAGGCAATGGTCAAGTCAAAAAATAGACCGACAACAGAACAAAATGAACCCGACTTGCACACACTCATGCAGGCAAATCAAGTTCGCATCGCCGAACGTCGGGCGAACTACGAGCGCGAGCATTTACGCAAACAGATTCCGCGCGTGCTGCTCAGCGACGGAACAACCTATTATGAAGGTGTGCGTGCCCCTGATGGGCAGGAAGGCGCCATCATAGGCGACCCGGTTTCTCCCGGCGAAGTGGAAGGGATTGCACGGGTGATCTTTGACCCCCACAGCTCCCAATTGGCCCCTGGTGAAATTCTGGTTTGCCCCGGAACCGACCCGGCCTGGACGCCGCTCTTTCTGACCGCTAGCGGGCTCGTTATGGAGGTCGGCGGGATGATGACTCACGGCTCGGTGGTAGCCAGGGAATTTGGCATCCCTGCTGTGGTTGGCGTGCATCAGGCTACCGAGCGGATTAAAACCGGTCAAAGGCTGCGGGTAAATGGATCCACGGGCGAAATCACACTTATCGATGATGAGCAGCAGCACAATGACGACGCGAGAGCTACCTTTGATGCTTGACTCTCGTTTTCCTCGTTGTAGAATACGAAGCATCGAGGCAATACGGTTGAATCAGATGACGATAGACGTATACGTTTCTCAATTGATGGCCATGCGCCAGCTGCCGTGGCCGATGGACCGAGGCCCATCGGCGTGGGTCAGTCGCGCCTGACAGCCGCCTGCCCCGGCAGCATATCCTCCGCCAGCCTCGCGCTGGCGGTTTCCTTTACAGGGAAATCGCCCGCTGGTATTGTTTAGCCCTAAACACAAGTGCGCTTTTGAGAGGAATATCATGACCGAGACTATTCATGTAAGCGTCGCCTGGCCCTACGCCAACGGTGACATGCACGTGGGCCACCTTGCCGGTGCTTACCTACCAGCCGATATCTTCGCCCGCTACCATCGCCTGAAAGGCAACCGGGTGCTCATGGTTTCCGGATCGGATTCTCATGGCACGCCGATCACAATCGAAGCGGACAAGCGGGGCATTACGCCGCGCGAGCTCTTCGAACATTACCATCACCGCTTCCTGGAGACGCAGAAACAGATCGGCATCAGCTACGACCTTTTCACGCATACCGACACCGAGAACCATCACCGTATCGCCCGTGATTTTTTCTTGCGGCTGCACAAGAACGAATACCTGTATCAAGAGATTCAAAAGCAGCTCTATTCCGAAGAGGAGGGGCGTTTTCTTCCCGATCGGTATGTCGAAGGTACATGTCCAATCTGCGGTTACGATGAAGCGCGTGGAGATCAGTGTGACAACTGCGGCAACCTGCTCGACGCCCTGGAGTTGATCAACCCGCGCAGTAAAACCGACAACAGCCGACCTGTAGTGCGCGAGACGGAGCACTTCTTCATGGATCTGCCGGCATTCACCGATCAACTTCTGGAATACCTTGCCCAACACGCCGGCCACTGGCGCCCAAACGTGATCAATTTTGCCCGCAATTTCATCGAAGGTGGACTAAAGGGGCGAGCTGTAACACGTGATGTATCATGGGGAATCCCCGTACCGCTGGACGGATGGGAAACCAAGCGTATCTACGTGTGGTTCGAAGCTGTAATGGGATATCTCACAGCTTCGATAGAGTGGGCACAGAACACCGAACAGCCTGAGGCTTGGAAAGAATGGTGGTACAACCCGGAGGCGAAAATCTATAATTTCATCGGCAAGGATAACATCCCCTTCCACACAGTGTTCTGGCAGTCCGAACTGCTCGGCGTGGGGAGCATCTACGACGAACCCCAAAACCGGCCGCTCAACTTGCCTTACGATGTTCCCTCCAACGAATTCATGAACATCGAGGGATCTCAATTTAGTAAGAGCCGCGATTGGGCCATCTGGCTGCCTGATATTCTTGACCGTTACGATCCGGATGCTATTCGCTTTTACATCACCGCGGCCATGCCCGAGAGTCGCGACTCCGATTTCTCCTGGTCGGATTTCGTACGCCGCAACAATGGCGAGTTGGTTGCTGCCTGGGGCAACCTCGCCAATCGGGTTCTCTCATTCACCTACAAACATTGGGAAGGCCTTGTGCCCGATCCTGGAGAATTGCGCGAGATAGACCAGGATTTACTCAAACAGATCGATGCCGGATTCGATCGCATCGGTTCTCTACTCGAAGAAGTAAAGATCAGGGCCGCTCTGCAGGAGACGCTCGCTCTGGCGCGCGATGTGAACGGATATCTCGACCGGGCACCGTGGTTCGGGGTAATTGAAGAAGACCGCCAGGCCGCGGCCACCACGGTTTATACGGCACTGCGCGCTATAGACTCGCTCAAGATCCTCTTTGCCCCATTTCTGCCCTTCAGCAGCGAGCAGCTCCACGAGTGTCTCGGTTATGATGAACCAATATTCGGCGAACAGAAGATCGTAACCTACGAGGAGTCCGAGCGCCCCCACGAAGCGTTAATCTACGACGCGTCATCTGCCACTGGCCGGTGGGCGCCCAGCGATCTCGAACCTGGCCATAGATTAAAAAAACCCAAACCAATGTATCGCAAATTAGACGAATCGGTAATTGACGAAGAACGTGAGCGACTTGGCCAGCCAAGCGAATAACATAGAGGAGATCCACGCTAGTATCCCTAAACTCCTATTAAGCTCATGCGCGGCCTCATTTCTTGATGTAGAACCAGAGAGTGAATTGACCGCAGCCGCCAGGAGCCATAGAATGGTAGATCAAAGGAGAAGATAAAACATCTTACCGTTTCGCTCGATTGAACCTTTTTATACAATCGGCGTTGCGTTCGATCATCACGGTTTTCCGATGGAAGTTCTCAATGGCCTCGAATGATCTTTTATTAAAAGGCATCGCCGCGGCAAAGGATGGGGACAAGGAGCGGGCGCGCGCCTTGCTCAGCAAGGTCGTGCTCGAAATGCCGGATTCAGAAGAAGCTTGGTGGTGGCTTGCAAAAAGCGTTGATGATCCGCGGCAACGCGAGTTCTGCGCGCAGAAGATCCTCGAGATCAACCCCCGGCACAGGGGCGCGAGAGAGTTACTGCAAGGAACCGCCGAGAGTTCGCAGCAGTCAGCATCCCGGGCGGCGATTGCCCCAGAGAAACGTGCTACCCAAACCAACGCTGCCGCCCGCAGTCGCCCCAAATCGTCTCCTAAAAAGAAAGCCGCACGCCCGAGAGGCGCGAGGACCACGCGTCAAACAGTCATCCTAGTTCTTCTTGCCTTTGCCGTCTTGTTGGTTTTCGTCGGCGGAGCTGCGTATGTCTTCTTCGACACATCCGGGGCTCTCGATCAGTTGTTCAACTTTGTCGATCCCGAGGCGTCTCTAACAACGCCTATCCCACCGCTCACAGCGACCGCGACCACCGAAGGCGTTTCGCTCTCCAGCATTCCCACCTGGACCCCCACCTCCTCGCCAACGCCTCCTCCGGAAACACCCTCGCCGACGCCGACCAGCACACCCCAGCCGGCTGGCTCACCGACGCCGATTCCACCCACACCGTCCGCACTCCCATCGATCTCCGATGCTCAACCGGTTGTCCTTAACGATGGCACCGGCTTCCTAATCCTGTTCCCCGACTCCTTCAGCGTCTTCCAGTTTGAACCGAGAGACACATTGGATATTCAAACTATTGCGACGTTGACCTTTCACCTGCTCAGTTCTGAGCCCGCACAGCCCTTGACTGTCGAGCTCTATCTCTGGAACTCGCCAATCAACACGTGGGAACCTTTCGGTGTGTATTGGGGCGATAACCCGATCATTTCACCTGAGTCCTATGTTCACAATGACGGCGTGATTATCGCAGCTATACGAAACTGGGGGGGCGATCCAATCGATGTGGATAACACGAGTTTCACTTTCGCCGCACGCCTGACGAGTGGACTCGATATTTTCTACGGGCTGGACCGCGCTGATTCGCGGTTTCCAACAACCCCGCCTGAGGCCACCCCGACAACTACCTTTGACTAATGTGCCCCTCGTTCTAATTGTTACGCACAACGAATGGTGGATATTCCCCTGAAGTTAATCACCCAATTTCATTGGACGGGATACTAGTGCTAAATCATAGTAGTCGTGCTGGGTTGTCATTTTGAGCCGAAGCGCAGCGGTGGTGAAGAATCTCGATCTACAATTGAGGGAGCTTCTGTCTGGGAAAAACGAGATTCTTAGTCGCGGAGTTTATCCTGAGCAACGCCGAAGGGATACTCAGAATGACATTAAGCGGGAACCTGTCATGCTGAGCGGAGCGAAGCCTCTCGTTCTTCAAACAGGCGGGTGCTTCTTGCCAGGAGGGAGCCTGGTCAGGCTCCGCGAAAGGACGGGGAACGTTTCTCGAGGAAGGCGGCCACCCCCTCCTTGTGGTCTGCCGTTCGACCTGCGATCTCCTGCAAAATGGCTTCATACGCCAATGCTGCATCGAGGGATTTCAGCACAGTTCGATTGAAGGCCCGCTTTGTGAGACCTATCGCCCTCGTCGGTCCCGCAGCGAGCTTTACAGCATATTCATGGACCTCTTGGTGGAGCTCTAAATCGGGAAAGACTCGGCTTACTAAGCCATGCCTATAAGCTTCCTCCGAGGTGAGTATCCGGCCGTCAAAGGCAAATTCACTTGCCATCGAAAGACCGAGAATCATTGGGAGGAAGACCGAAGTGCCCGAATCGGCCGCAAGTCCGATCCGAGTGAACCCGAAGGAAAAACTTGCTCTTTCTGCCGCCCAGCGAATATCCGTCGCCAATGCAATACCGAGACCTGCCCCGGCAGCAGGACCATTGATCGCCCCGATAATTGGCTTTTCGATTGCTCGCAACTTACGAACCACCTGGTTGTAGGTGCGCTCCAGGTGATCTCGATAAGGGATATCTTCCCCCGCCTCCTGGATATCGCTGATGTCCTGACCAGCACTGAAGAACCTCCCGGAACCCGTAAGCACCATACAGCGAACAGAATCATCCTTCTCAGCAGCAGCTAATGCCGCCAATAATTTGTCGACCATGGGCAGGTCGAATGCGTTCACCTTCGGTCGATCCAGCTTAATTGTCAGAACGCCGTCGCTCTGGTCAGTATAGATACTCATCGTAGCCATGAAATCTCTCTCCCTTTTGCAATTCCCTGGAATAATGCTGCAGCATGTGACTTTAAGGAAAAAACCGGGCGCTGGTGCGCCCGGTCGACTTTCTTACAGAGAAAGGCCAAAATCTAAGTTATCATCCAATTCATCAACATCGTCGTCGATGTCACCAAAATCGAAACCGAATTCAATTTCAATTTCATCTTCCTGCAGACGAATCCAGAGCATAAGTACGTGCCCTTCAGGGGCTTCTAACCAACGGACAGCTACGATGGGTGCTTCCTGGGTGAGACCATCCTGTGAGCGGAACTCGAGAAAGATAGATTGTCTCTGCCGCCAAGCGCGATAGCAGCGCTCTACCAGCGCTGGCCCATTCGCAGTTCTTACACGGCAGAATGCGACTCTCGAAGGGATTGGGCCCTCGGTCAAACCAAACAGCCAGGTATCACCGACTAGCTCAAATGTCGGTGGTGGTCCTTCGATAATGGTGATTTTCTCGGGCTCAGGCATGGGTTCCTCATCGCCCGCTGTTCTGCAGGCGGCGGTATCTTACCATAGATTCTACCCGCTTTTCGTGGACCTTGCTTGTGGAAAATAAGTGTGGTGCCATGTAGGCATGGATATCGATCCATAACTGACACTTATGTTCCTCTCAAGCCCCTTGAACGGTTTCTTTCCAGCTGGCGCGGGATGCTCCCGTCCAACAAGCACCTTATCCCAATTGGTCCGTGCACGAAAGTTTCTTGTCAGACGACACGTCAAAGGGATGATACATAATATCGACAACAATCATCTTGAACAACTTGAGCATTCGCCTCACATGAGGGTCAAAACCATGACTCTAGCAGACACACTTATCCGCGGGGGCAATCGTACGTTCGATTTCTTCCTGCGCATAGACCCAGGAGATGTCCTCAACGCTGGAACTCCCACCGAGAAGTCTAGCAATCCTGCCCGGGCGATGATGAAGGCAAGCAAATCCTTGTTGGCTGATGCACTCGATCCGGATACGGGATTGATTGACTACCGCAGTTTGCGCGAGAGCGATGCGTATACTCAGTTCCGTGGGATCACCCGCCAACTCTCAGCGTGCAAACCTGGCGATCTTGGCCATGGCCCTGCCCTGATGGCTTTCTGGATAAATCTCTACAACGCGCTGATCATCGACGCGGTTATTAGCTTCGGCATTCAGGGCTCCATTATGAGTCGACCGGGGATCTTCCGCCAGGCTGCCTACAATGTGGGCGGGTTGCGGTTCTCGGCTGATGAGATCGAGCATGGCATCCTGCGGCGGAACCGCCCCAACCCTGTTATGCATTTCCGGTCATTCGCCGCGGACGATCCCCGTCTATCGCTGATGGTGGATCACCTAGACCCTCGAATCCATTTCAGCCTTGTTTGCGGCGCCCGTTCCTGCCCTCCAATCGCTTTTTACGATCACGAACACCTGGACCGG
Source organism: Anaerolineales bacterium (assembly GCA_004376895.1). Classification (GTDB taxonomy): domain Bacteria; phylum Chloroflexota; class Anaerolineae; order Anaerolineales; family E44-bin32; genus E44-bin32. The sequence continues at coordinate 20,932 of SOIH01000185.1, read as the reverse complement.
CAGCTCGACCAAGCCGCGGCCGCGTTCATTAACGGGGATGGGGTTCACTATTTGGCGGAGACGAATACGCTCCAGCTCTCAAAGATCTTCCAATGGTATCTCGCGGACTTCGGTGGGCTGCCTGCTGTCTTGGAGTTAGTCCAGCGCCATGTTCATGACATGGAAGTACGAAGCGCCCTCGAAAGCGGAGATTTCAAGGTTCGTTACTTGCGCTACGATTGGAAGGTGAATTCGAGCGCATAACCCTTCACGAAATCCGCATATCGTTAAACGAAAATGGGGCACATCCGGTATATGCCCCGTTTTTTTATAGTTACAGTCAGACCAACTTTTTCAGGGAAATCTCGCTAATAGGCTAGGATGAATACATACCGACATCTCCTGCCACACACGCTGAAGAGTCCTTGTGAGAAATCCATGCCACCTGTCCTTCTCAAATGAGCTCGTGTATGTTCAGGTGCCCTCAACCGGTGTTTTCTTGGCCTTGCTCACCGTCCTCCAGATTCGCGTCTTCTTTACGAACCGATGTCCGAACAGCCGCGCAGCGAGGACAAAAGGGTCGGTCACACAGGAGCGCCCGCGGATCCTCGTGAATCCAACCCACAGCAACGTTGACCAAATCTCGGACCGGGACTACCTCAAGCCTCAATCCTTCATATTCAGCAGCATGTGAGATTCCCTCGAGTCGACTCCTGATAGCATCGAAGCCGTCAGGGCAGCCCGGCATATTCCTGCACTCAACAACCCCTTCTTCTGTTAGCGCCCAGCGGATAAAGCTCCTGCGCCCCGCCAGGCGTTCCGCACTGTGCAAACTCACATTCGAGCGGTGATCTGTGTCGATCAACAGCACATCACCGTCAAAATCTGCCAGCCATTCGATCGGTGCAAATGGCTCCTCGATCGTCTGGCTTAGCAGCGCCTCATCGAGATTAGCGCCTACGAACGAAAGAATAGGGTGATTGGAACGTCGTGCCTGTGTAAGGCCGCGAATGACCTCGGAGACCTCTCCAAGCTCGGAATCTACCGGCAATCCCGGATTGTATATCTCGGCTTCTTGATTACCATCCGGCTCCGAACCATACTCGAGTGCGTTGTCGAGCGGCCCGAAGGGTGGGATGATGGTCGTGCGCTGTGTGAACGCCGGCATCATAACCCCTCCACAAGTCGCCACCAGAGCGCCAACGATCGTCTCCGCCCCGCCAGACACTTTTGTTGGAGCAGATGATCCGCTATGAGCGATCACCCGGCTGTGGGAGTCGAGTCCGATCTCTTTCAGGGCATTGACAAATTGTCGATACGTGAGCATAGAACCTCAGATGACCAGAAACCTGCAATCTGCAATAAGAAATGAATATTCTGAAGCGCTTAAACGGCTCCTTTTATCAGGATCCTGCGCAGGCTCGCCTATTTTCCCTTCCACTCCGCTTCACGTTTCTCCATGAAAGCCCGCATACCTTCCTTCTGGTCTTCCGTACTGAAAAGGAAATAGAAACTTCGGCGCTCATAGGCAATGCCGTCAGCCAGGAAAGATTCAAAAGCTTGGTTAACCATTTCTTTTCCCATTCTCACGGCTAAAGGTGCACGTTTAGCGATCTCGTGTGCCAGATTGAGCGCCTCTTCAAGATAAATCTCCTCGGGGACGACGCGGTTCACCAGCCCAAACCTACAGGCTTCCTCGGCATTCAGGTGTCGATTGTTGAGAACCATCTCCATCGCCAGCGCCTTTCCTACCGCACGAGTAAGCCGTTGGGTACCACCCGCACCAGGAATCACGCCAATATTAATCTCCGGCTGGCCAAACTTAGCCGTCTCCGAGGCGATGATCATATCGCAGGCCATAGCCAGTTCATTCCCGCCACCCAAGCACCATCCCGAAACAGCGGCGATGATCGGCTTCTTCACTTCCCGTATCAAATCCCAACGCTCGATAGGCTCGGTTTGAAGCATCTCCGCTGCAGTTGCGTCGACCATCTCTTTGATATCAGCTCCCGCCGCGAAGGCGCGCGTATCGCCGGTAATGACAATTGCGCCGATCTGGGGATCAGCATCGAAAACCATAAGCGCCTGTCCCAATTCTGCCATAATAGTGCTGTTAAGCGCATTTAACTCCTTCGGTCGGTCGATACGAACCAGCCCCACGCCTTCGTGGATTTCCGTCTTGATACTTTTGTAGGACATACATAACCTCCGATATTTCATCGACTGCGTATTCAGAGCCCCGTGAACTATGAGCCGTGCCACTGCTCCTGCATCGCAGTCCTTCAGTAGGTTGGGGTATACATTTCGATAGGTAATTTCTTCCCTGCAAAAAGTATGTGGGCAACCCGGTACAGCCGCGTCAACGCAGCCGCGCCCGCAGCTTGGCGATATGCGCTGTGTGATCTCGCCGATGCCAAAGACTCCGCCGTAGAACTTTCCGTGCAGACCACGTCTCGCCCGCCAGGGTTACGGCACCCCCACGCTTTTGAAGCTCCGGCAATGTTACAAGCATATGAGCATGCACTTCGCGCAGAAAGAGTTTAGCATCCGCGGGAATCCCAACGCGTGGGAACGCCAAACCGAGACGATCTAAGTACCACCACTCTGACTTGGCGACATGCTCCAGAACCCCCTCAATTGACCACCGCTCACCCGGTAAAATCTTGTTTGCATCCTCAGGCTCGATATCCTCCACTGAAGCGAGCAAATCTTCATAGGTCGCCTCGAGCAGGAGCTTGAACTCGCTGATCTCAGCGCCAACGAGAGGCGGACGGTCTGCTGCGAAGAAAGCATTCACCATGTGGCCGTCTTCGAATTCCCAGGCTCGAATCACTTCCGATACAATCATCGGCGCCGAGAGACCCGTTACTCGAATCCCATGTTTTTTACACCAATCGAGATAATTGTCGGTCACCACCGGTATCGCCTGTATTGCCGTCTCGCGATTTTCATTGCTAGCAAAACATCCAGGCAGATCGGGGACATGTGCAATCCATAGGTTCTGGTTTTCTTCTGCACAGACAATGTAAGCCATCTCAAACCCTCATTCCGCTTCGATGCAGGAATAGCGTCGGCTCGTTCTATTAAAGGCTATGTTCCTGAGAACATCAAGGATACGCCCTATGTATTCATACTTGGTGTTCAATCATCCTCTACGGTGCCGCAACCACTTATTCCGGGTTCTCTCAGACGCGAAAACATCTCAATGAAAACCATTGCCCGGGGTGAGCAGAGGCATAAAACTCAACTATTATACGTCGACAGAACCGCGCCCGTGCTACGCCCCTAGTGTAGCTTTGTAATCCATGATCCTTTCCTTGTGGGACCATGGGAGATCAATCATGGCTAAGTCGGGTGTGGCTTCTCGGCGATGAACATTCCAGTCTCCTTGCGGATCCGAATGACACCCTCCTCATTAAGCTGCCTTCCAATAAACACCTGTATGTCCTGTAGTCCTTTTGCGTTGGCGGCCAGCTCCTCCGACGAAAAACCTGATTGAATATAATCCATGATCGGCTCAATGTCGGTTACCTCAAGCGAATCATCGAACCTTACACATGAGACCCGTTCGAACGAACCGCGGAGCTGTGCTTCGCCGTTCTCCAAGCTGAATGCGTTATGATGTGCCCAAATTGAACTGTCGAGTTGAAACCGCTCGATAAGTTCTCGAATTTCACGTAGATGCTCTCGACCATTGGTTGCCGCGTACAGACGCCCTTCAGGTTTCATTACACGGCCTATCTCCCCGAGTACACCCGGCCTATCCTCTACGTGATAGAGCATATGATTCGCCACCACAACATCAAAGACGCGCTCATCAAGCGGCAACGCCCGTGCGTCGCTATTTAACCACCGAACCTTCAACCCCCAACCCTGGAGATTCTTGTGCGCTTCGGCAAGCATTCCGAACGATCGGTCTACCAACACGATCTCCCACTCATGGTGAACCCTCTCTCGATTCTCCGCCCACAGATAGCCTGGACCACAGCCTATGTCCAGGATGGATGTTGCCGCATTGAAATCAAATTGGTCGAAAACCCAACGAGGAAATGGACGCTGACTTGTGCTGAAATCCCTGTGTAAACGAAACCTTGCATTCAAACGCGAGGAATCTCTATATTGATCTGAGATGAAGCCCATTGATTTAATTCCTATGATCGATTTGAGCTTCTCGGCTGTTGGTGGCGATTCGGTCGGGTGAGAGGTCTCTCCACGATCATCGACTTGTCCGCTTCCCGGTAACCTTTTCATTTTCGAGGACCGAATGTCATCACGGGTCCCGTGAACTAATGATCACACACTGCGGGCTGATCTCCCGCGCGGTTAACGTTCACTTCGATACCCAAGTAGGGGCTGGGATCGAGCGTATTATCGATCTCGAGTTCGTTCAAGAACTGTCCGTGACCGTCATCTTTTACGATCGAAAAGTGCAGATGCATGCCAGTGGGGTTATTTGGATCTGCGGAGTAATTCCCTTGATACCCCAGGAGGGTTCCAGCCTTCACAAAAACATCCATTGTTCCCTGCGGAAAATCCTCCACGATAAACGAGCTGCCCTCGGCGTCCGCCAGGTGTGTGTAATATATCCAGATCTGCCTTTCCGGTCGAAGAGGGTCAGATGGGATGCGGATAATTACGGAGGAGCGCCACTCTGGAAGCCGAGTGAGATAGCCGTCATGGGCAGCGACGACCGCTGTCTGGCCCAGTCCGTCAGGACCGCTGGGACCGAAGATGTCGATCCCCTGATGGGTATGACCGGGCGCGAAGGAATCCCCCCAGAAGAACCCGATTAAACCATCCGTCGGCATGATAAAAGGCGCATTTCCGCATCGCTCGCCAGAATAAATCATCCATTCAGTATGGGTGGTTGGGTCAATCCAAAATTGACGTAATCGCTTAAGACGAACCGTGGATGGGCGAATGCGCTGGAAGATCAAATAACCGCCGACTATGGCGATAACTGCCAAAATCGACAAGCCCCAACCGATGCTCTTTTTCCTGTCGCCTAACCCCATCCCGTTCACATTTTCACTTGCACCTAACTCTATGCCCCAATAGGGCTCACTATACCGATCGATCTATCAGCTCCAGCACCTCGCCCTGCGTAACGCGCAGGATTTCCACCGTCTCCACTCTGATCAAATGATCGCTCGCTCCTCCTCCAGCGTAGACCACATCGTGCACCAGGAGGCCGGGGTCGATGATTGTCAGCAGCGGCTCGGGATGACCAAATGGAGGCACTGCGCCTACGGGGTAGCCGGTTGCGGTCTGGACCTGGTTCTCGTCGGCAAGTCGTACCCGTTTACGACCCACGCCGAAGCTTTTTGCTATCCGTCTGCGGTCGATCCGTCTTGAGCCTGAGGTGATAGCCAGCACCGGTCGGTCGTCAACCATAAAGAGCACTGATTTGACAATCTTTTCTGACGATGTCCCCACGGCCTCTGCCGCGGCCTCGACAGTAGGCGTCTCCATTGGCAGAGTTAGAAGCTCGGCGCGCAATCCCCGTTCACGGAGAAAATGTGCTAAATCCGAAGGCGAAAGCACATTAAAATTCCTTTTCCTGGGGTTGATAAGCTGTGTACATATAAGTGATGATCCATTAATAGGCGATTGGCCATTCCAATTCTGCGGCAGGTCAATTTTCTCCGCGAGCCTCCTCCATGGATTCAGCAAAGCACAAGGTCACGTGCTCCGACGCGAAGGACATCAGCGCCTTGCCCGCGATCTGGCCTTCAGGCGAGGCGAGCGCTTGTTGCAGCGCCTGTAAATCGTCGAAATAGAACTCGTGCACCATGTGCAAATCCACTTCCCCCGAGAGTCCTCCGGTTACACGGCTCACACTTACCCGGCGAAGACCCGGCATCGCCTCGGCCCGCTTCACAAACTCATTACTCCACCGTGTCTCCATATCAAGAGAGTCTGCAGATCGCTTAAAAAGGATCATGAGTTTGTGCATGAGAGCACCTTTCGGCTAGCTTCGCAAGCTAGAAACCAAAATTTATCGTCGCTGGACCGCGGGGCTATTGTTGGTTTCATATAACCTGCCCTATACTTAGTTATATTATTGCTTATATTATTTGGAGACATCTATGAATCATCTCTATCAAAGGGGACAGGGGCTGGTTGAGTACGCCATGATACTCGTGCTCGTTGCGATTATCGTCGTCATCATTGTGGCCCTTTTTGGCTCTGCTGTGGGAAACATGTTCAGCACCGTGGTTGCCGCAATCTGAGCCCGCCTGTCCCGGCTAAGGGCGAGTAAATCGCTGCTTAACTGATCAATGCCCCGCTCACAACTAAGCGTTCTCCTCATCTCTGGGGAGGCGCTTTTTCATTCTACGCGCGACCTCTCTCCGTGGAAGCAGAATCCTGCGACCGCAGCCCAGACATTTCAGCCCGATATCCGCACCGATACGCACCACAATCCAATCCGTGCCGCCGCAGGGATGTGGCTTGCGCAGGCGAATTACATCGTCCAATTGGATTTCTGGGAGCATAAAGACTCGCTGATACTTGGTCCTGAGAGCTCAATCAAGATTGTTCCGGTTCTCCACCCATGAAGTCTATTGCAGACTCGTCATAGGGTAGACAAATGGCTAAATACACACACGGATTATCCCCAGGGAGCCGGATTATAACACCCGCCTAAATGGTATAATCCGTCCGTCATGTTGGGTTTATCGCTTACTACGTTAATTTCACGTGTTTTAACACTGGTAATTGCCTTTACTGTGCATGAGTTTTCACATGCCCTGGCTGCCGACCAATTCGGAGACGACACACCCCGTCTGCAAGGTCGGCTTACGCTTAATCCCCTCGTTCATCTCGATCCGGTAGGTTCGTTGATGCTCATTATCGCCGGCTTCGGTTGGGCTCGCCCTGTACAAATCAATCCATACGCCATTCGGCGCAGATCTCCAGCCGGGTTAATGATCGTCGCCGGCGCGGGCCCATTCTCAAATCTCTTGCTCGCCATTGTCGCCACGATCCCGATTCGGGCTGGACTGATCTCAGTTACATCCTCATCCTTCCTCTCCCAATTCTTTGTGGAATTCATCTGGATCAATCTAATCCTGCTTTTCTTCAACCTCCTTCCGATTTTTCCGCTCGATGGAGAGAAAATTCTCGATTTTTTCCTCCCGCCGCGCGGTCAGGAGATCCTGCTGCAGATACGACCCTATGGGATGTATATCCTGATGGGTTTAATCATCCTTGGGAGCTTTGGAAGTTTAGATATCCTCGGGGTCGTTGTGCTGAAACCCGCAATGAGCATCATGAGGCTGCTCGTCCTCTAGCATATGGGAATATCTTATCGAGCGGGTCAATTCCGACACCTGCTCACCGCCAAACGAAAGCGAGATCATAGAAGGTTCGTCTTTAAGATACTCGATCCGTCTTTGGCTGCGCTCTTTTTCCGGATGAGTGACCCAGATCAATCTCACGGTATTCGGGTGTTTCAGACGCTGGTTGACCAAGGGGAGGAGAATTCGGACCTCTTGATGGCTGCTCTGTTGCATGATGTGGGAAAGTCCCAGAATTCGCTGCGAGCCTGGGAGCGTTCTCTAGTTGTGGTAACGAACCAGATACTCCCAAATCAGGTATTAAATTGGGGCCAGGGTGAACCGCGCGGCTGGCGAAAACCATTCGTCGTCGCACTCCAGCACCCCGAGTGGGGGGCTGCATTGGTCCAACAAGAGGGCGGCTCAGAAACGCTGGTCACCCTTATTCGCTACCATCAAGAGCATGCGCTACCATCCATTAGGAAGAATGTTCAGGAACTCATTAAACGGCTGCAAGCAGCCGACGGGATGAATTGAGGTATCAAAATGGCATACGAAATACTACTCATCGGTTTGGATCAGGTTGGCGCCTCACTCGGTATGGCGCTCAATGACGCAGATGGCGATATCGTTCGAATCGGATTTGATCCCGATCGGCTTCTTTCAAAGCGCGCCGAAAAGGCTGGCGCTGTCGATCGCCTTGTATCTCATCCCCGAAAATCGATCGCGAGCGCAGACATCGTGATCTTCTCCCTTCCCATAGACGAAGTTGAGGTCTACCTTGAACATCTCGGGGCAAAAACTAAAGAGGGCGCCGTCATCATAGAGACTGCTCAAGTAAAGGCACCTTTCTTTAAGTGGGCAGAGGAATATCTTCCTGAAGGGAGATCGTACATCGGCGCTACACCCATCGTCGGTCCATCAAGCCTGACGAGCGGGGGAGCGCCATCAGAAGAGCCTCGCGCGGATCTCTACGCGGATGGAATGCTCGCTATCATCGCTCCGCTCAATGCCTCGGAAATCGCTTTGGCTGTGGCGGTTAACCTGGCATCAATCATCGAAGCCACCCCTTTCTTCATCGACTTGCACGAGCACGATGCCACGCTGGCATCCACGGAGGAGCTCCCAGTCCTGCTAAGCGCCGCACTTCTTCAGGCAGCCGCACACTCCACATCCTGGAAGGAGCTCCAGCGCGTAGCCGGTCGCAACTTCGCGCATGCGACGAGCTTATGCAGTACTATTCCGTTAACTGTCTTTGAGAAGCGTTTGATTTTGAATCGACAGAAAGTCCTCGATAAACTCGACCAATTCATCCAAGAATTGCATGACCTGCGCGAGGTGCTGGCGGAAGAAGATGGACCGGGAATATCTGACTATCTAAAGGAAGCCGATCGCGCGCACCAATCCTGGATTCGAGCGCGTGAACAGAACGATTGGGCCAGCGCTGAGCTGCGACCGGCGGAGAGAATTACATCGGCCGGGATCTTTGCAAATTTGCTCGGCTTTCGCCGAGCGAAACCAAGCGAGGGCAAGTAGGTACCTGAGAGAAAATAGCCATATATCGCTGCACATGCCCTTGAGACCACATTCTCAAGCGCAGTGGCTGCTCGATGGCAATCTCGAAATCCTCCCATCAACTTCGGTCATACAAACATACCCTTCGAGGGGCTCCCCCTGGATTTGGTCACTTGTGCAGGGAGACGTATAATGCCCCCGTGTCCGAGTATTTCTGTTACATCATCGAATGCGCCGACGGATCGTTCTACACAGGCTGGTCAACGAATCCCACCCGTCGTCTGAAGGAACACAGCGCTGGCCGAGGCGCACGTTACACGCGCTCACGACGCCCCTTACAGCTCGTTTATACAGAGCGCCAGCCCGATCGGTCCGCAGCACAACGCCGCGAACTAAGGATAAAGCGCCTCTCGCATGACCGAAAGGAAGCGCTGATCATCACTTCCGCGATGGAAGAAGCACCAAATAATTAACGCGAGGAGATCAATGTCAGAAGAATCAAGAACCCAGTGGATCGCGGATGAACTCTCGAACTTGAAGAAATCCGGTCTCTTTACCAACATCCGCACCTTGAGTTCCCCTCAAGGCGCCTGGCTTGTTGTGGACGGCAAGGAAGTACTTAACTTTTGTTCGAATAACTACCTTGGTCTCGCCAACCACCCCTTTCTCGTCGAGAGCGCCAAGGCGGCGATCGACGAATTCGGGGTTGGCCCGGGAGCCGTGCGGCCAATCGCCGGCACGATGGCCATCCACCTTGAGCTTGAACGCCGCCTAGCAGCATTCAAGGGCGTAGAGGCGGCGGTCACTTTCCAATCCGGATTCAACGCCAACCTGGCCGCGATCCCCGCTCTTGTCTCCAAGGAAGACGTGATTTATTCAGACGAACTCAATCATGCCAGTATTATCGACGGCTGCAGACTTTCGCGCGCCAAGGTCATCCGATACGCGCACTGCGATCCGGATGACCTGCGGGTGCAAATAGAAAAAAGTAAGGACGATGGCTACCGTCGTTCATTGATCATCACCGATGGTGTATTCAGCATGGATGGGGATGTCGCTCCGCTCGATAAACTATACGGGGTAGCCCAAGATTTCGATGCCTTGCTGATGGTCGATGATGCCCATGGAGAGGGCGTCCTCGGTAAAGGCGGGCGCGGCATCGTTGATCACTACAATCTGCATGGCAAAGTGGACGTCGAAATGGGCACGCTTTCGAAAGCCTTCGGCGTCGTCGGCGGCGTAGTGGCGGGCAGCCAGATAATCGTGGACTGGCTGCGGCAGCGCGGGCGTCCTTTCCTGTTCTCCTCGGCAATGACCATCCCGGATGTGGCCGCTTGCCTGGCCTCTCTGAATCTACTCGAAGAGTCCACCGATCTGGTCGACAAACTCTGGGAAAACACGGACTACTTCAAGCGCGCAATGCGGGAGATAGGTTTCGATACCGGCCTAAGCACAACGCCTATCACACCCATCATGTTGGGCGAGGCAGCCCTGGCGCAGGATTTCAGCCGGCGACTCTTCGAGGAGGGCATCTTCGCCATGGCTCTCGGTTTTCCGACTGTCCCGCGCGGCAAGGCCCGAATCCGGGTGATGATCTCTGCGGCGCACTCCCGGGAGGACCTCGACAAAGGACTCGCCGCCTTCAAGAGCGTTGGCCAGGAACTGGGCGTTATCTGATCTCTTTCTATCCCGTACAACAGCAATACCGCGCCTGTGCGCGGGCATTCCCTCTCTAGAATCCTGACGGACACCAATAGGTCTTATGGGCGCCTCGCGCGAATGAGGACGGGCAACGCCAGCCTTACGGCGATCAGGCTATCTCCTCCAGACAAGAGAAACAATTCCGATTCAGCTTGCGTTCCGATGAACGCAGGTCAATCTGCAATATAAAAAAAGCCCTGGCTGGGCTTTGGTGAGGGTTGGTTTCAATGCAGCTGCGATGTTCGATAGGCCAGGGCGGCGCAATTATACATCACATTGTGAAAGCTGTCACCGACGACTCGGATGCAGACTGGATGCATGCGCCTATTGCACACAGAACAAGAACGGCAAGGTGATAAATATGAAGATATTACCCTGGATAATTCGCCTCGCGATGGCGCTTCGTCAGCAGTTGATGCCGAAGGCGCCGGAAGGACTGTTCTCTTCACCTGCTCATCTCCCGTAATATCTTTTTATTGAACTACTCAGGCATGTCATTCTGGTTAACCACAGGGAGCGAAGGATCTCGGATACGCCTAAAAGACATCTGTGGATAGGCGAGATTCTTCGTCGAGGAATTTATCCCGCGAAGTCCCCGGTTTTATCGGGGGCGAAGTCCCCGACCGAAGGGAGTGGGGAGCAACGCCGAAGGGATACTCAGAATGACTGACAATGCCGCGAGAGGCCTGAGTAATTACTTGTTTTTGTGACTAAAACTGGAAAGTTTTTTTACGGGGGACGACGCGTCGCCGGTAATTGACCACGTACTCCTGCAGCCGTTCCTCAAGCTGCTTGAAGTCTCGAGAGTTCAGAATCCTTGCCATCGCATCGCTGTCGTCAGCTGTGAAACCTTGAAGCCTGAGAGGGTAGGATCCGTAAGCGGTATGCCAAGATTCGCACATCCTCAGACCCATCTGCTCCATTGTGGGCACAAACTCGCCCAGGACATAACGAAAATAAGCCTCTCGCTGCTCCGGTATTGGATCGTACGTTAGTATTAATTTGGTTTCCAACCGTTACGCTCCTCTGGGATCCAACACCACATTTGCGAAGGCGTACTACGGGACAATGCGCGGTCGCCTTGAAAACAGGTCCGCTGCCGAACCATACCTCACTTCATCGACCGACTCAGGCCAGATTCCGGGAATTGTGATTCCACAATGTGGGCAAGTTCCCTGCCCGGTCAGTTGATAATCCAGGATCACAAAGCCATAACGCCGGATCAGACTCTGTTGGCATGTTGGGCAGGTGGTGTCCTCATAAGGATCAACCCGGCCCGGAAGGTTCCCGGCATATACATATTGCAACCCGGCCTCCTGGCCAATCTCAGCCGCCCGGATCAGCATATCGACAGTGGTGTCCTCCGTATCGGTCATCCGGTAATTCTTGTGGAATGCGGTGACATGCCAGGGAATATCCGGCGACACAGAGACGATAAACCTGGCCGCCTCCATTAATTCCTCGGTGCTGTCGTTGAAGCCCGGGACGATAAGCGTGACAACCTCCACCCAGAGGCCCCGTTCGTGCGCCAACTTGATGCTGTCAAGCACATGTTGGAGTACACCGCCCAACTCACGATAATTCCGGTCCTGCATTGTCTTGAGGTCAATTTTAAACCCGCTGAGATATGGGCTGAGATAATCAATCACTTCCGGTGTCGCGTTTCCATTTGAGACGTAAGCGCACTTCAAACCTGCTTTCACAGCCTCCTTGAATACTGCGACGGCCCATTCGGAAGTGATCAAAGGCTCGTTGTATGAAGAAGCCACAACCCGAGCCCCCATATTAAGTCCGTACTCAATCATCTCGGACGGTTCGATTGGGCGCAGGTAGGCTCCGGAGACGTCAGAGGCGGGATCACGCAAAGCTTGTGACGAGACCCAGTTCTGGCAATAGGAGCAGTGGAAGTCACAGCCCAACATCCCGAATGTTAGCGTATCTGAGCCCGGAAGAAGATGGTAGAAAGGTTTTTTCTCGGTGGGATCACACTGCAAAGCTGCGACATAACCCCACGGAACACGCAACTCTCCACCATCGTTGAAGCGGACCTTGCATACCCCGCGCCGACCGTCCCGAATCAGGCAGCGATGACCACAAGCGAAACAGCGCACGTCCCCATTCGGGAGCGCCGTGTAAAGCTCTCCGGGGATGGTCATCGCATCGAGCACTTCGGCTAGAGTTGTCATGAGATTATTGCGAATTATATCACCCGCCCCCAGGGCGTTATCAGCGAGGGTAAAATGTAGCCATGATCACCATTGCTATTCAAGCGGGCGGGAAATCCAGCCGTATGGGGGAAGATAAGGCTCTGATCCGTCTGGCGGGGACTCCACTCATCGAGCGAGTGCTCGGTCGAGTCGATGGTCTGGCGGACGAAATCCTGATAACAACCAATCGCCCGGAGACTCTGACCCATCTCAATCTGCGGATGGCGCCCGACGAGGTCCCCGGCACTGGCGCCTTGCACGGTCTCAAAACCGCTCTTAGAGCTGCGCAGGGTGAGGTCGTCCTGGTTTTGTCTTGCGATACACCTTTCGTGAGTCGTGAATTGCTCGAGCACCTTCTCAACCGAGCGCATGAGGCCGATATGATCGTCCCCAAACATGGGGACAAGTACGAACCGCTCCAATCAGTTTATAACAGGGTGCGCTGCCTTCCCGCGGTGGAAGCGGTGCTGGAATCCGGCGAACAACGAATGGTTAGTTTCTTTCCGAAAGTACATGTCCTCCCCATCGAAGAGCCCGAACTCTCCGAGCTTGATCCTTCCGGTTTGAGTTTCTTCAATGTAAACACAGCGGAAGACTTAGAACGAGCGGAACAGCTCCTTAAACGAGACGCCCGGATCACCCGCTCTTCGTAAATCCCGAAATCACGAGGGTCCGCTCAGCAGGGAAGAGCGACCTATAACAGGTAGCTTCCCCGGCACAACTTAGCGGCTTTCTCACATTCTTCTCAATAGAATTAAAGCTGAAAATCCTAGTTAAAAACACAGACAAACATCTAGGTGAGGGGGGCACCCAGATGCCTGCCTGTGTTTGATAATATACCTACAATTAGATGTTGCGTCAAGGTATTTTTCTTGAGGCTGTGCAATAGGACCCATAATCCGAAGGATGTGACGGTTGTCGTACAGATCGGGAAAGAATCCACTTCGAAGCCCATTAACAGCCAAACTACACTGAAGTCGCCACCTGCTGAACTAAGGCTATGAACCGGGATACGTTCAATTCGCTACCTCTATTTAAGGGGCTCGACACAAAACACCTCAATCTCCTGGCAAAAAGATTTGACTCAGAAACCTTTGGAGAAGGTGATGTGATCTTCGAGCAGGATGCCCGCGCCGAGAGGTTATACTTCTTGATCTCGGGCAAGGTGGCTATCCGCTTTAAGCCTCATGATGGGGACGTGATACCTGTGACCGAGATCGAAGAAGGGGGTGTTTTCGGCTGGTCCGCGGCACTCGGGCGCAAGAGTTACACGTCCTGTGCTGTAAGCATTAAACCAAGTCTGGTCTTGAGCATTAAGGGCGAGGACCTCACCATGTTATGCGAGAAACATCCTGATGCGGGCGTGGTCATCCTTGAACGTTTAGCAGATGTGATCGCGCAGCGACTGCAAAATACGCATGCACATGTGGTTAGATTACTGAGGGATGGTGTCGCCACCAAGGCGCTTTGAGAAAGCACAAACCCACGATCGGAGGCAGGTATGTCAATAACAGCCAATCATAGCCATGACATAGACGCCCCGCCGGAAGAGCGAATGCGGGCGTTGTTGGAAGTCGTCAGTTCATACATCGAGCAATATCACGGTGGATGGGTACGTTTGGTTTCCTTCGACGGGGAGGTTCTTAAGGTGAAGATGGGCGGTGCCTGCGAGGGTTGTCATCTCTCAGAAGGGACACTCCGCGGTTGGGTAGAGGGTTCGGTCCGTCAGTTCTTCCCCGACATAAAGAGCGTCGAAGCTGTGTGAAAACAACTCAATATCAACAAACACAACACGCAAGCAAATTCGCGCCCACAATTATTGGCACTGCACGCTGGATAAAACAAAATCCCCCAATTTCTTCTCGGGGGATGCGAACTTACCCTCAGTCTCTCTCATGCGCCAGGCAGCGCTTGCAGAAAATCATCAATCGCCGTCAGCGCGTCTTCAGTCCCTTGATAGGTGCATAGCGTCAGCCTTTTCGAGTCGTTTCCTGTGATCATCTTCGACACAGTCACACCGTCACGGTAACAGCACAGCACCGGTTTTCCCCGCTTGAGCGCTACAGCGATCTCATACCCCACTCCGTGTGATGGCGTACTCACCTCAGCAATAACCGCATCACAGGCTTCGATCCAGGCCATGTCCCGCTCATAGACTTCTCCGGCGTCTACAACGCGCTCCAAATCCATCACCTGCGGATGAGCGAGGTGCGCGGTGGGCACGTCATGTCCAATCTCCAATAGATGACCCACAATCGTCATGTAGACTGATTCGTCCTGCCTCCCTCCTGTGAGAGAGCATGAGAAATATATATTCATCACACAGTTATTCCCTCCACGCTGATACCTCATTTAAGAGTAAGGACCGCCCTCGCTCCCCATTATTGTACAATCGGCGTTTTCGCCCTAACGAGTGCATGACGGGCATCATATCATGCCCGATGTGCAAGCCACCGCATATTAATCCAACTCGGGGATAATCCCCAAAGGCGATATTTCGGTGAGATCCGTCCAGAAATGAACTTTCCTGGGAATTCTACTTGTGCTAATATCAACCTATCTAAAGGACCCATCATGGTAGATACCCGCGACCCCCTACGCTTTCTGCAAACAGAGGTCTCCCGACTAAACCAGGAGAATCAAGAACTACGAGAGGAGCTGACAATCCTGCGCTCCTCCGTGCGCGGCTTAAGCGCCATCCAGGATCTGATCCAGCGCATGGGACCTCAAACAAACTTGATCCATGTCCTTGATGATCTATTAGGATCCGCTTTGGCAGTCTTGGGAACACGCGATGGTTCGCTGCTCCTGCGAGACGATGAGACTGAGGAATTGGTATTCGTTGTTGTCCGCGGCGAAGCACGTGATCGCCTTCAGGGCTACAAGCTGCCACCCGGGAAGGGTATCGCCGGATGGGTGGCGGATAATCGTGAACCCGCAATTGTCCTCGATGTGCGCAAAGACCCTCGTTTCTTCAACCAAGTTGATGAAACTATGGGTTTTCACACGCAAGCACTTGTTTGTGTGCCTCTCCTTGATGGCGAGCGCATTCTCGGTGTGATCGAAGCGATCAACAAACTCGGTGACCGAGATTTTTCAACCGAAGACCACCATTTACTGATGGTCGTGGCACAACTTGCTTCTATGGCGATCCAACGCGCCGAAGCCTTATCCGAGGAGAAAGACTAAGATCGCAGGTAGGCGCCGAGTTCTTTCTCTAACGCCTTAACGATTTTCTTCCGCAGCCCTGCCACTTCTTCATCTGTCAATGTTCGATCCAGAGCCTGATACGTCAGGGCATATGCCAGACTCTTCTTATCCGCCTCGATTTGTTCGCCCCGGTAGAGATCGAAGAGGCGGATGTCCTCCAGCAGATCCCCTCCCGCTTTCCGGATGACGCCAAGGACTCGTTCCGCTGGGATTGCCTCATCGACGACGATCGCGAGATCTTCCAATACGGGCGGGAAGGCCTTGACCAATTCCACGTCAATCGATTCAGGGATCGCATGGATGACCATTTCTACATCCAATTCTGCAGCAAGAAGAGGAAAGGACTGAAAATTGTAGCGCTCCTTCACTAGAGGGTGAAGCTCTCCCATAACACCCGCTTGCTTTCCATCGACCAATATCCGCGCGCATTTTCCGGGATGAAATGATGGGTGTTCCCCCGGGGAATACTCCACTATCCCGACCTTAAGACCTTCGAACAACGCCTCGAGAATGCCCTTTAAATCGAAAAAGTCGAATTCCTTTGATGATGGTTCCCGCCAGGAAGGAAGCGCGCGCGGTCCGGTTAGCGCTATGGCGAGTTTGAGCGATTCGACCGGGAGTTCACCCTCTTCAGCAGACAAATAAACCGGTCCAATTTCGAACACGGCGATGCGCTCCTGGAAACGGGCGTTGCTTTCCACGATTTCCAGTACGCTTGCTAATAAGCTGTGGCGCATGACCATACGGTCGACGCTGATTGGATTCTCTAATTGGATATACGGTCTATCGTCGGGTTTCATCCCGGTGGGCAAGATTCTAGCTTCATGGTCTGGGGCTGTTAGGCGATAGGTTACGATCTCCTGTAAATCAAGACCAGCGAGCAGGTTTCGGATTTGCTCCTCACGCTCCAGGGCTGTATTGCTGTACTGAGGCGGGATCTCATCAGAGATCATTGTCTCCGGCAGACGGTCGTAACCATAGATCCGTGCCACTTCTTCCATCAAGTCTGCAACACCTACGATGCCCTCACCGATATCCATGCGATGATCTGGCGTTGTCACATGCAGCTTTTCCCCTTTGTTCTCGATCTCAAAACCGAGCCGACCGAGTATTTCCTCGATAGCATCGATCTCAAGTCGGATCCCGAGCGAGCGCTCCACATCAACTGGGGAAATCTCTACAATCGACGGCTCTGGCGGCAATGGATATTCGTCAACAAGCCCCTGGGCGATTTCGCCACCGGCAAATTGTTGGATCCGGGACAGGCTGCGCTTGACCCCCCGTTCCGCCATCGCCGGGGGAACTCCGCGCTCGAAACGGTAGGAGGCTTCGGATTGTAGGTTCTGCGACCCTGCCGTCCGGCGGATGTTGATGAAATTCCAGGAAGCCCCCTCAAGCAAAACGCGGGTGGTCTTCTCACTAACCTCTGACTCGGCGCCCCCCATCACGCCGGCGATCGAAAGCGCCCCGGCGCTATCGGTCACTAAGACCGTGAAATCGTCCAGTGACCGCTCGACGCCGTCGAGTGTGGTTATGCGCTCCTTCGATTCCGGAAGCCGGGTGATGATCTCCGGCGCGTTTCCACCGGCGCGTTCGACGAGGACATCGAAGTCAAACGCGTGCAGAGGTTCGCCAATTTCAAGCATGACGTAGTTCGTGGCATCAACGATATTATTGATCGGCCGCATCCCTGCTAATTGCAGGCGGAGCTGCACCCAGTATGGGCTGGGTCCAACATCTACCCCCTCAACAAGTCCCAGTACGAAGCGCGGGTTCAGTTCGGGATTGCGGATATCGATGCTCACCCGCCCATCGATCGAAGGACCCTTCCATGGGACTTCGTAGGAGGGCTCATTCAGCGCCGCCCCTGTCAGCGCAGCTACCTCCCGTGCCACCCCCAGGATGTTGGCATTGCGGGATACATTGGGCGTGAGCGTGATATCTAGGACCGCATCACCCATGTACTCCACGAGTGGCTGCCCAACCGGCGCGTCCTCGTCGAGGATGATAATGCCCTCATGTTCCTCAGAGATACCGAGTTCTTTTTCCGAACAGGCCATCGAATAAGACTCTACCCCGCGGATCTTCGCCCGCTTGAGCGTGAAGGTTTCCCAACCAGAGATATGGCCATCGAAAAGTGTGGCTCCTTCGCGTGCGTAGGCTACCTTCAAAGGGTTCTTCAGGGTTCCTTGCCCTTTATAGGGGAAAAGATTGGGCGCGCCGGTGAGCACGGTGTGTTCCTGTTCACCATCATCCAAACGGCACAGCACCAGGCGATCTGCGTCCGGATGAGGCATGACTTCTAACACCGCCCCGACGACGAATTTTTCGGGGTCCCATGCTAGTCCTGTTACGTTCGTTCCGATGCTTCGCTTGCGACCGGTATGGCCCTCTATCTTTTCCTCTGGTTGTGGAAGTCCAACAAAGCGGATCTCCTCCACCTCCAGTCCGGCCAGAGTCAGCCTGTGGGCTAGCTCGGGAATTGGAAGTTCAATATCGACAAACTCGCGCAGCCAAGTTATGGGAACTTTCATGAAGCCTCCCTTGTCATCCTATTTAAAGCCCGATTGGGGCTCAGAATTGCTGTAAGAATCTCAGATCATTCGCCCAGAAGTTGCGGATGTCGTCAATACGGTGAATATTCATGGCGATGCGTTCAGGTCCCATGCCGAAAGCAAAGCCGGAGACGATCTCAGGATCGTAGCCCCCGTTGGCCAGCACGGTAGGGTGGACCATGCCGCAACCCAGGACCTCCAGCCACCCGGTCTTCTTACATACCCCACATCCCTCACCGTCACAGACGAAACACTCGATATCCATCTCGGCTGAGGGCTCTGTAAAGGGGAAGTGGGCCGCTCGAAAGCGCGTGCGTACCTCATCTCCATATAGACGGCGAGCAAAGGCGACTAGCGTTCCTTTCAGGTCGGTAAAGGTGATATTCTTTCCGATCGCCAACCCTTCGACTTGATTGAATTGGATCTCCGACCGAGCCGAGATCTGCTCATAGCGATAGCACATCCCCGGCAGGATTACGCGTATCGGCTCTGGAGCACGCTCGCGCATCACGAGTATCTGCCCTGGAGAAGTGTGCGTTCGTAAGAGCACGCCCTCTCCGGTGGTGTAAAAGGTGTCCCAGAGGTCCCGGGCAGGGTGAAAGGGGGGCATGTTCAAGAGACCAAAGTTATATTCATCCGTCTCCACCTCGCGTGAACGGTAGATTTGGAAGCCCATCTCGGCGAAGATCGCATAGATGCGGCGAAGCATCTGGTTGGCAGGGTGGATCCTGCCGCGCGACATGCTGCGGCCGGGCAAGGTGACATCCAGTCGTTCTTCCCTCAAACTTCTTTCTACCGCGGCTTGCTGCATGGACGTTTCGCGCCCTTCATAGGCGGCTTCTAACGCCTTCTTGACCTCATTCGCGCGCCGCCCAACAGCAGGACGTTCCTCTTTCGACAGCTCCCGCAGACTCTCGGTGATCTTTCCCAGTTCGGCCGCACGTCCCAGGTAGCTTACCTTCCAGGCTTGAAGCGTGTGTTCATCCAACGCTTCCTCCAGATTCTTAAGTGCCTCCCGTTCAAGTTCGTCCAGACGTTTCAGCATCGATGCTCCTTTTCACTCACTCGCGCCGTTTCAGACGGCGCTTTAAACAAAACACCCCCGCCCGATCAAGGGACGGGAGAGCAATCCCGCGGTACCACCCTTGTTGACCCCTAAGGGCCCTCTCAATCCCGACGGCCGCCGCTGCAAATCTCAACATACGGCGATCAGGTCCCCGTCGCTAACGGTGGGGTTCCGGCCCGAACTACTGGCCTCTCGCGAGGCGTTCCCCCGAGCGGCTCATGAGGGAACTTCAACGGGACTCTCTCGGACCAGGGTTCCAGCCACGCCCCAGCCTCTCTGGCGAGTTCGATCCGCCTACTTTCCTCAGTCTTAGCCTTTATAGGTTACGACTCCAATTATGCCCATTTCAAAGCCTGTGTCAACCATCACCCGCATTCGACACTTCCCCTTCAATCCGTGGATTGTTAAGCACGCTCAATAAAACCGAACCATTAGAACATTAACCAAGGGTCTTGGTCCTTCACTAGTTAATGGGGCATCTAGCAAAGATGGATGATTCTCGCTGAGTAGCGCGTTTCTACGGGATGAATACAATTCATCAAAGCTCGTGACCACTGTCACAAATTGAGAAGTTTCACGTTCTATACATAGAAGCTCCCTGACACCGTTCCTGCAGACCCATTTTTATTGGTGGCCTGTAACCAACGCAAGGAGAATGGTCATGACGAAGAAGCTGTTGCTGCTATCCTCGCTGCTCGTATTGGGGCTCGGGCTTACGGCCTGCAACCGTCCCAGCGCGGACCCCTGTACACCCGCGGATCTGGAACCACCTACGATCACCTCCCCCGGTCACTATTCCAATGTCGGCACTGCCCCTACGATCGACACCTTGACTCCTGAGTTGTTTCAGTGGGAATTTGATCCAGACTGCACTCCCGAACAGTTCAAACTTCTAATCTCTCCCGACCGGCATTTTGGCAACTCTCGGGCAGGCATGACGGACGGCGAGCTGACCTGGCCACTGAGCGATGCCCCTTATCCTCAAATGGCCCTGGAGCCGTCCACCGAGTACTTCTGGAAGGTGCGCGCCTGGACCGACGGGGTGAATGGACCGGACTCGTCTACACGCGTATTCTTCACCGGGCCTCTGTGTGCGACCGCCGGTGAGATGGGCGCTCCGGAACTGCTCTCGCCCGATCCGGGCGAGGTCATTGGGGAGCTGTACGCCGAACTGCACTACCAGGTAGGCGAACCTCAGTGTTTGCCCGAGGGCTACTTCGTCGACCTGCAAACTGATTCGGGCTTCAGCGGTACGAACCTGTTGGGAGAGTTCGGCATCCCCGGCACCTATGTACTTACCGATGAGCTAACCGATTGCACCACCTACTACTGGCGTGTAGCCCCAATGTATGGGGGCGTCCAGGGTTCTTTCTCTGAGTCGCGCGCCTTCACCGTCGCCGTCGATCCTAGCTGTGTTAC
>SOIH01000208.1 GCA_004376895.1 Anaerolineales bacterium | reverse complement strand
TTTCGTCTGGCGGGTCAATTAGAGCGGGCGCAGCCCTGGGTTCACCAGCGACCTCAAGTCTCTCTCTGAACGCAATCTTCCTTCAGGCAGTGAGGGAAAAGGATTTCAGAGCCAAACCGATGAAGCCTTACGGAGCGCCCGAGAACGGGCGCTCCGTTCTCAGGTAGCGGGCTTTGGATCGGCAGGCTGGGTTTCCAATTTCCGAGTTGCACTTTAGTAGTTGAATCTACGTAATCTGCAAACGTAAAAGAGAATTGCAGAAAAACCGTGGCTTGGACGCCACGGTTTTCATGTAGTGGGGGTTGCGGATTCGAATCAGAATTTGTAAGAGCTGGTATGCGTATTTAAAATTCCAAGAACATCGCCTTCATGAAGGCTTTCTCGAAGCCGGCATGAGTTGTCAATTCAACGTACTCAACATGCTCAGGAATCTCATCAGCGACCCTGCGTCGTTCAGTAGAAATAAGCATTTGCTGGGCGCCGGTTCCGGCGGCGTTGCCAACTTGCCGGAAGCGCTCGCGAGGCAGCTCCGGGAACATACCTACCGTTATTGCGCTACCCACGTCCAGATATGTCCCGAAGGCGCCTGCGATGATAAATTCATCGATATCCCCAGCGACAATCCCCCCCTCTTCTAGGAGAATCTCCAAGCCGGCACGGATGGCGCCTTTGGCTAACTGAATCTCGTTTACATCGGCTCGCGTTACAACAATGTCTTTCCCATGGCCGGTGTCCTTGGAAGGAACAAGAAGGAATTCTTTATGCTGCGTACTCATTCCTTCTCTAACATTCGGCGCCCCTTCCTGGAACGAACCGCGGTGATCGATAATCCCGTCTTTGAGCAGCTCTGCGACGGCGTCCAAAATGCCAGAGCCACAGATGCCAACTGGAGGTTTCTCACCGATGGTATAAATGTTCGGCTGACCATTTTTTATCTGTACTCTTTCGATAGCACCGGGAGCAGCGCGCATCCCGTCGCGAATGTGCGCCCCCTCGAATGCTGGGCCAGATGCACAGGAGCAACAGAGCATCCGCCCACCCACTGCCAGCGTGATCTCGGTGTTTGTTCCGATGTCAAGCGCTATGACCGTTTTTTTCGCTTGCCATACATCGGTTGAAAGCACCGTGGAGACATGGTCGGCGCCGATAAAACCGGCAATATTCGGCGGTAGATGGATGAGAGCACCGGGGTTGATGTCCAACTCGATTTCGCCAGCCGGAAGATCGAGCGCTTCGCCAACGGCCGGGACGTAGGGCGCCGTCGCCAGCTGGCGCACAGGCAAACCAGCCAGCAGGTGGTGCATGGCCGTGTTCCCCACAATCACCGCCTCGACGATTTGTTGCGACGAAACATCTGCCTCCCCACACATCTCAGCAATCATCCCGTTCAACGTAGCAACCACATTGTCCTGCAAAGTCTCGCGACCATCCTCGTTTTCATTGCAGTAGACGATACGGCTGATAACATCCTCACCGTAGCTGATCTGGGGGTTCATGGCCCCCCTTACCGCTTGCACATCCCCGGATTCCAGGTCCAGCAAATAGGCGGCAACCTTGGTGGTTCCTACGTCAACAGCCAAGCCCAGAATCCGTGCATCCTCGGGAAGCACTGCCATTACACGGTCGCCGCGAAGAGCAGCCCTTACCCGCCAATTCTGCCTCCTTAAAATATCTGAAAGGTTGAAGAGCACATCGGGGCTGAAGGATACGCTTGCAAAACCCTCTATTTGTAGTGCATCGCGCAGGCGGGCAGCGTCGGATCGCAGATCGATGAGCGATGCCGGCTCCAAAACTAAGTCAACGGGGGAGATGATACTCTTCCCCACTACTATCACACCCTGCCCCTCTACTTGAAGCCGCTGTGTTGTGGCCAATGACTCGGGCGGCACATCTACCTTAACATCAGTCAGTGGCTTCGCCTGGCAGGCCAACCTGTAGCCCTCTTCAAGCTCCATGGGGGTAAGAACCGATTCCTCGCCGGGCATTGGTGAGGATAGTTTGCCGCTCATTATGCGCACACGGCAGCCATCGCAAGACCCTTTGCCCCCACAGATCGACACGAGTTCGACGCCAGCAGAATGCGCCGCTTCAAGCAGCGATTCTCCAGGGGTGATTTCCACACGCCGTCCGATGGGCTCAAAATCGATGATGTAGGTGAGGGGTTCTTTCTTGGGATCAGTCATAGTGATCTCGATACCGGCATGTTTCCTTCAGGCTGCAATAATCGCAAGTTCGACCTCCAGCGATCAATTCCTTCCCTATTCCCAAAACGAAGGTAAGTGACTTCCGAGGGACCATCATCATGCTCTCGGTGAGCCGCACGCCAATTTCACCGGCATCCAATAGATCGAAGATCTGAGGCTGTCCCTGCTCAATCGGCCAACCGACCATGCCCGGGCTGAGAGGGATGGTTACCTGGCAATCTTCTTTAGTCGCCTCCTCTTCAAAAAGCGCACATGCGGCGTTAGCCAACGCCTCGACGCCAGCCGACCCCACACCATCCAACGCCAGTCCATAGACGGCGTCCTCCTTGGAGATATCCACGGCTCGACGCTCAAGCGCTTCACCGACAGTACAAAGGACAATGACTACTTCTTGCGCGCCGCCCATATGCTGGGCGATAAGCCCACCAGATAATCTTCCATCGCCTTCGAGCTTCACCCGCTCGTGGTGCAGATCTTCAATAAAAAGACGTCTAGCTATTACCCTGGGCTGGAGAAGCGGATTTCCCTCCTCCAACGCTCTTTCGGCAGACTCAACCAAACTCGGGCTGCGCTTGCGGATTGCTGCTGGATCTGCTCCCTGACTGCGCAATACCACGTCGACATCAAGGCGCAGGTCCCACGTCTCAAGGACTGTCATTTATGACTCGATTTCCGCTGCTAGCGTCCTGTAGTGCTTGATGTAACGACCCGCATAATCGTCTCGTCCAAGCAGAAGGTCAACTGCGCGGATGGTCAGGCTTAGCCTCATCGGGTCGGTGATGGCACAGGTAGCACCGGCGGCGATAGCAAGACCAAGGAATGCCTGGTTGATCGTATGCCGGTCAGGAAGACCGAAGGAGATATTGCTGGCTCCGAGGTTGATGTTGACGCCGAATTCCTCCCGCACAAGTTCGATCGTCTGAAGGGTAACCCGACCGGCTTTACTGTCAGCTCCAATGGTCATAACAAGCGGGTCGATGACAATGTCTTCGATTGGGATGCCGATCTTTCCGGCTCGTTCAATAATTTTCCCAGCGATAGAAAGTCGTGTCTCCGGTTCATGTGGAATTCCGTCGTCATCCATCGTCAAGCCGATTACAGCTGCACCGAATTCCTTGACCACCGGCAGCACAGCTTTGAGCGAGGCTTCCTCGCCATTTACCGAGTTGACCAGGGGCTTACCCGGAATAACAGCAAGCGCCGCGGCGAGAGCTTCTGTGTTGGCAGAGTCGATGCATAGAGGAACATCCGTCGCCTCCATGACGACTTTGCATACATCCGGCAGCAATACAACCTCATCCTCGCCAGGTACACCAACGTTTACATCGAGTATATCGGCGCCAGCTTCAACCTGCTCCAGTACCAAACCACGAACATAGTCGAAATTGCGCTCTTTCAATTGCGCGGCCAGCTTTTTACGGCCCGTGGGGTTGATCTTCTCACCGATAATCGTAAATGGGTCCTCAGTGTCAATGACGATTTCCTTCGTCTCGCTCTTAATAATTGTTTTCATATAGGTCACCATTCATCTCAAGTCAATCGTGGGACACCCAGGACCTTCAAGTTACCACTCCGCACCGGCTACGGTGTGGGGCGAGTCTGAATCCTCATTTTCCAGGATAGTAGGCTAGACCGAGCCCCCCTGGTCCAACATGTGTCCCGACGACCGGGCTGCAATCCGAAAGATAAATATTCTCTAGCTGAAAGCGGTCCTTAACCATCTCCACCAACGCCTCACCATCAGAGCGACAATCGATGTTGACAACACAGGCCTCCACCATCGCCCTGCCGGATAGGCGTTCCTCTGCAGTGGCTAACATCTGTTCAAGCGCTTTCTTCCTCGTCCGAGCCTGGGAGTGCGGTTGGATTAAGCCATCCTCAAAGTGGAGAATCGGCTTGATTTGCAGCACGGTGCCGAAAAGTCGTTTCGCTCCACCAATGCGACCGCCGCGGTGTAAGTACTCCAACGTATCAACAACGAACAGTAAATGTACATTGTCGCGCATGCGCTCTGCTGCTAGGACCACCTCTTCGATCGATTTCCCTGCCGCAGCCGCACGTGCCGCTGCCAAAACAACGAAACCAAGACCCATCGAGCTGGAGTGGGAATCGACGATCCGGATTGGCAGATCGTGGATTTCGTTCAAGGCGGCTTCGGCACAAGCGATCGTCCCGCTGATCTTAGTCGAGACCAGCACAGCGACGATAGCATCGCAATCTTTCCCACATTCCAGGAAGAAATTCTCAAATTCCTTTGCGGATGGCTGGGAAGATGTGGGCAGCGATTTTGAGGTCCGTAAACGATCGTAGAAGGCCTGCGGTTGGATATCGATCCCGTCTAGCAATCGATCCTCATCCCATATGAGCGAAAGCGGGATAACGTGAATATCCATCCCGCTCATGAGTTCATCCGGGATGTAGGCTGAGCTATCGGTAACGACAATGATTTTCTGCGTGTTCATGATCCCTCCCCGAGTCGGTAAAAATATAGTTTACCTATCCAGCCATTTCGTCCACGACTTCTCACTTAGATCTTACATTGAAGTCGTTGACTTGACACCAATAACGCCCGATTTGGCGCTTGTTATGAGGGAATTGGATCTACCGAGCCTAAACCAACCCGATGGCGCCTGGCCTTCATACGCGAATCCAGGATCGATTAGAGGATAAGAATAGCCCTAGAAAGGCCCGGCCACATGCACAGTCTGCCCGACCTCGGGTACATGGAACGGCACATAAGTTTCGAGAACCCAATCCCACTGCAGCCATTTCAGCGATGGGTCCTCCAGAGATCTATCAAATACCATCCGCGCTCCCCAAGGGCGGCCATCAAGGGTGAGCGAATTCACCTCCACCTGCATTCCAGGAAGATCTACCTTCCCGCCCAGGGGTATCTGCAAGCCGTTTTTCCGGAAAAAAGCATCCCCATAGCGATAGGCGTAGGCAATATGTGCCAGAGGGAATGGTTTAATATCGTTCTGTAAGTCAATCTGGGTTGGTAATAGAAAACCCGATTCGGGTTTGATCAGTACGGTTTGATCATCCAGTCTGGTCACCTCAACCTGCGTGTGCGCCGGAGCGAGAATACGCAGATGGGCAGGGATCGGCTGTTCGTGAACTTCCCGTTGGGGAAGCAAGTACCACGACTGTCCCGGGCTGGGGAAATTAACGATGATGAGATCCTGGTCCTCCACGCCGGGCAATGGCCCCAACTCCATCATCGCCGGGATGGGATCAGCCACCCATCGAATCGTTGAAGCCATAATGGGATAGACGAGCGCGTGCAAACTCAGCAATAAAACTGCGACGACAAAGGAAAATGTTTCCCACCGTCGATGGAAAAGCAACCTGTTTTTCTTGGCGAAGCGGCCGGTGATGAATTGGGCCATCAAGGCGATCGCGCCAATGCTCAAGATGAGCAAGTGACGACCACTGGCTAAGGAAACCCCACAAATCGGTATCATTGCAAGCAGCATACCCAAACCCCAGTAGCGAGCCCGTCGGATCTTGCCGAACAACGGCGCCATCATCATCGCCAGGACAATCAGGACAGCGACTGCGAGTAACCAGAAGGCGATTTGCCCCACCGTAGAAAAACCTGCATACACAGCCGGATCGGGCAAAATCCATTGCCCAAGTAGCAAGATCGGCGCTTGCTCGATGATGTTCAGAGCAAATCTAAAAGGTTCTCTCAAGGGATCCAGGTAGAAACCTGAGCCCCAGGCACCATAGCCCAGCGAATGATAGATCAATCGCCAGATCACCACGACAAGTGCATAGGGGATGAGCCGCCCTATTCGATCCTTCCAAACCCCACGGTCGATGAAAATCACATGTGCTACCAGATATCCAACGATAGCTACACCCGCCTCGGCTGAGAATAAGGACATCGCCAGGAAGACCGGCCCAAGAAGGAGACCAACCTTCCAATCATCCCGGGATGATTTGTCATGCGCCCACAGGGCTAAGATTCCAAAGAAGGTCGCAATAAGCTGGCTGCGAGCGGCGATCGAATAGACCGCATTTACGTGAGGGAAATTAAGTGCGAAAAGCAGGATGGCTAGACCTGAGGCGAGGTTCCGTCCCATGAATCTGCGATAGAGCAGCGCGGTCCCCGCGCATACAGCCAGATACCAAACAAGATTGTGGGCATGCATGAGCATGGAGCTATCGGGCCAGAGTTGGTAATCCAACCAGAAGGTCACAACCGCCAGCGGTCTGAAGAATGCAACCTGGGTAGTCTCGAGTGTCCACCACGGAAAGACACCCAGCTCCATTTGCGCCCGGGTGTTGCTTGGATCGATGAACACAAAAAGGCTCCTCATCGCTTCAGTTAGCGATGATTTGAGCAGGATAGCGCGGTGGTAGATGTCGTCTTCGAAACCCCAACCCCTCCACAATGCCGGTAAGCTGAGGACGACCGCAGAGAGCAGCGCTAGAAAGATCAGGTATTTGTGTGTGAGCAGAAGTTTCACATATTCCGCAATCCTTGATCGTGAGTACCCCATCTAACGAATGTCCCCCTCATGGATTGTTGGGCGCCCCTGTCCGATCACATGGGAAATTCTCGGACCTTCGTCCGTCAGTGGCACGTTCGTCAACGAGCGATATAAAGCCGTGAGGCGAAAAAGGATGTGCTTTAACGTGAGCATCTTATGCCAATGTTTGCACTTCACTTAGTTCGTAAAGCAGTTCAACCTACAGGTCACCGATACCCGTAGGGTAAGTCCAATAATATCTCACTTTACTAAACGCGTGTTGCTATTGTCTATACGGATCTTGGCGTCCAGGGTTTCGAGAATTGTAGAGGCGACGAATGGCGCCCGCGTACACACTTCCCTGTCTTTACGTCGAAGCTCTGAAAATCCCCTCGCCATCCCAGGCTATCTGCCTGATTTTTAGTACCCGTCTCTCACTATAAATTACAGGGAAGAGTAAACGAATGTTGCAACTTATGGGAAGAAGGTTTCTGGTTCCCAGGAGATTAAGATAGCGCGGATCATTGGAAGTCTACTCTGACGAAGAAAAGCGCCCTCACGGGCGCTTTGATCTCAGGTAGCGGGGCTATGATGCGCCTGTCCAGAGCGAAGCGTGGGAAACCTAGTACCTTCAGGTTACACCGTACCGCGCCGGCTACAGTGCGGTGTGAGTTCGCTTCCCAAAACAGGGGACTTGGCCCAACAGGCTGGGTTTCCAAGAGTGGCCTATCGATTTTCGACTACTCGGAACCCAGCGAGCATTGGTTTCAATTATCCAACACGCAGAGAGTCAAACTGTCAAGTGCACTCGGGGTATAGGACAGGAACACCAAGAACCTCTTTTTCGTTCTTCTGTGTTGTACTTGTGAGTTGAATCCAGGTATGGTTGCATTGGCCAGCTGAGATTGCAGGTAAGTTAGGGATAATGTAGATGCCTCTTCCTGCACACAGACTCTTGACAAAATCCTTTTGCATCGTTAGTATATTAGTGTATTAGCAGGTACTTATAACACATATATGAACAAGATACAGGAACTGTCTGAGGTATTCAAAGCCCTATCCGACCCCACACGGTTGAGGCTGGTTAAATTGTTGAGCGATCATAAAGGTGCATTGTGCGTTAATGCCCTCGCTCGCGAGCTGAACGTTACCCAATCTGCGGTATCACAGCACTTGCGCGTTCTGAGACAAGCCGGGTTTGTAAAAGGCGATCGACGAGGTTCTTCGGTGCATTACTCGCTCGACCAAGATAGACTAGAACAGTATAAATCCAGGATTCTGGAGACGCTGGGTGAGGACTTTGTGGTTTCCCGATGAGTTTTTTTACCCAAAGTTATTAGTTTATTAGCATATTCTAAATATCGGAGGTGAGAAAATGTGTTGCGGACATGATAGTCATCGCAGTGGTGGGCACGGAGGTCACCATCACGGTGGTCCTTGCACTTGTGGCGGGCATACTGATATTGAGCCGTGCTTCTGGACAACCAGGGAAAAGATCGCTTGGCTCGAAGAATACCTTGAGGATTTAAAGGTCAAGGTGAAATCCGTCGAAGAGCGCATCGTCGCGCTGAAGGGAGAAGTCTAATCGTCTCTCTATATTGAGGGAGTGACGAAAGTTCCCCTCCTCGTTATAACCAAAGGGTAGTTGATGCGAGATGAATAATCAAAGATGGCGTACGTTAAGCCGGATAATCCTAATGTTGCTGATAACAGTGCATGTGGTCACGTGGTACACCCTGGGCATCCACGTTGTGGGAAGCATTGGAATCGAGGCATTCTTCTCTGGTCTCTCACGGGGAGTGCTCAACGCCGGCTTTATCTTCTGGGCGTTGGCGTTCATCTCGGCGCTGCTCCTGGGGCGAGCCTTCTGTGGCTGGTTTTGCTGGTTCGGTGGGTATCTTGAACTGATCGAGTGGGGGATCGGTGACAAGCTTAAGATCAAGATACCGCAACGGATTTTGCTGTATTTAGGAGCCATACCCTTTGTCGCTCTGGGCCTCAAGATCTATGGTGCCTTGCTGTCGAACTGGATACTCCGAGGTTTCCCGGCAGAGTTCACATTCAGGCTGGCCGATGTCGAGCCTTGGGGCGGACAACAAACTGGCATTTCGATCGTCATCACAGCCATCTTGTTCGGCCCGGTCCTTCTCTATGTCTTTGGCCGACGGGCTTGGTGTCGATACCTATGTCCTATAGGCGCGCTGCTCAAGGTTTTCAGTAGCGTGTGCGTGGGTAAGATACGGTTAGTGAACGATGAATGCATCGGTTGTGGGATGTGCAACCGCGCTTGCGAAATGCAGGTAGATGTGATGGGTGACCTTAATGCCTACGGTAAAGTCCACAGCTCAAACTGCATCATTTGTCTGAAATGCACCGACGCGTGTCCTACATCTTCGATAGTACTCAGTTTGCGCCGTAAAGTCGCATCGCTTTCGACGGGTGCCGCAGCCAGGGCCGAGCGATCTTCTCTCAAGCGGAGAAAACTTACGGCCTTCGATGTCGCCATCGCTGTACTGTGGATTAGCACATCCGTTAGCTTCAATCTCGCCGGTTTAAACCAAAATGCGCCCCAGGAGATGAAGGTGCTCATGACGCCGGGGCTACTGTTGTTGTTCTATGGCCTTGTGTGGTTAGGACAGAAAACCTGGCGAAGATACGCTACTTAATGGCTTTCCCACCCCTCATTATGAACAGATAGGTCTATATCGCCGTGATTCTGACGGAGGTCATGGTGATCATTGAGGTTGTCATTGCCATTTATAAACGCCTATAAGGGCTTCCCGTACATACGATATGTCTTATAGACTTCACCACCCAGGAGGCGAATGGAGCGATTCATCATATCATTATTTTCAAGGATCCAACTCATCTCTACCCGCTTGTATCCTTTAGCCGCTGCTACCTTAGCCGTCTCAATGTACATCAGAGCATCAACGCCCGATCCTCGGAACTCAGGCATCACGCCCAATGCAAACACACGCAGCCACTTAAGCCGGCTGTCAGGGGAAAATAGAGGGAGAACTTTCCAATGCCAGACGAGTTTAAGCATGGATAACCAGTTGGGTGTGCCGGGATTCGGGTACGCGCTGAGAAGAGGCTGACAGAGATCAGGAAGTGAAAGGGATACTCCCACAACCTCCCCATCCTGCTCTACCATAAACGCCAGATCCGGGTCGATAATCTGTTTTAATTCCTGTGCCAGGTGGTTAATCTCCGCGTCCGTCATGGGCACAAAGCCCCAGTTTCGTTCCCAGGATTTATTGTAGACACGCTTGAAGAGTTCAACTTCATGGTCAAAATCTCTCATATTAAGTGGGCGGATCTCGAATTTATGGCGTTTCTTGATTTTTTCAACAACCCGTAACAATTTAGGCGGGATGTTCTGCATGA
Organism: Anaerolineales bacterium; assembly: GCA_004376895.1. GTDB lineage: Bacteria > Chloroflexota > Anaerolineae > Anaerolineales > E44-bin32 > E44-bin32. The sequence goes on along the minus strand of SOIH01000208.1, from coordinate 3,708 downwards.
AGTCCTCAATCTGCAGAGCAAATGCCCAAAGATCCATAGCTTTCTGGAAACCTGCCTGTTCGATGTAATCCATATAACGGGGAGGGTTATAGGTCATCAGGACCCTGGGGGCGTCATCGAAGCTGTCAACCAGCAATCCAACTTCATCGTTGGTCGAAAACTGGGCGGGGCCCAGGATAGTGTCATGCCCGGCCTCCTTGGCCCAATTTTCTGCTGCGCGCAGCAGCGCTGCAGCCGCTTCCTCATCATCCAGGACTTCGAAAAAACCGAAGAAGCCTGTGTTCAGGTCCTGGAACTCGTTGTACTTCTCATTGGTGAAGGAAGCGATAGTGCCGACTACCTTCCCACCGCGTCGAGCGATGAAATACGCCACAGTAGCGTGCTCGAAGAATGGATTTTTATCCTTATTGTGAAAATCTCGCCGCTCGGAAACCAGAGGGGGTACCCAATATGGATTATCTCGATAAACCTCCCACGGCAAAGAGATGAAATCCATCATATCGGCTTCGTTCTTTACTGGGGAAATGTGTAATTCAGACATGGGTCTCCTCCAAAGGCTCTGTGTGATTATACAATCAGACTAGGTGAAGGGGGCAAACGAAAACGCCTCCCGGCATCACATATTGAGGATGCGAACAAATGGATATAAAGATCACTTCGGGTTATCGCTAAGCTAAAGTCGGATTCCGTTAGATCATTCCCTGTTCCTGGTACCAGTCGTAAGCCTCTTGAGCCGCTTGTCGAAAGGGGCGTGGTTTGGGCAGCCCCAGCTCGCGACGCGCTTTTGTTGTATCGCAATATAGATAGTGACGGCTCATGCGCAGCTGTCCACTACTAAATGGAATGGGGATCAGACGACTCAGCCAATCAATCGCCTTGGCGATCGGTCTAATCGTCCATGGGGGGATTTTCAACCACGGTGGTTTCCGACCGGTGACTTCATTAAGGGTTGAAAAGACAAATTTATAGGTTAGGTTTTCGCCGCCAAGGAGATACCGTTCACCGGACCGACCCTTGCGGACGGCGGCCAGGTGAGCGGCGACGACGTCGTCAATATGGATTATATTAATTCCGCCTTCCAACCAGAAGAATCCCCAACCGCGCGCGGCCTCTGTCACCAATGAACCGCTGTTGCGACTAAAGTCGCCGGGACCCAGCACAATGGAGGGGTTAAGGATCACCAGCCTCAGCTGGCCGTCAGCAATTTGGAGGGCCTCAACCTCCGCCTTGAACTTGGAGTAACCGTAGAGAAAAGCTTCTTGAGGGAGATTGAAATAATGGCTTTCTGTCAGCAGTTCGTCTGACGCTGGAACCCCCATCGCCGCATACGAACTCGTGAGAACGACGAACTGTACACCGGCCTGGACAGCTCCCTGGACGATGTTGCGTGTGCCTTCAACCGAAGTTCGCAGCACGAGCTCTGGATACCGCCAGTAAGCCGACTCCGCTGCGGCGTGAAACACCCCGGTTACCCCCTTCAAAGCCGGTGTCAGGCTCTCTGGTTCGAGGATGTCCCCCACGACGATCTCGACGGGGAGACCTTTCAATGCGGCGAGTGAGGAGGTCTTCCTGGCAAGAGCACGCACCTTGTAACCTTCAGCGAGGAGTTTGCTGCAGAGTTTGGAGCCAATAAAACCCGTCGCTCCGGTGACTAAAACGAGATCAGGCATTCAGCCCCAGTTCTCGACCGACATCCTCCAGGATGTTCAAGGCGCGGTCAATCTGCTCGTCGGTATGGGTTGCCATATAGCTGGTTCGCAGCAGGCATCTTCCCTCCGGTACGCCGGGTGGAACAAACACATTGGTGTAGACACCAGCATCGAAAAGCTTCTTCCAGGCGATCAGCGCTAGCTCCTGCTCGCCGATAATAATGGGGATGATGGGTGATACGCTGTCCCCAGTGTCAAAACCCAATTCTATAAGACCACTTTTCATGCGTTCGGCGACCTCCCACAGGCGATCCACACGCTCAGGCTCTTTTTCGATGATGTCGAGCGCGGCGAGCGCAGCGGCGATGTTCGAAGCTGGCATCGCGGCACTGAAGATCAACGAGCGCGCATTATGCTTAATGTAATGAAGAATGTCCTCATCGCCCGCAATGAAGCCCCCCAGTGAGGCGAAAGATTTACTAAATGTCCCCATGATGAGGTCCACATCATCCGTCACCCCGAAGTGAGCCACCGTTCCCCTTCCCTGCGCCATCACGCCCAATCCATGCGCGTCGTCGACCATCAATCTGGCGCCGTATTTCTTGCAAATGGGCGTCATCTCCGACAGTGGAGCGAGTTCTCCAGAGACACTGTACAAACCGTCAACAACAACCATCGCGCCTGAATTTTCGTCGATGCCTTTTAGAACTCTCTCGAAGTGATCCATGTCGTGGTGACCAAAACGGCGGAGCTCTCCCAGCGCCAACATCGCGCCATCGATGATGCTGGCGTGATCCTCTTTATCGGTCACGATCATATCCCCCCTGCCCACCAGACAGGAGATCACACCCAGGTTCACTTGATAGCCGGTGCTAAAAACAAGTGCTTCTTCTTTGCCCACGAAGTTCGCAAGACGTTTTTCGAGCTCAAGGTGAAGCTCGAGCGTTCCATTTAGAAACCGCGAACCGGTGCAGCTCGTTCCGAATTCATTCGTTGCATCGATCGCGGCCTGGCGGACTCTGGGATCCGTTGTCAGACCGAGATAATTGTTAGAGCCAAGCATGAGCACTTTCCTGTTATCGATAACAGCTTCCGTCCCCTCGCTGTTTTGGATCGGTATGAAGTACGGGTACAAACCCGAGTCCTGTAAAATGCGGGCACGTGTGAATTCTTGACACTTTTCAAATATATCCATAAGTTCTCAACCTTTCATATTCCGTTTTCACCTTTCAATAATAAATCAACCCTGTGCTGGCTACTTTACTCATCCCTCCAATCTTTCGGTACGTATGCGACCCTGTTGACTTCATCCGAATGGGATACCATACTGCCCGATCTTCTACTTCCTCGATATTGGATAGTATATATTTGAAGACACCCTAGTTTATTCGAAATCCATTCTCGGGGATATAACCGAGCAAGGAAACAATTGATCTATTCATCGGGATTAACGATAGGCGTTGGCTCACTGAAGAGGAGCCGATTACACGCTACCCACCCTTCGACTGTCCACCCCTGCAAAGCGTTCCCATTGACGAAACAGGTACGCCCGTCAGCATGGATAGACAGCAACATCACGCTTGATCCCGCCTCCAAGTCACCTACCCAGGTTGTGATGGCCGAAAATGTACATCCGTTCGAGAAAATGTGCCAGTAAATAATCTGAGTGATACGATCACGGTCCTGAAATCCCGATAGTAAAGATTGACCCTTGTTTCATTCTACAGAACCCCTCCAGAGCATCATTATCGGATTCGCATGTCCAGAGTGAAGCGTGGGAAACTCAGGATCCAGATGTTCTTTATTGGAATCCAGTAATCGAGGGGCCGGATAGTAAGGCTGAATTAGTGTGAGCTACCATTGAATGCACCTACGTCCTCCCAGATGTCAGGGTTCACCCTTTTCCTTTTGGGTCCAAGGAAATCGAATTTCAAGATTAGTGAAAGCCTGACGGTCTACGTTTCGTCCGGGGGGCTGAAATTCAAAGCTCAAGAGCTAGGCTCGTAACCCCCAGGTTACGGGTTCTAATCCTGTACAAGGGGGCTTGGAAGAGAAAAGG
>SOIH01000229.1 GCA_004376895.1 Anaerolineales bacterium | reverse complement strand
ACGGCGATTATAGATGCTTCACGGTTGTCACCGCAAGGTACGGATGGCATACTGCACTGGCTCGACGTACAATGTTTAGCGGTGAAGATGCCCAAATCATGGAAACGCGCCGCCGGCTGGATCTTAGCCGCGCTGACGCTCAGCCTGATCCCAACGATCCTCGCGTATTCAACCGCTCCTTCGGGGACGGTCTTCACGGGATTCCTGCTAAACCCGCTCGACGGTTTCTCGTATCTCGCCAAAATGAAGCAGGGCGCAGACGGCGCCTGGCTGTTCTCTCTACCCTACGCCGCGGAGCCGGGACCGGGAACATTCCTTTTCGTCTACCATCTGCTCCTCGGCCATCTCTCGCGCTGGACTGGAATCTCAACGATTGTCGTCTTTCACGCCGTCAGGGTCATCGCCGCTGGTGTGATGTTCCTGCTTGTCTATGTTTTCTTTCAAGCTGCGCTCCCAGAGAGAGGAGCGAGACGTAGCGCACTCCTACTTACCCTCTTCGGGTCAGGTCTGGGTTGGCTGACAGCACCGCTGTTTGATCTGCAGCCCAGCGATCTCATGATCCCTGAATCGATCCCATTTCTCATTGCCTACGGCAACGCCCATTTCCCCCTCGCCGCGGCCGCACTCCTGGGAGGGATCCTGTTCATGCTCTTGCTGCAAGACCGGCCTGGGCTTCGGCTGACACTTGCCCTGCTATGTGGGACGGTTATCGGGGCGGTGCTGCCTTTCTCCGCGCTGAGCCTTTTCGCGGTAGGTTTCACCTGGTACCTCTGGGAAGCGAACCTACATTTTCGTAAGAACGGCTCGAGTGCGCTAAAGCAATGGGCGCTTCCCAATCTCACACCGATCCTGGGGGTGGTTGCCGGAGCGGCTCCATGGCTCCTCTATGATTTCTGGGTCAGCCGGGCACATCCGGTGATCTCAGCCTGGAACATCCAAAACCAGACGCTCTCCCCGCCGCCTCTGAATTACCTCTTAGGGTATGGTTTGGTCTTAATCCTGGCGGTTATTGGAATCTGGCGCACGAAACCAGCAAAGACGAAAGAGGGGCGCCTACTGTTATCCTGGCTTTTGACCGGTGTGGTCCTTCTTTACATCCCCGTCCCGTTTCAAAGGCGATTATCGCTCGGTCTTTTCTTTCCAATGGCCGCGTTAGCGGGGCTCGGATGGCATTCACTCACTTCAAAGCTTTCCCGGTCTGGTCTTCTAACCGTGATTCTCATTCTGCTCGTCCTGCCCTCCAATCTGCTGGTCGTGTCAGCCGGGCTGATTGGAGTAGCCCAGGGTAAGCCAGCCGTAGTCCATTACGCGGATGAACTAACAGCGTATCAATGGGCGGCGGAGAAGCTACCGCAGGGGTCGCTTATCCTTGCGGCGCCAGCGACGGGAAATCGCATACCAGCCTTCGCCCCTTTGCGCGTTCTCTACGGTCATCCCTTCGAGACGCCGGACGCGGATGCACAAAAACAAAAGGTGGAAGAGTTTTTCAAGACGGGAGGGGCGGCATCTTCAGGCGTGCAAACGCTGCTCGAAGGTGGGGTTGAATACGTCTTCTATGGTCCACGCGAGCAGGAGATCGGGGATCCGGCATGGCTTGCGGATCTCGAGTTGATCGGCGAATTTGACGAGGTTCGACTCTACAAGGTTGTTTCCCAATGAGCACAAGAACGCGCGAGTGGATGCTTGCCTTTCTTGTGATGGCAATTGCCGGCGCGTTGTGGATCCTGCCGCTCACATTGCGGCCTCAGCATGTGCCGTTCTGGCCGGGCGCGGGTTTCAGCGATCTGCTGATATCTCACTGGCCGAATGCCTTTTGGATTAATCAATCGATCGCTGAGTGGGGACAGATTCCACTCTGGAATCCAAACATCCTATCTGGCATCCCTTTCGCGGCGGACCCGCTTTCCGGTCTCTGGTACCTTCCAAATTGGCTGGCGGTGGCTTTTCCGGGTGCGATCGCTTTTAACACTCTCTTCTGGATCCATCTCACCTGGGCGGGTTTGGGGGCTTGGGCGCTTGCCCGAGAGGAGGGGTTGAGCATGTGGGGGGCTGCACTCGTTGGTATTGTATTTGGAGGCGCGCCGAAGTTTGTCGCCCACATCGCGCTTGGACATGTCGGGCTGGTTAGCGCGGTCAGCTGGACACCCTGGGTTCTCCTGCTTACGGCAAAGACCCTGCGTCAGATCCATACCGGGCAGAGGTGGCTGAGATGGAGCGCCCTGGCAGGGGCGGTTCTGGGTCTCGTTTTCCGTGCCGATCCGCGCTGGTCGATCCCTTTGATCGGGTTTGCTGTGGCGTATGGAATCCGCAGCACGCTGCGCTACCGGCAAACTGAACCGGAGATATTGCGCAAGATCGCGCTTGCTGGAGTGGTGGCGGGTATATTTGCGGCCGCGATCGCTGCGTGTTTGGGGCTGCCATTGTGGGAATTCCTGCGGGAATCCACCCGCAGCGGGATCAGTGCGAACGAACGCGCCATCTTCTCGCTCCCGCTCGAAGGGCTGTTGGGGACAATCTCAATTCTGGATGGTACGCCTGAATGGCTGGCGTATTTCGGGGCAAGCGTTCTGGTCATCTCCGTCCTTTCAATGTTCAATTCTGACCGTCGCCCCTGGTTCTGGATCGGCATATCGGTTTTCTCAACCATCCTCGCGCTGGGACCTGCAACCCCGCTTTTCAACCTAATCGGCGCCATCCCTGGGGCGGATGTTCTACGCGTACCGGCCCGTTTTCTATTTCTCAGCGCGCTCGCGTGGGCTTTCCTCGCTGGTTATGGTCTCGATGCTCTGATTTCCAGCAAAGGTGCTATTAAAACCAGATGTGTGAAAATCTGGCTGTTTGCGATAACAAGTCTCATCCTGGCTGTAAATATTGGGGTAGGGATCATCGGCGGAGTGAACTCCATTCGCCAACTTGGACCTGTGATCACAGCTATTCTTGCCTTCGCTCTGATAAGCACCTTCATAGCGGACCGAATCTCCCTGCGGAGAATCATCCCTCTGGTTCTCGGAATAGTGGTCGTCGATCTTCTCTGGTTCAATATCGGACTCATCGAGCCGAAGTCGATGGAAGCAATCCTTTCAGACCGTTCCGAATTGGTCAGTTCTCTCAAATCGGATTATGGTGCCTCCCGTGTTTTTTCCCCCTCTTACAGTGTGCCCCAGCCTCAGGCCGTATTAAACGGGTTGGAACTCGCTGATGGCGTCAACCCGTTGCAGCTTTCAGCCTATCGCGATTATATGGAAGCCGCTGTAGGGCTGGACGCTGGAGCCTATAATGTCACCTTGCCATCCTTTCCGGATGGCAATCCCAGCACTCCGTGGGGTTTCCAGGTGGAGAAGGATGCGCTCGGTCGGCTAAACGTCGAATGGATCGCCTCAGAATATCCCCTCGAAGATGACTCGCTCACCCCTTTCGGGGTTGTCGACGGCGTCTATCTCTACCGGCTCGAGGGATCGAGAACCAGGTCTTGGATGGAGAGGGGGAGTGCGGATAACGGCCAGAACTGGCAGCCGATCACGATCACGCAGTGGACACCGAACTGGATCCGTCTGCAGGCCTCCGGTCCGGGTGTCGTTGTATTGAGTGAGGTAGCATACCCTGGCTGGCGAGTGTTCGTCGACGGAGAACCGTCTGTGCTCACCACGGTGAGTAGTTTGTTTCGAGCAGTTGAATTAGATTCAGGAAAACACGAAGTAATCTTCCAGTTCTATCCGACAACCCTCGTATATGGGATCGCGATTTCCAGCGTTGGATTGCTGCTCCTGCTTTATCTATGGTTCAAACGATGAAGAAACAAGAACGGATCTGGTGCTTTTGGTATGGGGTGATCCTGGCCGGGATCACTACGATCCCTTATCTGATCGGGATGGCTGTTCAAGGGGATGAATGGCATTTCACAGGCTTTGTCTTCGGTGTGGAAGATGGAAATTCCTACATCGCAAAAATGCTCTTGGGGCAGATTGGGGATTGGTTGTTCCGCACACCGTATAGCACAGAAATCCAAAATGGCGTTATTGCTTTTCTTCCTTACTTGCTGCTAGGAAAATTGGCTGCCCCTCCCGAGTTGCACATTCAACTCGTCGTGCAATTTCACATCTTTCGGGTGCTCTGCATATCCTTCACCGTGTGGGTGATGTACCAATTTGTCAGTATTTATCTCGAGGATCTCCGCTGGCGGAGGTGGGCGACAGTCCTGGCAACGATCGGCGGCGGGTTGGGGTGGGTGGTTCTCCCATTGGGGGGGAGCAGTTGGCTGGGGAGTCTGCCATTGGAATGGATCTCGCCTGAATCGTTTGGGTTTCTCTCATTTTACGGATTACCGCACCTTATCCTCGCCCGCGGGCTGCTGTTTCTGGCAGTGATCCTTTTCCTGCGCGCCGAAGATAGCCCAAGGTGGTCATGGCTTGCTGGATGTGTGATTTTACTGCTCCTTCTGGTCCAGCCTCTATCCGTGCTCACGCTCGCCGCGGTGATCGGAGCGTATAATCTTCTGGTCCTCGTTAATAGTCTGCTGCAGAGAAAGCCGCAGATCTACCGGCCTCTCTTTTTCAACACTTTACGAATGATGGTCCCGCCGCTGCCGTTATTCGCTTACTTCGTATATTCCTTCTCCACCGACCCATTTTTAACGGCGTGGACTGGACAGAATCAGATCCTCTCGCCACATCCACTTCATTATCTCCTGGCGTATGGCTTGATGATCCCATTCTTGATTGTGCCTTTCCGAAAGAGGGTATGGAAAACCCGACTTCAATGGCTCCTGCCGATTGGATGGCTGGTGGCAGGTCCATTGTTGGCATATTTCCCCCACAATCTGCAGCGCCGCCTCCCGGAGGGTATCTGGGTTGCGATTATTGCGCTTGCCGCGCTGGGGATGGCGGAGTTATGGCGCCGCCGCCCATGGGGCAAGATGTTCGTAAGTTTCTCCATAGCGTGTGCCCTCATTTCAAGCGCTCTTCTCCTGATCGGCGGCATGCAAGCCGCAGCCAAACCGGATCTCCCTATTTTTAGACCCGATGGGGAGGTGAGAGCCTTCCAGGAATTGGAGAGGATCTCGCCGCAGAATAGTATCATCCTGGCTTCATATAACACTGGGAATGCGCTGCCGGCGTGGGGTCCGGTGCGGGTCCTTGTTGGGCATGGCCCGGAAAGCGCCAACCTGGATGAGTTGTTGACTGTGGTTTCGGCATTCTTTAGCGAGGAGTGGGATGCGATTCAGCGCGGGAGGTTCTTGGAAGAGCAACAAGTAGACTTCATCATCTATGGACCTTTCGAGCGGGAGTTGGGGGGGTGGGATCCTGATTCATCATCCGCGTTGATCCTTCGTTACAACGAGAATGGATATCGTATTTACGAGGTCTCATTATCGCCGTGAAAATCCAGCGCAATCATCTAGTTTGGATCTTGATCGTCATCGGACCGATCCTGCTCTTTGGACCGATGCTTGTCAGAGGTGAAGTCCTATACTGGGGCACGCCGATGCTCCAGTTCGTTCCGTGGCATCAGTTTGCGCTTGAGGTGCTCAAGACGGGCCATCTTCCGCTCTGGAACCCATTGCTCGGGATGGGGGCTCCGCTGCTCGCGAATTACCAGTCTGCTCTACTTTACCCGCCGAATCTACTGCTCTTCCTCTTCGGACCGGAGTACGGGCATGGCGTTCTCGTCACGCTCCATCTGATTTGGGCGGGGGTTGGGATGGCTCTGCTCGTGCGGCGGCTTGGATTGGGACGCCTCGCTCAGGTCATCGCCGGCTTGAGTTACAGCCTCTCGGGCTACCTGGTTGCAAGGACCTGGTTCATCAGCATTAACCACGCGGCGGCATGGCTGCCCTGGATCATTTACGCGACTGATAGGCTATTTGAGTCTGTTTCCCGTAAGAATATCCGCCAACTTTATCCATCGGTTTTCCTTTTAGCGGTTGCCTTTAGTTTCCAGTGGCTGGCGGGACATGCCCAGACGGCCTTTTACAGCCTGTGTCTAAGTGCTGTTTGGTTTATCTGGCGCGCAATTTCTCTCGATACATGGCGAGATCGATTTCGAACTGTGTCTGCGTATCTATCGGCAGGCGTCCTGGGTTTCGTTTTGACTGCTGCTCAATTGTTTCCAACCCTGGAATATTTACTGAATACGGCGCGTGCGGCAACCGTGGATCCTGAGTTGGCGATGACATATTCATTCTGGCCATGGCGCGCTCTCGGTTTCCTATTGCCTGACCTATTCGGGAACCCCTCCAGGGGGAATTACTGGGGGTATGCAAATTTCTGGGAGGATGCGATCTACATTGGCATCATCCCCTTTATTTTCGCAATACTCGCGATCGTGACGAGCCTGCGAGGCAAGGGATTACGTTCTAGCTTGGGGAGATTTCTCACGCTTATTTCCGTCGTGACCGTGGTCCTCGCACTAGGTAAGAACACGCCTATCTTCCCCTTCCTCTTCGATTATGTACCTACCTTTGACCTGTTTCACGCCCCTGCGCGCTGGAATCTACTCCTGGTTTTCTCGCTCGCCCTCCTGGCTGCGATGGGTGCGGATCAATGGAGAACCCCTTCTGGAAGAGCCCTCTACTGGACCCGTCTTGGAACAGCCGGTGCGGCGATAGTCGGTCTGGCGGGATATTTAGGGGCGCTCTGGTTGGGAGGCGTCGAGCCGACCTTGGTCCGTGCATTTGCGATTGCCGGTGTCGGTCTGGTTTTTACTGGGTTGCTTACGCTCTTCGTCGACAAGTCCCGGACGAGATTAACCATGCTTCTTGCTGGAGGGATCCTGCTGATCGACTTGCTCATCGCCGGAAGCGGCTTGAACCCATCAATTTCACCTGGAGTATATGATGGAGAGGCAGCATCCGTTGTCACATTTGGTCGAACCCATCGCCTGTATATGACCGCTGATCTGGAGTATGCGCTGAAATTCTCTCAAACCCACCGCTTCGACACATTTGACCCGGGTATTGATTGGCGGGTAGTCCGTGATATCGGTTTACCGAACACAACTTTGCTTGACAGCGTACCCTCGGCGAATAACTTCGATCCCTTTGTTCCAGAGCGGTATCAGATATGGATTGAAGTTCTCGGAACTCTTTCCTCGACGGATCAGCTGCGTCTCTTCCAGTTAATGGATGTCGCTTGGCTGGCATCTGCGGTTTCCGGAGATCTACAGGCGGTCCGGTACGAATCCATTAAAGGCTCAACCCGGGTTAGGCTGATCCCGAATGCTGTCCCGGCCTCGAGCGCTGAAGAAGCGCTCCGGCTAGTCATCAATCCCTCCTTCAACCCGGATGACCAAGTCGTCATTGAAACAAGCTCTGCATCCCTCCACCAAGGGGAGCATGGCGGTACCTACTACCTCCTTGAAGGGCAGGATCCTAATCGGGTTGAGATCGAAGTAACGACGGCAGGCGGTGCTTGGCTTGTTCTTTCGGATGTTATGGTTCCGGGTTGGCGCGTTCAGGTAGATGACGCAGAAACTGAGCTCTACCATGCAGATTATCTATTCCGTGGAGTATGGGTACCGCAGGGGACTCATGTAGTAGAGTTCTCTTATCAACCACGCTCATTTTGGTTTGGAGCGGCAGTGAGCCTTCCCGTCTGGGTTCTCGCATTGTTTCTCTACATACGATGGCGCGACGAGTAAAGCCGTTCTGGCCTGCGGCCCTCACACTCATCATTTCCGGTGCCTATATCCTATGGCGCTTGACCTCCGCCAATATGGACGCCGCTGCCTTAGCGGAGATCGGTACTCGTTACGCCGATCTCAATCCGGATGGAAACCCTGGTTACGACGGGCAATTCGCTTTATATGTCGCACGCGACCTAAACCCGGAGAGCGTCGCCGAGCATCTTGATGTTCCTGCGTATCGTTATCAACGGATCCTCTACCCGGTACTGGCTCGTTTACTTGTTGGAGCCAACCCGACTCTCATCCCCTGGTCTCTTTTGCTCGTGAACCTCGGCGTGCTTGTTGCGGCTACAGGATTGCTTGCCGTATTCATCATCGAACGAGGTTACCCCTCGTACTATGCGTTGATTTATGGATTATGGGTGGGTCTTGTCGCCGCGGTGGGGTTGGACCTTCATGAACCACTGGCATATGGGTTGGTGATCCTCGGGTGGTTCTGGCGATTTCGAAATAGACCTGTATTGGGGGCAGTTGCATTGGGATTGGCGCTCTTTGCAAAAGAGACGACGGTGCTTTTCTGGATCGCAGCTTTGGTCAGTGATCTTGTGCAGCGCGGATCGAAATCCTCTAAATGGACGTTGATCGCGTGGGGAGCGCTGTTTGCACTCTGGCAAGCTTGGTTGTGGTGGACGTTTGGATCGCCGGGGATCGGAAGCGGCGGTGATATGGCGACAGGGTTCGAGTGGATCCCATTAATGGGATTGCTGCGCATCGGCACGGAAAGCCTTCCCGCTCTGGCTTTATTCCTGGTTATTCTCGGTCCGTCGATTGTGTTTCCAACGCTATGGGGTTTAGCCAGCTCGGTGAAAACTCTTTGGGGTGGAGCGAAAGACGCGACTGCAATGGCGTTGTTCACCAACAGTCTGACACTTCTTTTTATCCCATTCTCAACTTTCAGAGAACCGTTGGGGATTGTTCGTGTGGCGACCGGCCTTGTGCTGGCAGTGGTCCTTTTTTCGGTACAGTATAAGCGCAGGAAATCATTGAACTACGCGATGTTCTGGATTGCAATGCTTGTATTGCTGCTTAACTCATGAATTCCATAATCGTATGATTCGCGCCGGCGACGACAAAGACTGGTCAACATTCGCCGGAACAAGGTAAAATCGATAACGCCTTTTACTTACGGACCATCTTCATAGCCTCGCAGAGGAGAATTCATGTCTGAGATACAAGATATCACCAATCAACTGCTCGAGAACGTCGAAAAAGTGATCGTAGGGAAAACAGACGCGATCCGGTTGACGATCACGGGGCTGCTGTGCCAGGGGCATATCCTCATTGAGGATGTTCCGGGGACGGGGAAGACCATGCTGGCTAAAAGCATCGCCCGATCGATTGGCGGCACATTCAACCGCATCCAATTCACCCCCGATATGCTTCCGAGCGATGTGACCGGCGTGTCGATCTTCAACCAGAAAACAAGCGAATTCGAATACCGTCAGGGACCGATCGTCGCTCAGATCGTTCTTACGGATGAGATCAATCGAGCTACGCCTAAAACACAAGCTGCACTGCTGGAGGCGATGGAGGAACATCAGATCACAGTTGATGGAAAAACCCACCCTTTGCCGGAGCCTTTCCTTGTTCTAGCTACGCAGAACCCGATTGAATATGAAGGGACGTTTCCACTTCCCGAAGCCCAAATGGATCGCTTCCTCCTTCGGATCAGCTTGGGATACCCGGCGACGAATTATGAGGTGCGAATGCTGACGAATCAGCAGCTCCACCACCCAATCGACAATCTGGGGCAGGTTATCGAAATTTCCGAACTACTAAAGGCGCAGGAGGCTGTGAGGCGCGTAACGGTTACAGACGAGATCAAGCGCTACATTGTGGATTTGGTCGAAAAGACTAGAGAGCACGGGGAAATATATCTCGGTGCGAGCCCGCGCGGGAGTCTGGCGCTATTCCGCACCTCACAGGCACGGGCAGCGATCCTTGGCAGAGAATTTGTCCTTCCGGACGATGTTAAGGCATTGGCTGTCCCCGCCCTCGCTCACCGCTTGATTGTTGGCTCGGCTGCACGCATCCGTGAGGTCGACGCAGTGGATGTTATCGAGGAAGTGCTCGAGAAGGTCCCTGTGCCAGGAGGTGAGGTTGGCTGATGTTTTCGCGAGCACGCGTCATCCTTGCCCTTTTCATTATCAGCCTTATTGGGGCTAGAGTTACCGGGCGAGACCTTTTCTATAGCCTGACATACCTCTGGGGAGGTTTGCTTGTAGTTACCTATATCTGGTCGTGGACAACATTGAAAGGCGTGACGATTGTCCGCGAGCCGCGTTCCAACCGCGCCCAGGTAGGTCAACTTTTCATAGAGCGTTTCACGCTTTCCAATCTTAGTCGAATCCCCAAGCTATGGGTGGAAACGAAGGATACATCCGACCTTCCTGGTTTTAGAGTTACCACAGTATCATTTTGGCTGGGATTGAGAGGCACCTCCGAAATCGGCGGGCATCAATCGGTAACTGTGGCTTCCGGGTTTGGAAGAGGGCAAACAAGACGCTGGTTGACGAGGACACTTTGCACACGCCGAGGCCGCTACCGCTTAGGACCCATAACGCTATGTTCAAGTGATCCTTTCGGAATCTTCCCACGCGTGCGCGAGATCCCTGCTGCCCATCACGTTGTTGTATTGCCGATGACGGTGCCGCTTGAGGGATTCCCCATTCCGAGTGGGCGACTACCTGGGGGTGAGGCGCTGAGACGTCGTACGCATCAGATCACACCAAACGCATCGGGTGTGCGGGATTATGTGCCTGGTGACAGCTTCAGCCGGATTCACTGGCGTTCAACAGCACGCCTTCAAAAATTGATCGTAAAGGAATTTGAACTCGATCCGCTGGCAGAAATCTGGATCATTATTGATGCTGCGCAGAGCTCGCAGTTCGAACTTCAGCAGCCCGACGAGCGCGCTCAGGTAAAGAATGACGGCGTATTTCAACTTCCCCCTTCAACCATCGAGTACGGGGTGACAGCTGCAGCCTCGCTGGCGATGCATTTCTTACAGCTCAATCGGGCTGTGGGGTTCATTGCCTATGGTGCGGCGCGCCAGGTAATCCAGCCAGAACCTGGCGAAGCACAGCGCTTACGATTGCTTGAGTCGTTGGCAGTACTGAATTCTGTAGGCGATACTCCTCTACAAGATGTGGTCAAAATTGAAGGCCCAAGAATCCCGCAGGGAGCCACGGCGATTTTTATCACACCATCAGTCAGCACCGACATGCTCGCAGGTATCCGCAGGCTGCGGCATACCGGACGTCAGCCCGTGCTTGTGTTGCTTGACACCGCAAGTTTCGGTGGACCTGAAGGCTCACATACAATCGCCGAGGCCGCGCAGCGGTCGGGGATAACAGTACGAATTCTAGGTTATGGTGATAATCTCGGAGATGTCTTAGGATCCCCAACGCGTCCCCTTCGCGCCCAGCGAATCGCCTGATCTAATCAAAAGCTCATGGAGAGCAATAGAATGCGTCGGACTTTACTATTGATCGTTGTTTTCGTCGCTGGGATGACCACACTGGGCATCGAACTCACTGCTTCACGCCTGCTGGGAAATGTCTACGGTACGAGCAACATTGTCTGGGCAAATATTATCGGTCTCATCCTTATATACCTCACCGCGGGGTACTTCCTCGGAGGGCGCTGGGCCGATCGCTGGCCGTATCCTACACCCTTCTACCGGCTGATTCTCTGGGCATCCTTCACCGCAGGATTAGTCCCGATCATCGCTCGCCCCGTCTTGCTGAGAGCGGCGATGGCGGTTGAGCATTTAGAAACCGGACTGATGCTGGGGTCGTTTCTATCGATCCTCGTGCTTTTCAGCGTACCCATCACGCTGTTGGGGTGTATTTCCCCATATGCTATTCGCCTGTCTATCGAGGATACGGATCATGCCGGCCGCGTTTCAGGCAGGATCTACGCCCTCTCGACAATGGGCTCGATACTCGGAACTTTTGTGCCGGTCCTTATTCTGATTCCAACCATTGGAACGGCGCGAACATTCCTTGTTTTCAGCTTCACCTTGATGGCCGTTGCCTACTTTGGACTGGGGTTGCATGACCGTCGCCAGGCGCTCATCCACTTGTGGATGCCGATTACCCTCGCGGGGTTGGCGTTGTTTACGCTTGGCGGACCGATTAAGGCGAGTACGGGTCAAATATTTGAAGCGGAATCTTCATACAACTACATCCAAGTGATTGAGAAGGACGGAGTTCGTGAGCTGCTGTTGAATGAAGGGCAGGGGATTCATTCGGTGTATGCCCCCGACGTGACCGCCACCTATGGCACTTGGGATTATTTCTTGGCAGCTCCTTATTTCAACCCACCCGGTGAGGGTACAGAGGTAAAAAGGCTGGGTTTAATTGGTTTAGCAGCCGGGACGATCTCGAAACTGTACAGCGAGGTTATCGGTCCAGTACCCATCGATGGTTGGGAAATCGATCCGGAGATCGTTGAAGTGGGGCGTACCTTGTTTGATATGACGGAGCCCAATCTTAACCCGATCGTCGCGGATGGTCGTTGGGGCCTTGCGCATAGCCCGTATCAATATTCGGTGATCGGCATCGATGCCTACCGGCTTCCGTATATCCCCTGGCATCTGACGACACGTGAATTCTTCGAAGAAGTAAGAGCTCATCTTGAGCCAAACGGCGTAGTTGTGATTAACATCGGGAGGACGCCGGATGACCGGCGCTTGATCGAAGCATTTTCAGGAACGATGGGGGTCGTTTTCCCAAGCGTTCACGTCGTAGACGTGCCGTATACATTCAATACCATAGTGTTTGCGACCGTGATGGAAACTAATCCCGAGAACCTTGTCGCTAATGAACTCGCGCTGGTTTCAAAGGAGACTCATCCCTTGCTGTTGGATATTCTGCATCGGACGATCCAAAATTTGCAGCCTACACCTGTTTCCAGCATTGTTTTCACAGATGACTTGGCGCCGATCGAGCAAATTACCAATTCCATCGCCCTACGCTTCATCCTTGGGGGAAGCGTGGAAAGCCTTCGTTGAGGAGACGCTAATGAACTCCGTGAGACAATCCATACCATCCAGAGTGATTTACAGGCTTATCCAAGTTATGCTCCCGTTTATCATTATTTTGACGAGTGTGCGCCTGGTACTTTACACGGCAAATGTTTGGGTCAAAATCGAATACCGTTTGCCCGGTTTTCCCGCAGATCTATACGGTTTCAGCCTGGATGATCGGATCTATTGGTCATCCATCGATATCGACTATCTGTTAACCGACGCAGAAAATAATTACTTCGATGAATTCACACTCGATGACGATTCGCCCATGCATAATGACCGCGAACTCAGGCATATGCAGGATGTAAAAGGTCTGCTTGAGACGGTCTGGAAGGTGTGGGGCTCAGGGATCTTCTTCTTACTCGCACTCGCCGCGGTGCTGTGGTGGCTGGATGGTCGAGCTGTCGCGCTTCGAGCGGTGATTGCCGGCTCAAAACTGACGATCCTGTTGATGATCTTCCTTGTCATTTTCCTGTTAGCCGCATTTGGCATTCTGTTCGTTGGATTCCACCGCATTTTTTTTGAGGGCAGCACATGGCTTTTCCCGCTCTCTGATACCTTCATCCGTCTCTACCCAGAACGATTCTGGCGCGATATTTTTGCACTCCTCGCTGGTGTCACTGTCCTTCTCTCGGGGTTGATTGGTGGCGTCGCACGTTGGAGTTTGCGGGCAAAGTAAAACAGGTTTTGGTCTGGGGCAGGAAGGTCCATTAGAGTTAACGGCTCGTGGCAGTCTCTATGGAAGGTGGCAAAGTTATCCCCATCAGGCTGTCATTTCGAGCGAAGCGAGAAATCCCTAGGATGCAATGATAGATAGCTCCACCTATGGAACCGAATGGATGCCTATCCCTATATCCTTGATTTATGAATCGAGACGCATCAGGGATTTCTCGTCACTTCGGGCGCTTCGCCCTCGACAGAACAGGGGACTTCGCTCCCTCCGCTCCTCGAAATGACAGTTTTCAGGAACCTGTCATGCTGAACGAAGCGAAACATCTCGTTCTTCGAACGGGAGGGTGGTTCTTCCCGAAACGAGATTCTTCGTCGCTTCACTCCTCAGACACAATTCGGAGAACCTAGCATTAATACTTGTCAGGGCACTAAGCACCGAACT
>SOIH01000029.1 GCA_004376895.1 Anaerolineales bacterium | reverse complement strand
CGCAATTGCTTCCACCTGATGCTCCTGCTACAATCCTCACCATGAAAGCGCCGCAGATCCTTCTGAAATTATCCCCTGCGGAAGGTCTATCCTAGATTAACTCCTGAAGACCGGCTTTCGGATAGGGAGAGCGATTATGGAAAATGAGAAAAAGGATATTATTGAAGAGGCGGAAAAAATCGATTCCAAAGATGCAGAACAATTCTGGGATAAAGCGGTATCGGATGCGCCCAAAACGAAGGACGCAAATGGAGATATTCTGACGTACGAGGAAGCGCTCGATAAGGGCATACTTCCAGAAGACGCAGACCAATCGGAATAGTTATTGAAGGTTACCGCTACCTTTGGCTATTAAGCATCCATTTCGATGATTTTCCACTTTGCATCAGATGCGCCGCTCACATTTTCATTGTGGCTCCTCAGGCGCATGTGATAAAATGCGTGGCACCCGCCTCGAAGCGGGAATAGTGGGGCGTAGTGTAACGGCAGCACACCGGACTTTGAATCCGAGGATCCAGGTTCGAATCCTGGCGCCCCAGCCAGAGATTGACGAAAGAAATTGAACCCAGTAGAAGACGACGACCCCCCTCTAGAGAGATCTCACTTGACAAAGGTATTTTCATTTGATCGCCTGCTGAGCGCTCGAAGCTGGACGGTCGTCTTCGCATCCAGAAATAGAAGAGGAGAGAATTATGAAGTGTGAGGCTGTGCTTCTGGCTGCCGGTCTGGGCACTCGAATGAAATCGCGGCTTTCAAAAGTACTCCATCAACTTGCCGGCGTTCCAATGGTTGATTGGTCGATCGAAGCTTGCAGCCAGGCAACGAAGAAGAAGCCCTACTTGGTTGTCGGCCCTGCGAGTGAAGAATTACAGCGCCAGGCTGATGGTAAATGCATCTTTATTGAACAAACAGAGCGTCTTGGAACGGGGCACGCGGTCATGCAGGTGCGAGATGCTTTAGAGGGAAAGGCTGATTTGGTCCTGGTTGCGCATGCGGATATGCCTCTGCTCCGATTGGAAACCTTCGAACGCCTCATCACCCGCCAGAACGAGAACTCTGGCCCTCTCACGATCCTGACAGCTGAGGTGCAGGAATCGCGCGGTTTCGGTCGGATTAAGCGAGATGCATCCGGGAAAATACAAGGGATCATTGAGGAGCTTCATGCGACGCCGCAGGAGCGAGCGATCCGCGAACTGAATGTCGGCGCCTACGTTTTCCGCGCCGATTGGTTGTGGGAAAACCTTCCCAAGCTTCCGCTTTCACCGAAAGGCGAGTATTACCTCACGGATATGGTCTCCCTCGCTGTCGGGCAGGACCAAACGGTTGAGAGTGTCAGCGTTACAAGTCCAGATGAGGTTATCGGTATTAATACCCGCGAACATCTGGCAGAGGCCGAACACGCCGTGCGGATGCGAATTAACCGCAGATGGATGGAAGAAGGCGTGACAATTAACGATCCGGCAACGACGTATATCGGCCTTGATGTGCAAATCGGGCAGGACACCGTGATCCTTCCCAATACTCATTTAGAAGGTGTCACAAGCATTGGCGAGGACTGCCGTATCGGACCAAACAGCATAGTCCGCGGCTCAGTTGTGGGGAACGGCTCGCGAATTGAAGCTTCTGTTGTAGAGGGGGCGACTTTAGAAGAAGAAGTCGAAATCGGACCATTCGCTCATCTACGTGATGGAGCACACCTATGCCGCGGTGTACACATGGGGAATTTCGGTGAAGTGAAAAACAGTCGGCTTGAGGCTGGAGTTAAGCTGGGACACTTCTCCTACATTGGTGATGCGCACATTGGCGAAAACACCAACATCGGAGCGGGAACGATCACCTGCAACTACGACGGCGAAAAGAAACAGCATACAGAGATCGGCGCCGACGTATTCATCGGCAGCGATACGATGCTCGTTGCTCCGCTGAAAATCGGACGCGGGGCACGCACAGGCGCTGGTTCTGTCGTGACGAAGGATGTTCCGGATTGGAGCCTGGCCGCGGGTGTTCCTGCCCGCGTGATTAGGAAATTGGACAACCATGATTAATATAAGCTTCGGTCTTTTCGGTCTTGCAGCGGCGCTGATCCTGGATCTCTTTCTGGCGTCAGCTCGTTGTGCCTTCATTAACAGCCGCCTCTCGCATCTTAAAACTTACGAAGAGGAAGGATTACCGCGTGCAGGATTGGCTGTTCGGGTCCTCTCCGAGGCACATCGCTTGATCCTCGCTATGCGTATCGCGCTTACTTTTTCCCGCATTCTCGTGATCGGCGTGGCCCTGATCACCTTCCTGCCATTACAGTTCGAGAGTGGCGTTTCCGGAATTGCCATCGTCGCCGGTATTCTTGCGGGAGTCAGCCTCTTGATGGGGTTGCTCGAATTCCTATCGGAGAGCATTGTGCTGCGTAAACCGGAACGGTGGGCGGTACGCCTAGCACCCATTGCCGCCGGAACGGTTTTCCTATTCGCGCCCTTAGGTTGGCTGCTCTTCCACTTGGGGAGTTGGTCCTCCAACCGCGGTGGAGACAGACTTTTTCCTTTGGTTACCGAAGAAGAGATCATGACAATGGTCGATGCCGGTGAAGAAGAGGGTGTGATAGAGGAAGAAGAGAAAGCGATGATTTACTCCATCTTCCAACTTGACAACACACTTGCACGCGAAGTCATGGTTCCGCGCATTGACATCATCGCATTTGAGGAAAACACTAGCCTGAGGGAAGCCACTGAAATCTTGCTGAGCACCGGCCATTCGCGCGCCCCGGTCTTCCGTGGTTCAATTGATAATGTTGTCGGATTGATATATATCAAGGATTTGCTCGCTTCCTGGCAAGGGGGAGAGCTGGATAAAAATGTCTCTGATCTCCTACGTGAACCCTATTTCGTCCCTGAAGCGAAATTGCTCGATGATCTGCTGGCAGAGATGCAAGCGAAGCGCGTGCACATAGCGATAGTCGTCGATGAATACGGAGGCACAGCAGGGCTTGTTACAATCGAGGATGTCGTTGAGGAGATCGTCGGTGAAATCCTTGACGAATATGATTTTGCAGAAGAACTTGCATATGAGCGAGTAGGTGAAGGGGTTTTCACCTTCAGCGGGGGGATTGACATCGATGATGTGAATCAAATCACCGGCGTACGCGTGCCCAAAGAAACTAGCGAAACACTTGGTGGTTTGATCTATAGCGAGTTGGGCAAGGTGCCTGTTGTGGGAGAAACTGTAGACGTCGGGGGTCTTCATCTCGTTGTTGAACAGGTCGTCGGTCGACGGATCCGGAAAATCCGGGCAAGTGTACTTAAAAGTGGCGAAACGGAGCCGGAAGAAAATGGAAATCACGCAAGAAGAAAAAACTGAATTGATCCAGAGGGCCTTGGAAGCTCGACAATACGCCTATGCTCCATATTCACATTACGCGGTAGGTGCTGCGCTGCTCACGGAGTCGGGGGAGATCTTCCATGGGGTAAATGTCGAGAACGCATCCTATCCTCTGAGTATGTGCGCTGAACGAAATGCGGTGTTCAAGTCAATTTCTTTTGGTCACAAAAAGTTCAAGGCCATCGTTGTAGCGACGGAAAATGGCGGATCTCCCTGTGGAGCTTGCCGTCAGGTGCTATCGGAGTTCGGGCTACACACGCTGGTTTTAACCGTGAATGGAGAAGGTATACCGACGCTTGAGACGACGGTTGCAGGTTTGCTCCCAGATGCTTTTAGCCCGCAGGATCTGCTGACGGAATAGATTAATCTACTATAGGGACGGTGGGGAAAGGACCGTAGGCGTAATTTAATGCGCCTGCGGTTTATTTATATGAGGATAGGTTCAGGCCGGGTTTTCATTGGTAGTCTTCAACAAGAGGATAACGTGATTGCAATAAATGGGGTCAGGGAACAGTTCTGTTATCTTCATCGAAGAAGTGGATTTCGCCGGTTGTCATATTGACGAGCGCTGCTTGGCCGCCGAAGCCATGCTCCATATCATGACCTCGTACGATAACAAGATCAATGCCCTCTGGAATCAGAATAGTCGCTGAACGAGTGAAGGGCGTTGTACCATGACTATGTGCGAGGATTCGTTCTCCGAGAATTATTCCATCGAGATCTTCGACCTGCCAGCTGTCCGCAAAGGAAGGTGACTCACCATCGTCATCATGGAGAAGCGTGACGTCAAACCGGTAGTTGTATTCATCGAGCTTTTCGAAGCGGACGTCGAGCACGTTCGCTTCCTGGAGATCAAGGTCGGAGGGGGTTGGGGTGTGTTCTTCCATATACTCTGGGCTTGAAATGACTGCGGGATCGCCTTCTACCAAGATTGGCGTCTCGACCATACTCGTACATGAGGTAATTATGCCACAAAGGAGCAGGATGCGACCCAAGTGTGAAATGCGTACTTTATACCATCCAGCCATGAACCACTCC
>SOIH01000093.1 GCA_004376895.1 Anaerolineales bacterium | reverse complement strand
CTTACGCAGTTCTTATCCATCCAGTCCAGGTTTTGCGCTCCGGCTTCCTCCCCACGCTGGTTCGCACCAGCGCAGTTGCCTTCGGCTAGCGGTTCGTCGGACCAACGCCCGCAGAGGACTTTCACCTCCTAGCTATCGCCCATGCCGGGCGTACATGAAAACGGGGCTTCCCAGTCGGAAGCCCCGTTTCTCTTTAAGAACTCTGGATTCGGCTAATCCGATTCGCCCTCCGCCAAAGCCAGGAGGCGGTGTCTATGCGGGTCTTCACCATCATCAAAACCTGAAAGCACAAAGATCGCATTCGTTACCAGTGGTCCCGGATTCCTCCAGCGATGTTGGCGATGTGCCGTAAACAGGAGTGTATCCCCCGCTTCTAGCAGGAAGATCTCATCCTCAACCTGATATTCCAGTTGGCCACGGAGACATAGTACAAATTCATGCCCTGTGTGGACAATCGGCTGTGGTCCGCTATTGGCTCCATTCTCGAGAGTTAATGCGAATGGTTCCACTCGCCCCGAGAAACGCTCGCCCCCTAATCCCTCCACCAATCCGCGCGTGAAAGGCACTCGCGTCCGCTCTCCAGCCTTGAGATGAACCACGTCGTGCAACTCAGGCGCGGTTTGAAAAAAAGTAGTAATAGGCACACCCATGGCAGCCGCGACTTTATAAAGCGTGCTGACCGATGGAGAACTACGTCCACGCTCGATCAAGCTCAGCGCATTCGCCGAAAGCCCGCTTTGCCTCGCCAGCGCCCGTATGGATAACCCTCGCTCCTCACGCAACTGGCGTAAGCGGATACCAACATCAACCGACACCGCACTCTTACCAAGTATATCCATCGGCACTCCTTATATGAATTCCTGATCCCTGCTATTGTATATTAAGTTGACCGATCCTCCCAAAGAACCATAGCATTTCTTCCGACAACTTACCCGCGTGTTTGTTCTCGCAGAATCTCATCGTAATAAACAGCTGTTAATCGGAGCTGGCTAATCGCCAGTGCCCAATCATCCTAGTTCCTTAAAGTATAATCCCGCAATGCGATACCAATTTACGAGCGCTTCGCGACTCCTACGAAAACAGTATTTCCTCCCGTCGGAACACGGTTCCTGGATATGGATGCTGGGTCCGTTCATCATCGGAACGGCTGCAGCTGGTGGCCCGAATATATTATCCCTATCACTCCTGCTCGCGGCTCTATCTCTTTTCCTCATCCGCCAACCGATTATGATCCTCGTGAAAGTGCTGACCCGTCGCCGACATCGGCGAGATGCCACACCAGCCCTTTTCTGGGTCGTGGTCTATAGTGTGTTAATCGGGCTGACAACGACATCATTGATCCTTAGTGGTTTCCAACAACTTCTGCTCCTCGCGATTCCCGCGGCTCCGGTATTCACATGGTATCTCTACCTGGTCAGCAAGAGGAAAGAAAGGGGACAACGTGGCGTTGAACTCGTCGGCGCAGGCATCTTGGCACTTGCCGCACCAGGGGCATATTGGGTTTCAGGAGGGAACGACATGTTCCTGGCTTGGATCCTATGGTCGCTCTCCTGGCTGCAATCGACTGCCTCTATCGTCAATATTTACCTGCGTCTGGAGCAGCGGCAGCTGAACACCCCACCTCCCATTTCCGCTCGCTTGCAGACGGGCAGGCGCACGATCGCATACCATCTCTTTAACCTCGCAATTATTTCACTTCTGGCCTCACAAACCCTTATTCCCTGGTTGATCGTCGCTGCCTTCGGGCTGATGCTTGCCGACTCGCTGGAGGGAATACTCAGGCCAGCCATTGGCGCAAAACCCTCCATGATCGGCCTGCGCCAGTTGGTCTCGAGTTCAATCTTTGTGATATTAACTTCGTTTGCGTTCTGCTTCTTCCAATAATCATCAGATAAAATGCTATCTTCGAAGAGGCTGACGGCGACTCTATCTGATCCCATTTGAATATATAGTCCGGTAAAATGAGCCATCGTTGTCCAACACTGCATCTATGAAAATGTAGTTGTAAGTCAACCTGATTAAGACGAGCTGGTGTCCTTTTTATGAGCGGAGCGACGAAGATTCTCGCCCAACGACTGTGATCTTATAAGCATAATCGAGATTCTTCACTCCCTGCGGTCGCTCAGAATGACATACCTGAGTAGTTACCAAACTTCTTGAGGAGTTAATAATGAAACGTATAGGTTCTTGGCTTTTCGCGCTGATGATAATCCTGGCAATGCTCCTGTCCGCATGTGGTAGCGAGGCCGTGCCAGAAACCATTACTGAAGTCGCAGCACTGGATTCTGGAGCGAGCGCGGCCCAAGGCCCGGGTTCACCTAACCTGTCGTATGCGGTCGCAGAAGACCTCGACTCCGCGTTTAACTTGTTCCTGGATAACATGGTGGGCTACAACGCACTTAGTCTCGCTGGTCTGGATGAGATGCTCGCCGAAGAGCCGCCGCCGTTTCTGCTCGACGTCCGCTCTATAAACGAAGTTGAAGAGTATGGCTACATCGAAGGCGCGACGGTCATCCCGCTGCTCGAGCTCGGCAAGAACCTGGACCTTTTACCATCGTTCGACACCACCATTGTTGCCTACTGCGGCAGCGGTTGGCGCTGCACCATCGCCATGACCGCCCTCGGTCCTCTCGGCTGGAACTCCACATTTGTATTAAAGGAAGGTAGTTACAAAGGATGGGCTGAAGCCGGATACCCTGTAGCTCTCGGTATACCTGAAACCGCTGCGTTTCACGCCGCATCCCCCGACCCGGCGATGACCGCCGTTATCAACAAGATGCTTTCCAGCATCCCCGAAGACTGGGGCTTCGTCACCGCCAATGCCATCCTCCAGGAGATCTCCGGGAATCCGGATCTGATCATGATCGACGTGCGCAGCGATGATGAGATCAAGGCCACCGGCATCATCGAGGGTGCGATCCACATCCCGCTTGAGGATTTCATCGACCGAAAAACCGATTGGCCCGTCGACAAAGATGCCACGATAGTCACCTATTGCGGCTACGGTCACAGGTCAACCATCGCCATGACCATCCTTATGACTTACGGTTATAGTGATGTCCGTTCTCTTGGCGGGTAATTCACCGCCCGGATCGATCCCGCCCACTAAACTCTGCTTCCAACCGCTGGCAGGGTCTGTTTACTCCAAAGGAAGAACACCGGGCGCTTCCCGTTATGGACAACCACTTTGGGTTTATGCAGTAATTAGAAGGTGAAAACCCAGGTTGCACGGATGGATGAGCAGCTCTCGCTTTACCTGCTTGCTTTTTCCTGGATATCTTCCCAGGCGATCACGCGCAGTCGACGCCAGAGGGGATCATCCTGTACACGCTCTGTGAAATCAAGCCAATCCTTTTCAAGTTTTGACCAATGCGAACGCGGCGCGAAGACCCAGAGGTGAAACTCACGCCCTAAAAGATCCGCGAGTTCATGCCCGATAATGAGCGTGCGCGCCAGTTGATAGTGACGATTGCAGGTTGGCGATTCGGAATCTGGCTTAGGTCGCAGCCCCATCGCTAGATGGCTTGTGAAGCAGGATTTTTCGATTTCCCAATAGCGGCAGGACGACCGGTCATCTCCAACCGCGAGATGGATCTCCGGGCAGCGGCGTCTGGTGAAGCGCGAGCAGCGGCCGAAGCCGCTCTTGCGCTTGGATTCAACCAGGATAAGGTTTCTCTCACCAAGAAAATATAGGTCAACCTCAGTCTTGGGACCACTTCCCTCGATCATGTGAAGAACATCATCCAGCATAGATAGGCGCACCCCATCCACGTCGCATCCCCAGTAGTAGGGGGTCAATGCATCATCGGTCTTATTTTCTTCGTTAGGATTCCCCCATAAAGGTTTGATACTCAGAAGATCCTTCAGCGAGATTGTCGGCTGCGCCAACAGGTAGATCACGTTCCATAACAATGCGTTTTCTGAGGTTGGATTGAGGAAGTTTGTCAGCACACTCTCAGGGAGAACTGAAAAAATACGCTCATCCTCCCCGGAAATGACCTGCCTTGGGAGCCACCTCCGCTCGTCGGCATGACTATTCCCGCTATTGTCGAAACTGCCATTGAGGTCATCTGTCATTGGTTTTAGTATCTCTTGCCTTTGCAGCTTCAGTCATTGCGAGCAAGAAATCGCTCAGCCGTTTCTGCGCATCAAAATAAAGATAGAGGACAGGCGATCCAAAGTCCTTGATCACCGCAAGATCACTCAGAGCTTGCCCTTCAAACAACTGCCCGAAGGTATAGGTTTTATCGGGTATGGCTGCATCTTTACGGGGTTTCACCATCAGGATCAGGTAGACAATATCCTTTAAACCAAGGTCGCATTCTGCAGACCCGGTCAGCGAGAACAAACCAAGCTGATCGCGAAGTGCGCGACGCAAGCGCGCCACCTTGCCTTGAAGGGCTTGCGACATGGGAGTGTAGAGGCGCAGTCCCAACCCTCCCACTCTCTGTGATTCAGCGAGAATAAAATCAATTACTTCAGATAATCCGCCTCCCGTGAACTTCAAACCCCGTGATGCAGCTCTCAACTGCGCACCATCACCCTGCCATAGTGGATCCGCTTGAGGCAATTCACCTTTGCGCTCGAGTCTACGCAGAATGTGTTGGAACTCCGTTCTGCTCCGGTGCAAGGCATCAAACTCGGTGGGATTTACCGATAGCAAGTGCTGTGCGATTGCCGCGCCAATCTGCCATTGAACGAGCATCTCGCCCATCTGTTCTGGGTTCGTGTTTGTCTCGAGCACAAGCACGGGAATACCCACACGGACCCACTCATGCAGACGACGGTCTAATGCACCTGTTCCGCGCAGGTACACAAACAGGCGATTGCCGCCGTAGACATTCCCTGACCCCGGAGGTTCATCCCGGATCGAGATAAATCCGCCATCCTCTCTCTCGCGCCCAGCTGCGAGCAGACTCTCGATCCACTTTAATGCCGGCGCCAAAGGCGGGTCGGCGAAAAACGTTACTTTATCCCGCCCACTGCGATAAGCCGCAGCCAAGACCGAGCCGAGAAAAAGCCCGGGATTCTGGGCAACGTCCACAAGCGGGCCACAGGCGCGAGTCATGTCCACGCCACCGCGCACGAAGGAATGGAGATCAGCACCTGCAAATGCTGCTGGCAGGAGGTTCGTCCAATTGAATGGGAAGCACCAAAGGTTATCAAGTAAATCCGCCGCAATAATTTTCTGGATACCCTGCTCAACAGCCCAATTTTGTAATTTAGAACCCTCTTTTGTGATGACGACGAAATGATCCCCTGTTTGCTCTTCAAGCTTCCGGACCGCTTGTTCCCAAAAAGTTGAGAGTAAGCGCTCTTCTATTCCATCGCCCGATGAAGAATCCACGAAAAGATACAAAGTTGCTTCAGGTGAAGTTTTCCGCTTTATGGTGCGGATATCATCCGGATTCGCCGTACTGATTGTGTGGAAATCAAACCCGTCGGGCGGAGCGAGGATCCGGACCAGCATCTCCGCAGTGAATACTCCGCATCCTGATCCAATGAGGACTAGCGTAGTTATTTCAGGAGCGAGTGCTTCTTCTGCGAAACGGATGATCTCAGCTACTCCGGTTGACATTTTCGCAGGCTCTGATAACAACCATCCCAGCCAACGACGAACCTGCGCTTTCTCACGATCGCGTTCCACCCACAGCGTCACGTCCTCCTTCCAGAGCCTCCTCCCAACCTCATCTCGATCTAATTCCGCCAAGGTCTCTCTCATTTTCGGCTCAAGAGCGGCGAGCTCCTTTTGGAAAGCACCCGCCTTCTCTTCAATCGTCCTCAAGATTGAACGATAGGATTCAACGTATTTGCTTACACCCTGCCTCTCGAGCCGCTCCGCAGCCTCAGCGAGTGAGATCCCAAGATCATCCAGCGCCTGCAATTGGCTGCGTGCAATTGAGATATTCTCAGTAAGCGTCAACTCCGGTGTTCCATGATCCTTGAAAGCCTTTAGGGTTGCTTCAGGAAGTGTGTTTACGGTATCCGGTCCAATCAGATGATCGACATAATATGTATCAGGATATTCTGGGTTCTTCGTGCTCGTAGACGCCCAGAGAGGTCTCTGGGCTCGCGCCCCGCGCGCGGCGAGGTATTGAAACCGTTCCCCTTGAAACGCCGCTACAAATTGAGCGTATGCAAGTTTGCTGTTCGCGATGGCTACTTTCCCGAGCAAGGAGGATGCACGCTCCCCTCCTGCATCCCCGCGCTGGATAATCTCTTGCAGCTGCTTGTCCAGCGCGGTATCGATCCGCGAGACGGAAAATGAAGCCACGGAGGTAACATGGCCAAGCGAGCCGCCATCTTCAAGGCGCCCTTCCAGGCCAATCATGTAGGCTTCCATAACCTCGATATAACGCCCCAGAGAAAAAATCAATGTGGCATTTACATTGATACCCGCTCGAATAGAAGATTCGATCGCCGGGAGACCGGCGAGTGTTGCCGGGATCTTAATCATCGCGTTTGGACGATTAACTGCATCCCAAAGACGCCTCGCCTCTTCACTGGTCCTGGATGTGTCATCAGCGAATTCGGGATTCACCTCGATCGAGACGAAGCCGTCCCCACCGTTCGTTTGCTCGAAAAGTGGCAAGAAGGCATCTGCCGCGGCGCGGATATCATCAATTACAAGTTGGTCGAAGATCCTTTTTGCCATCCATCCTGCCTGAGCGAAACGGCGCAAATCCACCGTGTAGTTTTCGCTCGACAAGATGGCACTTTCAAAAATGGTTGGATTGGAGGTCACCCCGCGCAGCTCACCGGCAGCGACTCTATCAGCCAGTTCCCCAGAATCAAGCGAGTCCCTGCGGATATTATCCAGCCACAGGGACTGTCCTAGTGAGTGAACAGATTGAATCGGGTTCATCTTCTGCTCCAGCAGGAGCCGCTTCAATAATTATCTTGCTCTACCGACTCGATGCAAGCACTCCGGTTCCGTTATGAAACCAAGGTTGGACACACCCTCACTTGAGAACCGAAGAAGCACAGAGCCATGAATTTCCGGTAAAACAACTTGGCCTATACATGGTTTATGAACCTGAGGTCTCGATCCGCGCCAGGACTTCCTGAGCTTTCTGGACAACATTATCCGCTGTCAATCCAAAGCGCTCGTAGAGTTCCTCGTATGGCGCCGATTCGCCGAAATGGTCAATGCCGATGACCGCTCCGTCGTCACCAACCCAGCGATCCCATCCAAGCGTGATGCCGGCTTCAATCGCCACACGGGCCCGAATCGCCCCCGGAAGCACCTGTTGGCGATATTCCACGGATTGGGCTTCGAACAGCTCCCAAGACGGGAACGAAACCATGCGGATCGAGAACCCATCGCTAGCGAGTTTTTCACCAGCTTCGAGGATGATCTCGACCTCTGACCCAGACGCCATCAAGATGAGCTGTGGCGATCCCTCCCCTAGATCTGCCAGGATGTATGCGCCCTTCTGTAATCCCTCAGCCGATCCGAATTTCACCCGGTTGATTGTCGGCAGCGCTTGACGGGTTAACGCCAGTGCGGTGGGTCCATCATCCCTTTCCAAGGCTGACATCCAAGCTTGCGCGACCTCATTCGCATCCGCCGGTCGCAAAACGACCATATTGGGGATCGTGCGCAGCGCGGTGAGCTGTTCAATGGGTTGATGCGTGGGTCCATCCTCTCCCAGACCAATCGAATCATGAGTGAACACATAGATTACGCGCTGCTTCATTAATGCCGCCAGGCGGACTGCCCCGCGCATATAGTCGGAGAAAACCAGAAAGGTCCCGCCAAAGGGGATGAGCCCGCCGTGTAGAGAAAGACCGTTCAGGATCGCTCCCATAGCGTGTTCGCGCACGCCGAAATGCAGGTACCGCCCGCGGCGGTCATCCGCCGTGAATGACGTCTCGCCCTCCAGCGCGGTCTTGTTCGAGCCGGTCAGGTCAGCCGATCCGCCAATCAATTCTGGGATGATTGGCGCCAACTTGTTCAGGACCTTGCCTGATGAGGCGCGCGTAGCCATGCCTTTCGCATCGGTGTCAAAAATAGGAAGCTTTCTTCTCACTTCGGCAGGGAGTGTGCCATTCAAGATTCGCTTATATTGCGCGTGCAGTTCAGGGTATGCCTCTCCATAACCGGCCATCTTCTCCTGCCAGGATTTGTATGCCTCGAGATTGCGCTGTGCGCCGGCGAGGAAATGCTCACGCACATCATCCGGAACGAGAAATGATGGCTCTTGCGGCCAACCCAATTTGTCCTTTGCGCCCGCCAGTTCCTCTTCCCCAGGTGGTTCACCATGCGCTGCAGAGGTATCTTGCTTTGTTGGAAGACCATAGCCGATATGAGAGCGAGTTACGACCAACGAAGGGCGTTCATCCACCTTAGCGACTTCGATGGCGCGATCGAGCGCCTCCAGATCGTTGACATCCGCGACCTGCTCTACATGCCAACCATATGCCTCGAACCGTGCGGCGCGATCCTCGGTAAAGGTTATGTCCGTGCTGCCATCGATGCTGATCCGGTTGTCATCGTAGAGATAGATCAACCGGCCAAGTCGTAAATGTCCGGCAAGTGAGGCCGCCTCGGAAGCGACACCCTCCATCAAGTCACCATCCGAAACAATGGCATAAATAAAGTGATCGATGATTTCGTAGTCATCACGGTTATACTGCGCAGCGAGGTGTTCCGCCGCGATCGCCATACCGACACCGGAGGAGAATCCTTGCCCGAGCGGTCCCGTGGTCATCTCCACTCCTGGTGTCAGCCCATGCTCTGGATGACCCGGAGTCTTGCTCCCCCACTGCCGAAATTGCTTGAGTTCTTCCAGTGGAAGATCGTATCCACTCAAATGCAGCATGGCATACAGCAGCATGGAGCCATGCCCTGCGGAGAGGATGAAACGATCGCGGTCCGGCCATGTTGGATCTGCGGGGTTGTACTTCATATGCCGTGTATACAGCACATACGCAGCCGATGCCATCCCCATAGGGAGCCCTGGGTGACCAGAGTTGGCTTTCTGAACCGCTTCCGCGGCCAAGAATCGTACGGTGTTTATCGCTTTATCATGCAGCTCCTTTGTTGCCATCTATCGCTCCATTATTTATATCGTTTTTTTTTATGATTCTTCAAGACTAATCAAGGTGGATGATAACATGCAATATGATCCCCCCATGCTGTATTTAGACGATCCGAGGGCTTATTTTCTCCTCGGTCTTGGTACCCAGATCCTGTGGAAAGAGCGTGTTCACTCCAGTTTCACCCGTGAAACATCAGGATATACGGATCTACTTGCAGCTTCGCCGGGAGGGTAGGGTAAGAAAGGAAACACTTCCTGAGTGGTGTCCACGAATTTAGGATCAACCATCTCTATCCTTTCGAACGATCCAGCCCATCACCCAGAGAACCACAACTATCAGTAGTCCCGGCATCAGGGTGACGCCCATGCAAAGCAGCGACATCTGGACCGCCCCGCGTCCATAGAAGGTCCAGATGAGCACATTTCCAACGATCAAGACTATGGCCAAGCCTCCCAGAACAAGCCGCAATGTGGTCCCGCTTGCGTACGCACGCAGGTCCCGTCCTTTGTATTTTTGCTCAACCTTATCTGAATTCTCTTCGTGTGGAATCAGTTCTCACCTCGCTCTGATGAGGCCTCTCGAACCTCATTAAACCAAAGCCGACTTGCCAGAAGCCTAGCCATTCCCCATCTCTGTCCAACCCATTCCGAGGAGCGCTTCAACAATCATCCCGGCATCTTCAAGTGGATCTTCTGGGAAAGGCAGCGTATGGTCGTGACTCACGCGAGCCGTCAGTCGAGTCGCGGCGGAACGAACTGCGTCCGGGGTATCCGCTTGCTGTGCCAGCCATTGCAGCATGTCATAAGCATTTGACTCGATCTCAAGCTCCTCTGTTAAACTCCGCGTGACGCTTACCGCCCAACCTGCTGCCCGCCGAGCGCAGACCCTGGCTCGCCCCTCATTGCCGTCGATCCGTGCTCGATTGGCATCTTCTAATTCCCTGCGTATCGTCCGCTTGAGTGTAAGCAGATCGTCGTTTAAACCCTTTTGCATCGATCTTTCCCTTCTCGTTGATATGTCATCATCGGCGATCATCGCCAGGGAGTCGAAATGTTACGCTTGGTCCACCCCCTAAATGGTAAGATGAGCGCAGGATAAATGCCAGCCAAAGGAGAAAGCAAAAATGCGCTTTAAGGACAAGGTTGCCTTGGTGACAGGATCAGGCCGGGGGATCGGACGAGCTATCGCCTTGCGTCTGGCTGTAGATGGAGCAGACATCGTTGTGAATTTTTTCCGCAACCGAGCCCCAGCGGAAGATACCGCCGAGGAAATCCGTAACTTAGGGAGGAAGGCAGTCGTAATCAAAGCCAATGTCGGCGACCTGGAGGATCTCGAGAATCTATTTGCAGCTGCGGAAGAGACCTTCGGTGGGTTGGATATTTTCATCAGCAACGCAGCCTCCGGTTATAACCGCCCGGTGTTAAAGCAGAAACCGAAGGGCTGGGAATGGACGATGAACATCAACGCTCGCTCGCTGCTATTCGGCGCTCAACACGCCACGCGGCTTATGAAAAACCGCGGCGGTGGCGCGATTGTAAGCCTCTCGAGCCCGGGCGCATCACACGTTATTCCCGACTACGTCGTCGTCGGCGCCAGCAAAGCCGCAATTGAAACGTTGACCCGCTATCTCGCCGTCGAGCTTGCCCCTTTGGGTATCAGAGTGAATGCTGTTTCGCCGGGTGTCGTGAGGACAGATGCCCTGGAGCATTTCGACGTAGCACAGGACGATTCTGTGATTAAGCGCGTCTCAACGATAACCCCTGCCGGTCGACTTGTGACTCCAGAGGATGTTGCCAATCTGGTCGCTTTCCTATGCTCTCAGGAGGCTGACATGATCCGGGGGCAGACGATCGTCATCGACGGCGGATTCATCTTGTTAGGAGATCAGCGCCCTCGTTAAGAAGATCGAGAACGCTGATCTAAAAAATACAATTTGGCCTACTAGACCGCCAAACTGGAAGTGTCCCTGGCGATGTGCTCCAAGAATTCTTTGCGGGTGATGTCATTGGTCTTGAACGTCCCGGTCATGGCACTGGTGACCATGCGTGCGTTAGCCTTCTTCACCCCGCGGATCTTCGAGCAAAGATGCAGTCCCTCAACGACAACGGCGACACCCTGCGGGTGGATCGCCGCCTCGAGGAAATCCGCTATCTGGCGCGTCATCCGCTCCTGAACCTGCAGCCGCCGAGCAAATAAATCGACGATGCGTGGTATTTTCGAGAGACCAATGACCTTGCCGCTAGGAAGATAGGCGATGTGCGCGCGCCCTATAAAGGGCAGCAAGTGATGCTCGCACATACTGTAAAACTCAATATCTCGGACAATGACCATATCGTCATAGTCCACCTCGAAAACAGCTTCATTAATGAGTTCGTGTGGATCTACGCGATACCCGGCAAGAAGTTCATCATACATACGCGCGACGCGTTCGGGGGTACGTTCCAGACCTTCTCGGCAGGCGTCTTCTCCAAATGCTTTGAGAAGTGAACCCACCGCGGCTTCAATTTCTGGCTTCGCTACACCGACGCCATCCAGGAGTTCCGCTGCAGCATCAATATTGTGCATAATATTCTTTCTCCTCTCATGGTGCCTATTGCTAAAATGCTATCACAAACAAAATCCGCTCTGGGACAGGAATTATTCGGAGGCACCCCTCATGTTTTGTAGTATTCTGAGTAAAATTGCTTCAATAATGAAGCCAATCCCTCTACAGCTTTGACGATTTACAATACACTTATCTTACATGCGATTATCATTTTCTATACGTGCGAGATCGGGTAATACGAAGGGATGGAACCATGAACGAAGACCGCATCATCATCAAGGATTTGCTGCTACGAGCGATCATCGGGATCAATGATTGGGAGCGTGAAAAAAAACAGGACATCCTGATCAACATCACCCTATCGGGTGACCTGCGAGCAGCCGGCGAGAGCGATAAGATCGAGGACACCATCAATTACCGGACGTTAACGAAGAAAATCATCGAGCACGTGGAGGAGTCAGCGAGGTATACGGTTGAAGCCTTGGCCGCCGACATCGCCAAACTATGTCTGAGCGCAGAGGGGGTTCAGCGCGCGCAAGTGCGGGTCGAGAAACCGGGAGCGTTGCGATTCGCGAAATCCGTCGGAGTGGAGATCGAGAGGAGCAGAGGTGACCTTGACTGAACTGGCTTTCATCGCCCTGGGTTCGAACATCGAGCCCGAGACGAACTTGCCGCTTGCCGTTGCCCGGTTATCAGAACTCGGTCCGTGTATCGCCCTTTCAACGGTTTACCAGAACCCCGCCATCGCAAACAAGCCGCAGCCGGATTACCTCAACGCCGCGGTCCTAATAGAAACCGCGCTCGACCCCCTGACGATCCGAGACAAATTGCGTGAGATAGAAGCAGACCTGGGGCGCATTCGCACAGAGGACAAGTTCGCGCCGCGAACGATCGATTTGGACCTCTGTTTATTAGGGGATCGTGTGCTCGATCACGAGCTGCTAACCCTACCGGATCCCGACCTCTTGAAGAGAGCGCATCTTGCGGTGACAACCGCCGAACTCCGCCCGGACTTCCTTCACCCTCTGACGGGAGACGCCTTAAAGGAAATCGCAAATAAATTGCAGAAGGATGCAAATCTCAAACCCAGACCTGACGTTGTTCTTCCTGGTGACGGATAGGAGACCCATTTACCTATCCTGGGGTAAGAGGAGGTAAGAAAAACAGGCCATGTCTCTTCAATCCGCTGACGTTGTCATCTGTGGGGCTGGGATCGCCGGGATCTCGGCCGCCTACTATCTAACCCGTGATTCAGCCGTGCGCGATGTAGTGCTGGTTGACGAAGAAGCGCCCCTCTCGTTGACAAGCGATAAATCGACCGAATGTTACCGGAACTGGTGGCCGGGGCCGGGCGACGCGATGGTGAGCATGATGAATCGCAGCATCGACATCCTCGACCACCTGGCAGACGAGAGCGGGAACATCTTCCACCTCAATCGCCGCGGTTACCTCTTCACAACGGCTAATCCGGAGAGAATCAACGATTTCCGCGCTCAGGCCGAGGAGGCCGCATCCTTCGGTGCGGGTCCGCTCAGGATCCACGACGGCATATCGCATGGATCAACCTACACGCCGGCGCCAGCGGAGGGCTACCGGAACCAGCCGACGGGCGCGGATCTGATCACCGACCCGGATCTCATCCGGGCACATTTCCCCTATTTGGCTGAAGACACCGTGGCAGTTATTCACCCCCGCCGCTGCGGTTGGTTCAGCGCCCAGCAGCTCGGCATGTATATGCTCGAGCGTGCCCGGCAGAACGGCGCTCGGTTAATCCAAGGGCGTGTCGATGCGGTCCAAGTAAGCAGTGGGCGGGTTGCGGGGGTTGAAATAGCCGGGGAAAGTGGGGGCCAGGTGATTTCGACTCGCCATTTCATCAACGCCGCCGGACCTCATCTTAAGCAGGTTGGGCGATTGATCGACGTCGATCTTCCCGTGTTCTCCGAACTGCACGCGAAGATATCGATTCGCGACCATATGGGCGTATTCCCGCGTGAGGCGCCGCTTCTGATATGGAGCGATCCGCAATCTCTGGGCTGGACGGAAGAAGAGCGCG
Source organism: Anaerolineales bacterium (assembly GCA_004376895.1). Taxonomy (GTDB): domain Bacteria; phylum Chloroflexota; class Anaerolineae; order Anaerolineales; family E44-bin32; genus E44-bin32. The sequence continues at coordinate 282 of SOIH01000093.1, read as the reverse complement.
AGATGCTCAACGAAACCGCGGACACCCGCTTCATGCTCGACCCATTCCCTCAAGGGGTCCACGCCAGGGCGGAGGGACCCGCGGACAGCCCAATCGTTTTAATCCTGTGGACGTACCATACAGAACCAGTTCCTCCAAATTTCCCGATCGAGCATGACCCGTTCTACCCTGAGATCGCACTGCGTGGTTTGGCGAGAATGCTCCCGGCGCTGGAGGTTTATTTCGATCGCCCGCCCAGACCCCATATCGACGGCGGTTATTACACAAAAACAGAGGAGAACC
>SOIH01000082.1 GCA_004376895.1 Anaerolineales bacterium | reverse complement strand
TGCGGGCATGGCTCAGTGGTAGAGCGTCTGCTTCCCAAGCAGAATGTCGCGGGTTCGAATCCCGCTGCCCGCTCTAAATGTAAAGCCTCCAAGAATACTCTGGAGGCTTTACATCTTCTTGGGCACAGGTCGTGGTATACCTTTAAAGGCTACATATAGTGCGGTTTTTTTCTTACACACATTTGTAAGCGGATTGAAAGGTTCATCCTCACAAAAGAGTGCTAAGCTGAAATTGCACGGAGCACCATACAGTAGTATCGGAGACAACAGGATATTAATAAAGGAAAGGGTGTCTAGAGAACCGGTGCCTATGAGCAGCCGACCTGCGCCCTAAATATTTACCGACAGCCTCCAGATATCTATTGTAGCCCAGCTCTTTGCTCTCCTCCTCAAGAGCCCTCGCTGTGACGACGAGGGCTCTGCTGGCAAATGGGCACTCCATTGACTATAATTCCTCTCAGTAGTTTGGAGGGAATATTTCAAACTGATCTCTTATGGCTGAAGAATCGCGAACCATTCTGTATGTCGAAGATAATCTCGATAATCGCAACCTTGTAAAGCGCATTCTCGAAGCTGCAGGGTATCAATTTCTTGGTACCGATAACGCTGCCGATGGGATTGCGCTCGCCCGGCTGCACCACCCTGACCTGATCCTGGTGGATATTAATATGCCAGATGTCGACGGGCTGACCATGACCCAGGAATTAAAAGCAGAAGCGCAGTTTGAGACAACCCCAATTATCGCCATAACAGCAAACGTGATGCGCGGTGATCGCGAAAGGACATTAACGGCGGGATGCGATGACTATATTCAAAAACCAATAGATGTAGATCACCTCCCGCGGCAAATTGCACAGTTCTTGCACCAGTAAGACGTAATTCGCTGCCTCCGACATGGAGATAAATAAAGTGACCAGTGATTTTGAGGGAACAACAGTCCTGATCGTCGAAGACAATGTCTCGAATTTTGTCTTAATGGCCCGAATGCTTGACCATATGGGACTTCATTGCGAATGGAAAACCTCTGGCTACGAAGTCGTTGAATATGCCGACACTATCCCCGAGGTCAATCTCATTCTGATGGACATTCGACTACCATACGAGGACGGATATGAAGCGCTGCGTAAATTACGCGCCTCGGAGGCACTGAACAAGATCCCAGTCGTCGCGGTCACCGCTTACGCAAGTGAAGAACAGATGCAGCGATCTCGAACCGCAGGATTTGACGGCTTTCTCGGTAAACCACTCGACCCTGATCGTTTCCCTGGCCAGATACGCCGTATCCTGAATGGTGATCCTGTGTGGGAGATTGAGTAACTGTGGTCAGTCCGGTAACCCATCCACAACCCGTTGATCAGCGTGAGGTACGCGGAAGTCTCGTCCGTAGACTTCCATTCATTATCTTGCCTCTCATCCTCATCCCGCTGATTTCCTTGGGCGTTGGTGCATTCCTTAGCTCTAGAAATCTTATGGAGGAACAGGCCGCGAGCCAGATGACCTCGGCTGCGCAGGCGCAGGTCCAGGTCCTGCAGGAATGGACTGACATCAACGAGCAGCGCCTCCAGCTTGGAAGTCAACGCAGCGCTCTTCGAGAGGCTGCATCCGAATTACTACGACGGCCCGCCTCCTCTTCCAGTTATCGCGCCGCTCAAACCAGCGCCCGAACCGAACTCGAAGATATCCGTATCCGTCAGGGTCAGGTTCTCTTCTCTGGCGTGCTCCTTGCTCGCTCTTCCGATGGAACGATTCTCGTCTCCACCAACCCTGATTGGGAAGACCAGGCATCCCCCTTCCTCAAGGCCGATGCCATCGACCCTATCTCCCTGGCTACGTATCCTTTCTACAATGACCCGCTCTTCGCACCCGGTAATCTCGTCCTGATCTCCAGCGCCCCACTGCGTGCATCCGGCGCACAGGAAGGAGAGTTGCTGCTCATCGGCGTCAATCGCGATACCCGCCTGGGCACTCTGCTCGAAGAAATGCAGATCTTCTGGGAGCAGCGGGGTATCTACCGGGTTGAGCGCGGCCGCACCTTCGTTCTGCTCGCCCCAGATATTGTGATTGAGCTTCCCCGCTATGCCACCGAACTTGAAGCTATCAGCGGCCAGTCTCATCCTGTTTTCGCCAGCATTGGCGATGCTGCTTCTGGAACCGTTGAATACACCAACAAAGAGGGCGACCTTGTGCTCGCTGCCTATGAGTGGATCCCCGATTGGGATTTGGGCATTGTCACCGAACTCCCTCAATCCGATATTTTCGCAGACGCAAACGCCCTCGCCCCCTTCACAATCGCCATGCTCGCTGGCGCGTCAATCTTTTCGATTGTAATCGTCGGCTTCGTCGCCAACCGTTTTCTTCTGCGCCCTCTTCGAGACCTGACGGAGTTGGCGGAACGACTTTCTCGTGGGGATTGGTCCTTCCGTGTCCCTTCAGACCGTGATGACGAAATCGGCGCACTAGCTCACAGCCTTAACACCATGGCTGATGAACTAAACAGTCTCTATCAATCACTTGAAGACCGCGTCGAGGAACGCACCCGTCAAGTGCGAACAGCAGGAGAAGTCGCTCGTGCGGTTATTTCAATCGCTTCACTTGACGAATTGCTTAGGCGCGCAGTTGAACTCATTCAACAGCAGTTCAAGTACGACTATGTTTCCATTTTCCTTATCGAAGAGGACGGCGACTTCGCTGCGCTTCACGAAGCAACCGGGGAGATCGGGAAGGCATTAGCAGCCGAGGGGTACATCGTTCCGGTTGGCTCGGCCTCGATCATTGGCTGGGTAACGAGCAATAACCAGCCGCGGCTTGTAACGGATATTCAAGCTGATGACCCAAAATTACGAAGAGACCTCATGAAGGACATGCGTTCAGAATTGGCTGTTCCACTGCAGACCGGTGGTCGTGTGCTCGGCGCGATGAACGTGCAGAGCTCCAAGACAGATGCATTCCGGCCTCAAGATGTAGAAATGCTGCAGACGCTGGCTGATCAGTTGAGCGCTGCGATTCTCAACGCACGACTCGCAAAAACATCTGCGATAGCAGCAGATCGAGCACGATTGGTGAGTGAAGTCACATCGGAATTAAGCGGCTCATTGGAAATCGAAGAAGTCTTAGAGAAAGCAGCCAGGGCTTTGCAGCGCGGGTTGGGCAACCCAGAAGTGATTATTAAGATACATGGAGAGGAAACCACAGGACTTTATACAGGAACCGAGGTTTAATGCGTCTGATTTTTTATTATCAGAGTAGTTTGTAGAGATGATGCGGATGAAGAAACCAGATGATTAACCGCTTACGGGGGGCCATAGCTCCCACCTCGCCAGATCCGAATATTGCGCAGCGCCAAATGGTGCTAAATATCGGTCTGCTGGGTTTGGCGATCCTCGGATTCCTTTTTGGAGCTACATTTTTTATTCTTTGGATTCTTGGTTACACCCCACCAACCGGCGCTATTGCTGGATTAGGAGTCCTACCCTTCTTCTTACTCTCGTATTGGCTTGGCCGTAAGGATCAGCTACGAATTGCAGGGTACATACCCACAACTGTCGTTTTCATCGTCATGGTTGCATCCCTTTTCCAGGTAGGAATCGGGCACGCATCCACAATAGGTATGGCGATGGTTGTCGCAGCAGCGGGTATCCTAATTGGCGCCGGCGCAGCGTCTTTTTTCGTCCTGTTGAGCATTCTGGCTTACACAATTGCGGGTTGGGCTCAAAACGCCGGTATAATCACGGCTGCGATCCTCCCACAATCGGCAGTGCTCGCTGATGCTTTGGGGCTTGGATTCGGATTAGCCCTCCTTGTGATTCTCAATTGGCTCTCCAACCGGGAGATGGTGCGGGCTTTGAGCGTGGAACGCGAGACCAGCGATCAACTCCAGGTTCAGAGTCGAGAACTTGAGGAGTTAGTTTCTCAACGTACTCGCGTCTTGGAACGTAGAGCACTCCAATTGCAAACGACTGCCGATATCGCCAAATTAACAACTGAACTCCCAGACCCAGAAATACTGATGTCCCAGGCGGTCGAACTCATCCGCGCCCGCTTCGGTTTTTACCACGCCTCCATTTTTATCATGGATGAGACCGGCAACTGGGCTGATCTCGTTGCAAGCACAGGGGAAGCGGGGCGCAAGATGATCGCCAGGCATCACAGACTTGCGCTGGGCAGCGCAAGCATCATCGGTTGGGTCTCGGCCAACCGCCTCCCACGCGTGGCGCTTGATGTTGAGCAAGACCCCTTCCACTTCAAAAATCCGCTCCTGCCAGAAACACAATCAGAGCTAGCAGTCCCTTTGCTCGTTGGACAGCGTCTTCTGGGAGCCCTTGATGTTCAAAGCACGGAACCGCATGCCTTCGCCGAGGATGATGTTCGAGCCCTGGAGGCAATCGCGAGCGAGGTAGCAGTTGCAATCGATAGTGCCCGCATTCAGCGAGAAATGCAGGAACAGCTGGACCGCATCGAACGCTCTGATCGAATCGAAACACAAGCGGCTTGGGGACGAATTGCCCGTTCTCGATCTGTGCCCATCATCCACTTAAATCCAAAGGGTGAAATCGGACCTCTAACTGACGAAGTATTTCCGGTCATCGAGGATGCCATCATCCAAGACTCAACCGTTGTCAGTCCGGACGGGCGAGATATCGCCATCCCAATTCAAGTGCGGGGCGAGACCATCGCGACGCTCGCGGCCCGACGGTCTAAACCTTCTGAACCCTGGAACGATGAAGAAATTGCCTTGATGGAAGCAGTCGCCAGCCAATCCGCTCAAGCTTTGGAGGGCGCTCGTCAACGATCAGAGGAAAGGCGTCGCGTCACAGAGCTGGAGGTCATCAACCGCATCAGTCAGGCAGTTTCCCAGATGCTGCCTCAGGAAACTCTTTTCCGAATCGTCCGTCGACAGCTCATACAGGCAATTGGTGAAACCGACCTTAAAATTTGTTTATTCGATCCCCAAGAAGATCAATTGACGATCTCCTACGATTCACGTCGTACTGCACCCACCCAATCCATTACTGAACCTCTCGGAGATGATCTTACTTCCGTCGTGATCCGTTCACGTCAACCATTGCTGCTCACAGACAATCCAGCCCAACGCGCAGCGATGCTTGGCGTGAGTGACTTTGGAGAGGAAATCAAATCTTGGCTTGGTGTGCCAATGCTACTCGGTGATGAAATTCTGGGTACGATCATCCTTGAGGATTACGAACAGGACAACCGATTCACAGAAGATGATGCCGCTCTGCTGGCGACAGTCGCCAGCCAAGTCGCAGCAGGTATCCAGAATGCCAACTTACTTGACCAAGTCCAGCGTACGGCACGGCGCGAACGTTTGATTCATGAGATCACGAGTAAGGTTCGTCGTTCTCCAGATATGAAATCTATTCTTAAGACAAGCACCCGTGAATTGGGCAGAGCCCTTAACGCCATTCGTTCCACGGTCTCTTTAGGATCAAGTGAATCTGAAGCGAATGACACCTCGGATGATAGCGAGGACGGTCTCCTGAATAGTCAGGATACCAAATCATGATGGGAACTATTTCCAAGAGCCTTTCACAACGGGTTCGTGAGCTCTTCAGCAAAATGAGCCTTGGAGTGCGGCTTACGTCTATCCTGCTGCCGCTAGTCCTCATCCCGATGCTCGTTCTCGCGGCCGTAAGCTACTTCCGGGCCCGCGACCTTCTCCGCCAACAGGCCGCGAGCCAGATGACCTCGGCTGCGCAGGCGCAGGTCCAGGTCCTGCAGGAATGGACTGACATCAACGAGCAGCGCCTCCAGCTTGGAAGTCAACGCAGCGCTCTTCGAGAGGCTGCATCCGAATTACTACGACGGCCCGCCTCCTCTTCCAGTTATCGCGCCGCTCAAACCAGCGCCCGAACCGAACTCGAAGATATCCGTATCCGTCAGGGTCAGGTTCTCTTCTCTGGCGTGCTCCTTGCTCGCTCTTCCGATGGAACGATTCTCGTCTCCACCAACCCTGATTGGGAAGACCAGGCATCCCCCTTCCTCAAGGCCGATGCCATCGACCCTATCTCCCTGGCTACGTATCCTTTCTACAATGACCCGCTCTTCGCACCCGGTAATCTCGTCCTGATCTCCAGCGCCCCACTGCGTGCATCCGGCGCACAGGAAGGAGAGTTGCTGCTCATCGGCGTCAATCGCGATACCCGCCTGGGCACTCTGCTCGAAGAAATGCAGATCTTCTGGGAGCAGCGGGGTATCTACCGGGTTGAGCGCGGCCGCACCTTCGTTCTGCTCGCCCCAGATATTGTGATTGAGCTTCCCCGCTATGCCACCGAACCCGAAGCTGTCAGCGGTCAGTCTCATCCGGTTTTCGCCAGCATTGGCGATACTACTTCTGGAACCGTTGAATACACCAACAAAGAGGGCGACCTTGTGCTCGCCGCCTATGAGTGGATCCCCGATTGGGATTTGGGCATCGTCACCGAACTCCCTCAATCCGATATCTTCGCAGAGGCAAACGCCCTCGCCCCGACAACTATCTCGCTGCTCCTCGGCGCAATCGCACTAGTGGCGATTGTTGTTCCGCTAGCTACGAGTCGAGCGATCAGCCCCCTGGCCTCATTAACTGAACTGGCTCAAAATTTTTCTATGGGGGATCTCTCAGCTCGAGTAACCGAAACGAGAGGAGACGAAATAGGTCAACTTTCCCGAACCTTCAACCAGATGGCGGAGGATCTCTCCGATCTCTACCGCTCTCTCGAGAAGCGTGTCGAGGATCGTACGCGTCAAATACGGACAGCATCGGAAGTCGCCCGTGATGCCGTTGCAATCCGTGATGTGGAATCCCTTTTGAACGAGACAGTAAATTTAATCACCTCCCGTTTCGGTTTCTACCATGCGGGTGTTTTCCTGCTTGACCGAGAGCGCGAAAACGCCGTAATGCGCGCCGCTTCTTCGGAAGGTGGCAAGCGTATGATCGCAAGAGGTTTCAACCTATCAGTGGGCAAAGTCGGAATCGTCGGGTATGCCACCGGCACAGGGAAGCCCCGTATCGCTCTCGACGTCGGTGAAGATCAAGTGCACTTCGCCAACCCCGATCTCCCCGAGACCCGCTCTGAGATGGCTCTTCCTTTATGGGCAGGCGACCAAATTATCGGCGCGCTTGATGTCCAAAGTAAAGATCCTAACGCCTTCGATGAAGAGGATATCCTTGTCCTTCAAACGATGGCCGACCAGCTTGCCATAGCAATCGAAAACGCGCGCCTTATCGGTGAGCTCACCGAGCTATCCGCGCAGAACCGTCGGGTCATCGATGTGTTCACCAGTATAAGTGAGCAAACAGACTACGATTCACTGCTCACCAAAGCCGGTGAGAGCATTCGCGAGATATTTGGTTTCAAGCGTGTAGTAATTGGGCTCGTTGAAGGCAACGAAATTGTCGTCCGCAGCGCTTCGGCTGCCGAAGGCATTCAACCGACACCCACAGGAATCCCTGTCTCCTTTGAACGTGGTCCTCTCGGACGTGCAGTCTTAACCATGAAACCCGTTTCAGTCCTCAGCGGTGATAGCCCGGGGGCCGGTCAAACCACCCGTTCTGCCAGCACGACTGTTGCTGTCCCTCTCATAAGCCGTGGTGCAGCATTTGGCGCATTCGCGGTTGAGAGCGCTGACATCGAAGGTTTAGATTCGCGCGATATTGAGATCCTCGAACTTATTGCCAATCAGGTTTCGGTTGCGCTCGAAAGTGCGCGGTTATTTGAAGAGACCCAACTGAGCTTCGAGCAAATCGACAGTCTCTACCGGCGTCAGACTGCAGATTCATGGGAAGAACTACTGCAATTAATCGAAGATGACAAACAGGAAACCTTTGCTGAGTATACCGGCTCGCGCTACCCGGACGCAGTGAGGGATGGCGGAGATCCGCTAGATGCGCCAATCTCTGTCCGTGGCGAAATCGTAGGCAACCTCGGGCTTCTCGCGGAACGCCCTGGTGAATGGACGGAAGACGATCGCGAAATCCTGGAAGCCGTTGCTGACGAAGTCGCGAATGCGCTTGAGCAGATGCGTTTGCTTGAAGAAGTCCAACGACGGGCTGCCCAATTGCAAACAGCAGCCGAGGTCGCCCGTGACGCCACCGGGTTGCTCGACACAGAAACGCTTCTAAATAGGGTTGTGAGACTAATCAGCGATCGTTTTGGCTACCCACATGTCGCCGCCTTCCTGCTCGATGAAACGCAGAAAATCGCTGAACTCAAAGCCGCCACTGGTGAAGCCGGAGAACAAATGCTCTCTGCCGGCTATCAACTGCTTGCAGGATCGAAAACGATTATTGGCTTCGTCGTGGCAAACGGTGAATATTATCTGGCATCCGATGTAAATCAGGACGAACTTCACCAGCCGCATCCACTCCTGACAAACATGCGCTCCCAGCTCTCAATCCCATTTATCGTCGGTGAACAAGTGATCGGCGCCCTCGATGTTCAGCACACAAACGCAAACGCTTTTAGCTCGGACGATATCGCAGTTCTGCAGATCCTCACGGACCAGCTGGCTGTGGCTGTACAAAATGCGCGTCTATTCCAGGAAACACTGCGCCGAGTTGATCGCGAGCAAACAGTGCTTGAATTAACAGACGTAATTAGATCCAGCGATGATGTGGAAGGTATGCTTCAAATTGCCGTGCGAGAAATGCGTCGCGTATTCGGTGCAGAGCGAAGCCGGATTCGGTTACTGGATCAATCAATAACCATGACCAGCCAACCTCCTAATGATCAGCAACAATAAAATAGAAGGGGATCTAGTTCTGCTTAGCACAAGAAATCAACGGGGTGAGGACAACGCATGACCCACATCATAGCCATCGCAAACGCCAAAGGTGGAGTTGCGAAAACTACAACCGCATTGTCATTGGGTGCTTCGCTTGCGGAGATGGGCAAGAGAGTGCTTCTCATCGACCTGGATCCACACGCCAGTTTGACCCTTTCCCTTGGGTTTAAGCCTGCATCGCTTGAGAGAACCGTCGCTGGATTACTGTTAGGAAACGATGATCTGAACAGAGCAGTAATCCCCACAAATTTCCCTGATGTGGAACTCGTACCGTCGAATTACGAATTAAATCTAGCCGAACCCCATCTGCTAGTTCGCGCCGACTACATGATGCTTTTGCATAAAAAACTCAAGAACAACCAATCATACGATACGATCATCCTTGATTGCCCGCCAACTTCTGGAACGCTCACCAAGAACGCGCTCTCCACGGCAGACCTACTCATCATTCCAACTCAACCGGAGTATTTTTCTGCGCATGCGCTGCGTAATATGCTCAACTTGATCTTGGCGATTCGCCAAAGAAACAACCCGAAGCTGAGATATCGAATTCTTCTCACAATGCTTGACAAGCGCAATCGTATCCACCGCAGTCTTGCTGAGCAGATAAGAACCGCATTTAACGAAGCGATCTTTAATGTTGAGATCGAAATAGACACCAAATTGCGTGAGAGCGCGATCATGGGACAGCCGATAAACCAATACGCGCCAGAGAGTCGGGCAGCGAAACAGTATCATGAGTTAGCTGAGGAAACAGGGCACTATTCGAATGAACTCAATCGAAGGTATACGACGACGCCTTGAAAACCTGTTCTCGGGGATCTCGAAAGACATCCCAAAAACAGGAACGCTTTCAACCGAAGTTCTCGGTTCTCCCGAAACTGACCGCCCGCGCGGCTGGTCTTGGGAAATCGATAGTGCAGGACGTTATACGTGGTGCAGCCCTGAAGTCGAAAAAGCTATAGGAATGGCGCCAGATGATCTCATAGGGAAAGAAATTTACAGTTCCGGGTTTAATGCTGAAGCTGCAGCTGAACTTAATAAATTGATTGATTCAGGCCAACCTATCCAGCATCTGTTAATGGATTTCGAAAACCCGCAAGGCGAACAATGCACAATTCTCCTCGATTCTCATCTGCTCATGGATAAGCAGGGATTACCGAAAGGATATCGAGGAATCTCTCAGATCGTCGAAGCTGAACGATCTCAAAAATCTCGCATGGCGGTCACGCTGCCAATTCCCCCGGATTCTATTGATGCGATCACCGTCCCTGAACTTGCGGCTTCGTGGGGACAGATCCTGGGATACGAGGACGATCGAGGCAATCTCAGACCAATCGATGACTTAGACCAGCCCATCCAATTAATCGCGGTTCACACACCAGACCGCCTGGTTATCCCCCTTCGTGTCCAAGATGAAATCATTGGAGTTATCGAGCTCGATGGAAAGGATGCGGATGATCCCTGGACAGACGAAGACCGTGTCCTGGCAGAAGCAGTGGCACACGAATTTGCGATAACACTACAGGACGCACGCTCCCACCAACTGACATCACAAGCCCTCGAGGAAATGCGCGAAGCCGACCGCTTGAAAAGCCAATTCCTGGCCAATATGAGCCATGAACTTCGGACTCCTCTAAACTCGATCATCGGCTTCTCCAGGGTGATTCTCAAGGGGATTGACGGTCCCGTAACTGAAAACCAAGAGCAAGATCTATCCGCAATCTACAATGCCGGTCAACACCTCCTTGGATTAATTAATGACATCCTCGATCTTTCAAAAATTGAAGCTGGCAAGATGGAACTGACATTCTCAGAGGTGGACCTTCCTGAGATCATCCGCGGGGTGATGTCAACCGCCGTCGGTCTGGTAAAAGACAAGCCCATCGAGCTGGTCCTCGATCTACCGGATGATCTTCCAAGCATTCAGGCGGATAACATACGCCTGCGTCAAATCCTATTAAACCTCGTTTCGAACGCAACAAAATTTACCGATGAAGGCCATATCGGCATTTCGGTACGATTGATAGAACGCGGCAGTCAACCCGAGATTGTAATAGCTGTTTTCGACACAGGGCACGGTATTCCTCCTGAGGACCACGAGAAAATCTTCGAACCCTTTTCACAAGTTGACGCTTCACCGACAAGGAAGACAGGTGGAACCGGGTTGGGTCTATCAATCTGCAAGCACCTCGTTGAATTACACAGAGGCGTTCTGTGGGTTGAGAGCTTACTTGGCGAGGGCAGCACTTTTGCCTTCACAATCCCCTATGAAGTGAACGAGCAAGAAAAAGAAGAGCTCGCTCCTCTAATCCTTTGCGTAGATCGAGATTCCGATGTGGCTTATCGCTACCGCCGTATTCTTGAAGATGCAGGGTATCGCTTTCATGTGATCACAAAACCCAGCCACACCTTTGAACTCGCTAAAGCCATTATGCCTGATGCAATCCTGCTAGATCTCCTCCATCCCGACCCTGACGTGTGGCAAATCATGACAGAGATACTTGGCGACGAGGCACTTGATGCTACACCGATCCTGCTAACCGAATACGATAAAGGGCAAGGGAAAGGCGTGATCCTCGATATCACTCGTTTCCTTACGAAACCGGTTCGCGAAAACTCCCTGCGTCACATCCTTCAAACGCTGAACTGTAATCAGAAATCCACTTTTCTCCTGGTGGAGGAACAACCTGATGAAAGCGATCGTATCCGGGTAGCGATCGAAGGTGGGAGACTTGGAACCGTACTAATCGCGGATTCTCTCGAGGACGCTTCCCAATTGTTAGATCGAAGCTCGCCCGAGATCATCATTCTAAGTCTGACCTATCCAGGTCTCTCAGATTACGATGATGACTTTTTCCTGCAGAAAATCGATGCTGAGACTCCTATCATAGGTATTCTCCCAGGCACGCTCACATCAAGCGACCTCAAAAAGCTCATCAATCTTTCCGAAACCTTGAAAGAAGTGGCAATCAGGCCATCAGAAGACCATAACAAAAACGTTGCGGCCATAATCAAACGCATTGCACCACGGGGATAATCTCGATAAACGCGCCATTTTACTTCTCCATGGGATCCTTATGATGGGCGGCTGTCAAAGATACAAATTGGATACTTCACAGATATACAATAACCGATAGGTTAATCCATGCCCTCATTCGTGGCGAAATGCCTTGATTGTGACGCTCACACGCCATACCACCCACTCACTAAATCCTGTCCGGAATGCGGCAGCGAGTGGTTGGAAGCTTGCTATGATCTTGACGCAGGTAAATCCTGGGGAACAACTTTCGCGGATCGCCCCGATAGCCTGTGGAGATATCGCGAGCTGCTCCCTTTGCAAAACCCGTCCGTATATCCATCTATAGGAGAGGGTTGGACACCGCTTTTCCCAGCCCACCAACTTGGGATGCTGCTCGGTCTCCCCAACCTCTATATCAAAGATGAGCGCCAGAATCCAACGGGATCCTTCAAAGATCGTCAAGCCGCAGTAACGGTTGCAGCTTTGCTGGAACATAACATTAACGAAGCAGTCATCTGCTCTACAGGAAATGTAGCCATCGCCTTCTCTGCTGCTTTTGCTCGCGCGGGTTTGAAATTGTGGGCATTTATTACCAGCCTGGTTCCCCCTGAAAAAATGCACGAGGTGGCTATTTGCGGTTCCCAAGTCATTAAAGTAACGGGGACTTACGACCAGGCGAAGAAATTGGCCGCTCAATTCTCATCGGAACGAGGTCTTTATCTGGACCGCGGGGTACGCAGCATCACAGCGTTGGAATCGATGAAGACCATCGCATTCGAAATAGCCGAGCAGCTGGCAAAGCTGCAGCTATTCAGCAACGCTGAAACAAAGAGACGGGGCACCTGGAGCTCTCCAGATTGGTATATACAAGCCGTCAGTGGCGCAATAGGTCCTCTTGGTGTTTTAAAGGGCTTCCAGGAGATGTACGCTGCAGGGCTTGTCGACAACATCCCTGCCCTGGCATGTATCCAGACCACTGGCTGTGCACCAATGGCCATGGCATGGGATTCAGGTCTTGATGTCGCTGATCCTGTGCTGTCTCCGAAAACCCACATCACAACGCTTTCAACTGGCGATCCTGGAAGAGCATACACACTGCTTCGCCAGAGGATGCTTGAGGCAGGTAGTGGAACGATCGATAGTGTCTCTGACGAGGATGCCTTCCACGCGCTGAGCCTCGTAGCCAAGATGGAAGGACTTTCGATTGAGCCCGCCGCAGCCGTGGCGTTTGCAGGCTTGATCAAACTCACAAGGCAAGGAGTCATACAATCGGATGATGTTATCGTCATAAATTGCTCCGGCCATACGATGCCAGTAGAAAGCCGACTACTGGGTCCCTCTTGGTCAAAGGATGTCTCTGTTGACGACTTCGCTCTTCCTGATTATCCCAGAGAGGGCATCGTCGCAGCACTTACCCGGATTGATCAAGCGCAAATGCGGAATGTGCTTATTATCGATGACCAAGTGGATGCTCGTCGTTTAATCCGCCGACTCCTGGAAGCGCAAGGGACCTTTCTGGTAGAAGAGGCAGAATCCGGACCAATCGCGCTGCAACTCGTAAAACAATCAATTCCAGATTTAATCATCCTAGATCTTATGATGCCTGAAATGGATGGTTTTGCGCTTCTCGATCGGCTCCGTGCACAGATGCCCACACGAGATATTCCTATTGTCGTGGTTACGGCAAAAGAACTCACAAAATCCGAGTGGAAGCGCCTTAATGGTCACATCGAGCGGTTGATGACCAAAGGGGATTTCTTCGTTGATGAACTCATAGAGGAGATCGAGGAAGCACTGCGCCAGGAGCGCTAACTTTGGACCGAAGAGTAAATATGAAGAACGCTGGTATTTATTTTGCCGTCGGCTCCGCCATTCTCCTTGGCACATCTCCGATTTTCGGCAAGCAAGCTATCCTTGCAGGTTTTAACCCGACAGCAGTTGTTGCGGCGAGAACCGCTGGTGCAACCATATTATTGTTCCTTGTTATCCTTATTTATAAACGAGAGTATCTTTACATCTTCCCACTCGGTCTACTAGGTTGTGCAATCGCCGGTGCCTTGAACGGTCTAGGGTCACTGCTTTACTTTGCATCCCTTGTCAGTTTAGACGCCAGCCTGGGTCAATTCCTATTCACACTCTATCCAATGTTCGTTGCCGGATTTCTTTACCTTGATGGAAGCCGCCCCACCAATCTCACAATCATCCGCCTCCTGCTCAGCAT
>SOIH01000294.1 GCA_004376895.1 Anaerolineales bacterium | reverse complement strand
GATACCATTTCGCGGCCGCTTACACCTTCGATCGAGGCTACCGCCGCGCTGTATCCTGCCATGATGTCGCGCTCTTCGCCGCCGAGGTATACCCGACCGAAGCTCCCGAAGGCGCGCACATCAAGGATGTTAATATTGGAGGCTTTCTCTGCTTCATTTGCGGCGAGGGCTGCATAGCCGGCGGGCTCTACTTCCAAAACGTACAGTGTCTGCCCGGCTAAGAGCATATGCCCATAACGCATGCGGTTGATCAGCTGGACCTGGTGGGCGTCGATATTGCGGATGATCTGACTGGAAACGACGCGCGGTTTAATGCGGTCCGATTCTTTCAGGTCAAGCGCTTCGAGAATTGCTGCGCCGGCGGCGCGAACCTCCGCTTGGTCACTGTGATGGACCTCGAGCAGCCCGAATAACCGCTCCACAATCTGCATGCCAGGACGCACGCGCGTTGCTTTAAGAGCAATGTCGGTTATGCGATTGATTTCAATGCCGGGTGAAATTTCCACCCAAAGAGATGTATCGTTAGGGAGGGGGAGAAACCCCTTGACAACGGTGCCTAAGTAACCGGCATGTTGCAGCTGTAAGTTATCGAGAAACACATATGTGCGTAGATCAACGGTCATCGATGATCCTCCTATTCGTTTCCATTCTTGGATCCTTGGGCGATCTTGACGCTTGCGCTGGCGCCGATGCGAGAGGCGCCGGCGGCGATCATTTTCTGGGCATCTTCGAATGTGCTGATGCCGCCTGCTGCTTTTACGCCGATTGAAGGTCCGACGACCCGGCGCATGAGGGCTACATCTTCAGGCGTTGCGCCGCCTGGACCGAATCCAGTTGATGTTTTTACGAAGTCCGCCCCTGCGACTTTGGAGAGCTGCGAGGCGATGACTTTCTCTTCGTCCGTCAGCAATGCAGCCTCGATGATGACTTTTAGAATCGCATTCCCCGCGTGACACACTCGGGCGATGGAGGCGATGTCGCGCTCGACGAGTTCGTAATCGCGGGATTTCAGTGCGCCGACGTTGATGACCATGTCGACCTCGGTCGCCCCGTCGCGGATAGCTTGTTGGGTCTCGAAGACCTTGACCTCCGTCGGCGTCGCGCCGAGCGGAAAACCCACAACTGTGCATACAGGTACCCCGCTTCCCTCGAGAAGCTCTGCGCAGAGTTTTACATTCGTCGGGTTGACGCATACTGATGCAAATTGATATTTCCGCGCTTCGTAGCAAAGCTGGGCGATCTGATCGTGCGTCGCCTCCGCTTTCAGCAATGTATGATCGATGAAGTGGGCGACGCTCGTGTCTGTCGGTGCGATGCCAAGCGTGCTGGCGACGCGGTCAGCACCTGCGGTGACGACGGGATGGACGTGGTCCATATAGGTGTCGGGGCAGATGTCTGGGGCGCGTGCTCCGCCGTTTTTAGCGGAGGGCATCGCCTGGTCGTCTTGGATCAGGATCAGGACCTGGCGTGTGATTTGCTCGATGATGCATTCGATGGTCGCGTCATCCAATTCTCTCGTCTTCTTCACCTGTAAATTCATTTCCATTACCAATCTAACTCCTATAATTACTTGTTGAATCGCTGTTCGATTTGCATGATCTTATCCACGCGGCGAGCGTGTCTTCCACCGCCAAATGAAGTATCCAACCATGTTTTTACGATTTGCTTTGCTAAATTCATGCCCAGGAGTCCTGCGCCGAGCGTTAGGACATTCGCGTTGTTGTGCTCCCGGCTATTTGCGGCCGTCGCCTGGTCATAGCACATTGATGCCCGAACGCCGGGCACCTTATTCGCCGTCATGCATGAGCCAATGCCCGCTCCGTCGATAATGATCCCGCGCCAGGCGCGATCGTCAGCCACGAGCTGAGCCACGGCGAAGGCGAAATCCGGGTAGTCGACTGATTCAGCGCTGTTGGTTCCGCAGTCGATTACCCCATAGCCGAGCTCTCCCAGATACAATTTCAAGCTCTCTTTCAGCGCGTATCCGCCATGATCCGCCCCGATTGCGATTATTTTTTCGCCGCCTGTTCCTGGAATTGGGGTGGGGATCGCAACTTGCGAGGGAGATGCAGCATCTAATCCTTTGAGCATGGTTATTCGACGCTCCATGGCGGCTTGCCGAGCGAGGGGTGTAGCCATGGATCCTGCGGGAATTCTGAATTCGCTGCCATGCGGCAAATCCTTGATGTCCAACTCTGTTACGAGTCGCCCCGTCGATCGCTGCGAGGGTTGGAAGTGCCGGCCGATATTTTCGATTCGTTCCTCGCTCACACCTGTAGCGGGGACGATGGCGAGTGATTGTGAGGTAGTAGAATCGTCCTCGCGAATCGTGATGTGACGATCCATCGCCACTTGTCGAGCTAGCGGTGTGACTAATGCGCCCTGAGGGACAGTGAAGGATCCACCGAAGGGAAGACCTTCAAAGTCCAGTTCGGTGACTAATTCGTCCGCCGTTCGATGTGGCGGGCTGAAATGTCTCCCTGCCGCCTCGATCTTCTCTGTGCTGACCCCTGTGTCTGGAACGATCGAAAGCGCATTGGATGCGGGTTCGCTATTCCTGATGATGGAAATATGGCGGTCCATCGCCACTTGGCGTGCGAGAGGGGTGACAATCGAGTCTTTTAGAACCCTGATTTCTCCCCCATAGGGGAGGTCAATCACATCGAGTTCGGTGACCAAGCCGCGTTGCGTGCTCTTTGTAAACGTTGGGGTAGGATTCGGTTTTCCCAACGTCCGGTATACAACTCGACTAACGAGATTCCGGATTTTTTTCTCGTCGCTCACGAATGCCTTCTCCAAAACACTGATCGCTAAGTGCGCGGGGCAGAGTGCCGCCGATCACTTCGCCCTCAGATCAGGAACTCCTCTTCTTGCTTGATGCCCATGGCCTCGCGCAGCTTTCCTTGGCCTTGAAAGCGCAGGATCTCAACTTCAAAGCGTGACCGGTCTCCCCGGAACAGCGCATGGAAGTATTCAATGGGTGTGCCATCATCTAAATAGCTGATGCTCTCGATGCGGATCAGGGGTGATCCAAGCTCGATTTCCAAAAGGTTTGATTGATGCTCGTTGGCTCCGACAGCATCGATCAACCGCCGCCCGCGCGCGATCCTCAGGTCATACTCCTTCTCCAGGTATGCGTAGAGTGACTCCTCGGTGAGGTCCGCGGAAACTAGCTTACGGCAAGGTTCATAGGGCAGGAATGAAGCTACGAGAACAACCGGTTCATCCTCGACATATCGCAAGCGGTCTATCTTGATTACCGGTGAAAGATCTTCCAATTGAAGGTTGGCAGCGACTTTTTGAGAGGCGGGCAAGATCGACTGTTCGAGGATTTTGTCCGCCATCTTTAATCCCCGCTCGGTCATATCTTGATGGAAGCCGACGAGTGAGTGTACAAGGCTCGTGCTGCTGATCTTCGGCTCGGCGACGAAAGTGCCCTTGCCTTTCTCGCGCAGGACCATGCCCTCGTAGGTCATTTCTTTTAGTGCCTGCCGTACGACTGTCCGGCTAACTCCGAAGTGCCGGCAGAGTTCAGGTTCACCCGGAAGCTGATCTCCGGGCTGCCAGTGCCCGATCTCGATTTGCTCGATCAGGGCATTTTTGAGCTGGAGATAAAAGGGTAGAGGGGAATCCCGATCGATGGATATTCCTATTTTGACTGGCTTTGAACTTCTCGGCGCCATTGGTGCTCCGTCCCTATCCTGAATGCACATGTAATTACATTATTAACTACTTGTAATCTTGTTATTACAAGTTGAGTTATTCTATAGGGTTTGCGGAATAATGTCAAGTAGTTGGTTTGGATTAGTAATTATGTAAAGCTTACACGGGGATATGTGGACGGGGAGCAAGAGAGCAAGGTTCCTCTGACTGGAAAGGACCATGGTAATTAAAAGAAGGGAGGTCGTGCGCGACCTCCCTGGCTTGGCGAGGAAGTGATGTTTAGAAAATACCCAATAAACTGTCGAGGCTCCAGACGGCGCCAGAGGCTAACACAATAAGGATTACCTCAGCTGCGATCATCATGAAGTTCTGACCCTGCTCGCATTGATATGCCGGATTGACGGATCTATCCTTAGGTTTGACACCTGCAAGCGTAAGGTAGTTAAGATTCATGAAGATCCCGACGAGCGCCGAAATTGGCGTCAGGAATCCGAGGGTCAGCCCAATCCCCGTTGCCGCCTCGCCGGCGATGACGAGGTAAGGGAACCAGCCACGGTTCTTGCTGACCATTGATTTGATCACAGAAGCGAAAGCTGGCACAGGATGGTTATCGGCCAGGGAAATCGTCCAGTTGACCATGCCCCCCTCGATGAATTTGCGCAGCGGTTTGTGCAGCACACTCTTGATCCACCACAAACCGACGGCAATGCGTAAGATCGCTAACCAATGGCTGGCACTGAGAAAACCGAAAATATCCTGCATGACTCCTCCGTTCTTTTTGCTCTGTGAATATTGCCCAGTCCCTATCCGCTCACCAACCCATTTGGGTTGATTATTTTGAGTGGCAGGGAGCAGGATGTGAATGACTTCTTAATCCTATAGAT
>SOIH01000218.1 GCA_004376895.1 Anaerolineales bacterium | reverse complement strand
ACATCGTGTAAGTCTGGCGAGAGATGGGGTAGGTGATGACATTCTCAAGGAAAGGCATGACCCAATTTAAGCCAGGTTGAAGCGCTTCCTGTCGCACACCCCCTTCAGCGACGGTGATCACGACTCCCCGGTCTGTGGGCTGGATGAAGACCAGGCCCGCACTGACGGTTGTAAGAACCAGAGCGAGCACGATTATGCCGATGACGATGCCGCCCGCCGCTCGGAAACGCTGCCCACGTGCAGCGCGGGCGACTGCAAGCCCAATTACGGCTAACGCTGCGACCCAAGCCATTGTGGATAGCGCCGAAAGCAATACTGCGACGTTCATTTACTCCTCCTTTTGCAAATATCTACAATTTATTGTTACTCCTGGTGCCCAAGACCACTGTGTATTCGGTCCAAGCAGATTGTACCATGCCGGGTTTTTACCTCCGGACGGTAAGCTGACACAGACCTGCCAACATCGACTGCGGTTTCCTATATATCATGCGATTACCGGGCGGCGGTATCGATACACACACTACCCAGGATGCGAATTAACCAAAGCTGAGCGTTTTGAAATCACGCCCAACACACCAAACGTTGTAGATTCTCTTTTATGACTGGGGGTCACGCTCAAGAATGATCGTTACCGGACCATCATTCTCGATCTCAACGAGCATATGGGCGCCGAAGACCCCTTTCTGTACCGAAACGCCCAATCCTCCCAAATGGTCGATGAAATGATCGACAAGCGGTTGGGCGATCTGCGGAGGGGCGGCGTTGATGAAGCTGGGGCGGCGCCCTTTGAGCATGTCGGCGTACAGGGTGAACTGTGATACCACGAGCACTTCGCCGCCCACATCCTGCACGGATAGATTCGTTTTACCCTTTTCGTCTTCAAATACGCGCAGGACGGCGCACTTCTCTGCCAACCACTCCGCTTCACTCGCGGTATCGGCTTTCCCGACGCCGATCAGGATAACCAGGCCGTGCTCGATCGCGGCGATCGTATCGCCGGCAATCGAAACTCGACCGCGTCGAACGCGCTGAAGGACAGCCCTCATTTATCTATTTCCCCCAATGCAGGCTCGAAGGCATGGGCAAGATTCATCCTTTTGAAGTGATACCGACTCATGCTTAGAGCACCTCTCCAATAAGTTTTGCAAGCTCCCCCTGCTCCACATGCCTGCCTGTGGCGAGCTTGGAATACACCAGCTTGTCGTCGACGATGACCTCAAATTTTCCCCCATCCGCAGGGATGAGTTTTATAGAGCCGATTTTAAACTCATAGGTGTTTAAAAGTTCTGCCATCGCACCGATGGCTCGGTCTGTATAGTGTCAAGCTGCGCAATATTCAATCGAGATAGTGACCATTATTCCTCCACATCATTAGGTGTTTTACTGAAACTCTCTGCTTTGTCATGGGTTTTTCTACTTAAGTGCTGAGGAGTATATCGCATATCGGAGATGCTGTATCTACTTAATAGAGAGAATATCTTTCGGAGAAGGGACCCATTTGAGATTCATCCCAGGGATTGCTCGGTCGCCGGGCTTGTCCTGATCGAAGTCGAAGGACTCACTCGAGATGACAGGTTCCTAGCCGATGTCATTCTGAGGAGTGGAGCGACGAAGAATCTCGTTCATTGCAGGAAGAACCCTTATGAACGAAGAACGAGATGCTTCACTTCGTTCAGCATGACATTAAGGGGCAGCTATCCAGTGCATTGGAATGGCGCTGTCATGGGTATCATCCCAGGGATTTCTCGGTCGCCGCTGCGCGGCTCACTCGAAATGACATTTAATCCTGGAGAACCCTTCCCACACTTGTCATTGCGAGGAACAAAGTGACGTGGCAATCTCCGTGCAAGATAAGGAGGAGATTGCTTCGCTCCGCCCGCAATGACATTATGGGGCAGGCCTTGGTCATCGGCAAAAACTGCGCGATAATCTCTCTGAGATCAGGAGGTTCCTTATGCGCCGTTTTTCCAACTTTATCATCGGAGCCGTGTGCGGTGCGCTTGTTGGATCCGTCATCGCCATACTGCTTGCCCCCGAATCGGGAGAAAAACTTCGACAGCAGATCCGCGAACGAACCGGAGCCTTCCGCGACGAGGTCCAGAGTGCTTACACGGCTCGTTTAACCCAATTGGAAACAGAACTCGAGAAACTTCGCGAGCCTAAAAAATAAAAGCGGTTTGGAGTTTCGTACAAGCTCCGATTGTCGTATTAATCGGGATAGGGGGAAACCTCACGGCCCCCCCTCCCACACCACCGGACATGCGGGTCCGCATCCGGCGGTTCGGTCAAGTTAGCAAAGCAGAACTTCGCATTGGGTGATTTCTCATTCCGGTAGACCTGGTAACAACCTCTCGTCCCTGATACTTACCTAGCACCTTCAGTGTTTACTTCTGTATCTGGTCTGGTCTTTGCCAGTTTTCGACTGTCTTCGCTGTTGCCCGTCTAGCCTTCTACCCAATTCTTGACCGTTCGGCCCTTCGCCCTGTAAGCAGGTTTCCCTGCTCGCCCAGGATGGTCGTTACGCCATCGACTACTTCGGCCTCTGCTGACTTCTGCGACGCGGTCAGAAGACCTCTCGATCTCCTCAGTCTCATTCCGAGACACGCCGCAGATCTCCCCGGATAAGGTACGATAACTTTCCCCTGATCCTCGCTGCGTTTACGTAAAGCCGCTTTGATCCTTTTGGGGCTTCACTGTCTCGTGCCAGCTCACCCGGCGCTTCACGCCTCCTTACGCAGTTTTTGTCCATCAAGTCCAGGTTTTGCTCTCCGGCTTCCTTCCCACACCCGTTCGCACGAGCGCAGTTGCCTTCGGCTAGCGGTTCGTCGGATCAACGTCCGCAGAGGATTTCCACCTCCTAGCTATCGCCCATGCCGGGCGTACACAAAAAAAGCCGCCTGGTATAAACCAGGCGGCTAGCGGGGATGACGGGATTCGAACCCGCGATCTCTGCCTTGACAGGGCAGCGTGTTAAGCCGCTACACTACACCCCCGTAGTGAGGAAAAGTATAACGCAAGCCGCGGACTTCGGTCAAGATATATCCATCATCTCAAGAATCGAGGTATGGTTTGTGCAAGATTCTTAGATGATCTATACACTACTTGGTTGAAGGGCATTATCAGGTAGCGTATAATCCCTCTTTGAAGCGGAGGTTTAATGGCAAGCAAGAAGGTGACCAAGGGGAAAACAAGCAGCTGGACCAGCGCAGAGATCCGGCAATCGTTCCTCGATTTCTTCGAGGCGCGTGGCCATACAATTGTGCCCTCGATGTCACTCGTTCCTGGCGGCGATCAAACGCTCCTCTTTACTAATTCGGGAATGGTTCAGTTTAAAGATGTCTTTCTGGGAACTGGGAAGCGTTCATACAGCCGCGTCGCCGACTCCCAGAAATGTATGCGTGTTGCCGGAAAACACAATGATCTGGACGACGTTGGTCGGGATGACACCCACCACACATTCTTTGAGATGCTTGGGAATTGGTCTTTCGGAGATTATTACAAGAAAGAAGCGATCGAATGGGCATGGGAACTCTTGACGGTTGAATGGGGGCTCCCGGGCGACAAGCTCTGGGCAACTTGCTTCGAAGACGAACTGAGCGAGATTCCGCGCGATGATGAAGCTGCCGATTTTTGGCTCCAGCAGCCCGGCTTTAACCCCGAGCATTTACTCTTCTTCGGTCGTGAAGAGAATTTTTGGGAGATGGCAGATACAGGTCCAGTCGGTCCGGATAGTGAGATCTTTATGGACCGAGGGCAGAAATACTGCGAGATGGCAGACAAGCCAAACCATGTTTGCCAGGTGAACGGTGACTGTCAACGCTTCATTGAACTCTGGAATCTGGTCTTCATCCAGTACAACCGATCAAGCCCGACCGAAATAAAACCACTGCCGGCTAAACATGTGGATACCGGCTTGGGTTTAGACCGGGTCGTCGCCGTAATCCAGGATGTGGACTCCAATTACCGAACCGACTTGTTCACACCGTTGATGGACACTGTCCAGAAACTCGCTGATCATACCAAAGCTGATCGCGAGACTCACTTCACACCTTACCGTGTCATCGCAGACCATTCACGCGCGGCAACATTTCTTATCGCTGATGGTGTGGTTCCCGGAAACATCGGACGTAATTACGTCTGCCGGATGATAATCCGTCGGGCAAGCCGCTTCGGTTCTATGATCGGTTTGGTCGAGCCCTTCCTCTCAAAGGTAGCCGAAACAGTCATCGAGCATTATGGTGATGCATATCCGGAATTAGTCCGTAACCGCCAGGCGATACTTCAAACCGTGACTGATGAAGAACGCCGGTTCCACCACACGATAGATATCGGAATTAATTACCTTTCAGATATTGTGCAAGCAACACTTGACTCAAAGAAAAAGGTCATCTCTGGCGATCAAGCCTTCAACCTGTACGCGACCTATGGCCTGCCCTTCGAAATCACTCGTGATATCGCACGCGAGAGCAACCTAGACGTCGAGGAGGAAGGTTTCAGGAAGGCGATGGAGACACACCGCATCGCTTCAAGCGCAGGAGACACACTCGGTGAATTGGCTGATGATGGCGTCGAATTCTATCAGCAACTTCTCGCAGACCTTAAGGAAGAGGGACGACTTACCAAGATTGGCGTAAAGTATGACCCTTATTCCAGCTTTTCAGCGCAGGGCGATGTTCTTGCGATTATCAAAAGCGGTCAAACGGTCAGATCAGCATCCCCGGGTGAAGCCGTTGGCGTGATCCTGCCCAACACTCCTTTCTATATAGAAGCAGGAGGTCAGGTCTCCGACACCGGTGTTCTTAAATCTACAAATGGCGATGACTGGGAGATGCGAGTTACGGACACTCGGCAGCCCGTTGATGGATTGATCATCCACTTCGGTGAAGTCGTTACAGGTAAAATTAAAGTTGGCGCTTCCGCCAAAGCTCATCTCGACGAACAGCAGCGCCTGGATATCATGCGCAACCATACGGCAACGCACCTGCTGCATGCCGCTCTTCGACATGTCCTCGGTGCACACGTGCGGCAAGCAGGTTCACTTGTCGCTTCCGACCGACTTCGTTTTGATTTCACCCACCCGAAAGCGATGACAGCTGAGGACATCGAACGGGTCGATGATTGGGTTAACGAGGCAATCCTCGAAAATCACTCACTAACAATCCGCCATCAACCCCAGGAGGAGGCCATCGAGGAGGGTGCGATGGCGCTTTTCGGCGAGACCTACGGAGATACTGTACGCTCGGTGAGCATCGGCATGGACAATCGTATCTCGTTTGAACTATGCGCTGGCACTCATGTAACCGAGACAGGAATTATCGGACCATTCCTGATCGTCAGCGAGGGAAGCGTTGCTGCCGGGATTCGTCGAATAGAGGCTTTCACGGGTCGGGAAGCGCTGCGAATGATTCGCTCACAGCGTGCCAGTCTGCAACGCCTTGCTGGAGAACTCGGTGGAACGCCAGACGCGGTCGAACAGCATGTCGAGCATTTGATTGAAGAACGAGATCTCTTATTCAGTAAAATTCTCGCCGTTCGTAAGCAGTCTGCGCTCGCCGCTTTAGATCAACTCACCCCGGAAGATGTGAGCGGAATCTCACTTCTGACAGGTCAAATACCCGAAGCAGATCCAGAGATCTTGCGCGATCTTGCGGACCGTTTCCGTGCGAATCAACCCAACAGTGTGGTGGTTCTCGCGTCGGTCAGCGATGAAAAACCCTTAATCGTCGCTGCAATCAGCCCAGATCTTGTAAAACGCAATTTCCATGCAGGGGAGTTAGTGAAAACCATCGCCAAAATTATCGGTGGAGGAGGAGGCGGCAAGCCTTCGCTTGCGCAAGCTGGGGGTAAGGATCCTGCTCGAGTGGAAGAGGCATTAGGAGCAGTAAAACTTTGGCTTCAGGAACGCCTAAGCTCTCGCTGATAATCTATCTCCCCTCTCAAAAATTGTGAAGACACAAATTGTCTATCTAGAGCCTCACGATGATTACAACTCCGTCCGCGATAAATTAAACTGGACACAGGCGCCGCGCGTCGTCCTCGTTTGGCCAGGACGCGGGAGAGTGCTCTCTCGACGCTTCGACCTGGTAATGCTCCAACGCTACGCGCGCAAGAATGGAACCCAGATCGGACTTGTCACGCTCGATCCTGATGTGCTACATCACGCCGAAGCCCTTCATATCCCGACGTTCGAATCCCTTGAGTATCAGCCCGAAAAAGCCTGGCGAGTTCGAGGCGAACGAAAAACATCTAAACCCATATCTTCGGGAGAGTTATCTTCTCTCCAACCGTCATTAAGTCGAACCACCAAAAAGCCTCCTCAAATGAATCGCGTCTCCCGAATTACTACGTTCTCTGTTGGCTTCTTGGCTTTTGTGTTTTTAGTCGTCCTGCTCATCCCGCAGGCGGTGATCACAATCGAGCCCGAAACAATGGATATTGTTAAGACGTACTCCATTGATTTAGAGTTGGACCAATCGAGAATTATCACAAACGCTCCTCGCCTTCCAACTCGACAAGTTCAATCGGTAATAGAAGGCCGTCTCCGACTACCGACGACTGGTCGCGCCGCTCGGCCGGATCAATCAGCTCGTGGTGAGGTCACATTCACCAACCTAACGGACCATAGTCTCGCAATCCCGGTAGGTACGACAGTTCGAACGCTCGATCTATCAGCACCGCACTTCGTAACGCAATCGCGTGTAAATCTTGATCCGGAGGAAGGAGCACAGATCACTGTTGAAGTGGTCGCCTCTTCGCCAGGACCTGAGGGTAACGTCAAAGCGGAAGCGATCCATGCGATCGATGGGCTCCTCGGATTATCAGCTACCGTTTCTAATCTAGACCAATTCTCTGGTGGATCGCTCGAGATTCGTAGTGCCGTATCGAAAGCAGATTTAGTGCGCGTGCGCCTGGAACTGGAGAACAACCTGTTCGATAAGGCACATCAAGCCTTGCTAGGCTTGGCACAGGAGGGTGAGGACCTCATCCCAGGGAGTATTCGCCTACTCGAAACCGTCGAAGTGCGCTTCAGCAATGAAATCGGGGATGCCGCCGATTCGCTTGAATTAAGCTTGATATTAGAATTCGAGGGGCGGGTATATTCTCCAGATCAGCTCCACTCCGCGATGAATCAAGTTCTTGTCGAGGATCTCTCCAAGGATGAGAACATCCAGCCGGACACACTGAAGATCCTCAAAGTCGCTGATATTGTGTACGACAATGATGATGAGGAACCCAGCATCAATGTGACGATATCAGCCCAGGCGTTTATAAGCGTCGACTTCTCAGTGATCCGAAAAATCGTCAGGGGAAAGAAAGCATCTGAAGCACTTGAAGACTTGAATGGGGAAATTCCAATCGAGGAGATATTAAGTGTGGACATCAGCCCAGCCTGGCTACACCGTTTTCCGTTTCTCGACCTGCAAATTCACATTCGCTATCCCTGGGAGGCAGACACGTGAGCAGGATCCTCGCTGTTGACCCAGGAGACAAACGCCACGGTCTTGCCATTAGCGACCCAACTGGGCTGATCGCTCGTCCTCTGTTGGTGCTTGAGCACACTTCACGCGCTGCCGACGTGCGCGAGATCGTCCTTGCGGCAGAAAAGCATGAGGCAGGCACGATAGTGGTAGGCATTCCGTATGATATAGAAGGAAACCCAGGGCCTCAGGCAAGGAAAGCGCTGCGCCTCGTTGAAGCCCTTTGCGAGATAACATCCATCCCTGTCTTAACTTGGGATGAGAGCGGTTCAACCCAGGCTGCCCTTCAAATTCGTAAGTCGGATCAACTTCTAGATGCACGCGCCGCGGCTGTGATTCTTCAGGAATATCTCAATGCCCAAACTGATTAAATCCTGCCTGCTGGTATTCCTTCTCGCCGTTTTTGGTGTTGTCATCTGCGTGGGCGTTTGGGTCGTGGGAGCAACGGTCGTCGGACTCCCTACCGTCCCGGTGAGCGTTGGAGAGCCCGACCCCTCACTCACCCAGCTCCAGGAGACAGCCCTGGGGATATATCTTCTTTTGAATCAGCATGCGCTCGACACGCCAGCCGGGCGGCCCGGCACTGCAATCGACCTCACGGTGGTAGAAGGTGACACAGCGAGTGCAGTGATTCAACGTCTGAGCCAAGCTGGTATCCTGGAACAGCCCAACATACTGCGATTTTATCTTCGTTATCGCGGTTTAGACCGGGGAATAGATGCTGGTCGTTACAACCTGCGGGGCGAGATGACAATTCGGGAGATCGCAGAGGCGCTTCAATCATCACAGCCCGTCCAGAATACAATTACGATCCCTGAAGGATGGCGACGCGAGCAAATCGCGCAGCTATTATCGGATCTCAATTTGGAGTTTGGAAAGATTGAATTCCTAGAAGAGACAATGACCCCTCCTCAGAATTTTATCCACACTTACGAGATACCTGCTTCATCCACTCTGGAGGGCTTCCTCTTCCCAGACACATACTTAATCGATCCTGATTCAAATGCTCAAGATTTCGTTTTCACGATGCTAGCAAATTTCGAAAAACGCCTTGACCCGAAAATCCATCAGGGATTTACCAATCAGGGTCTGACAATATTTGAAGGTGTGATGCTTGCTTCAATTGTTGAACGCGAGGCCGTTTTACCTGAGGAACGGACTCGTATTGCCGCAGTGTTTCACAATCGCCTCAAACTTGGTATGCCACTAGAAGCCGATCCAACTGTCCAATTCGCGCTCGGCGTTCAAGCGGATGGCAACTGGTGGAAATTGGCGCTGACATACGATGACCTGGAGATTGATTCGCCTTACAACACATACCGCTATGCGGGCCTTCCAGTCGGTCCAATTGCGAACCCCGGTCTCGATTCTCTCAGGGCTGTGGCCTTCCCTGACCAAACGAATGAGTTGTACTTCCGCACTCTATGCGATGGATCCACCGGGCACGCCTTCGCCGTGACGTTTGAAGAGCATTTAAACAACGCTTGCCCATAGACCTTGACCGGTAAGCTAATATCATTAATTAATTCCGTTGGCTCTTTCAATAACACACCCAATTTGGAGAAATCATGGGATCATCGAAAACAATTGCCCTTTATGGAACCTGGGAGTCACCCATTTCATCTGCACTCGCTGCCCGGTCAGGCATGGGGCACGGCGCATTGCCTCGCGAGGTTCTAGTAGATGGAAATGACATCTACTGGATCGTCGGTAGACCCCAGGAAGGTGGCCGTTATGTCATTCTTCGCCATACTGACGAAATAAACAGCGAGTGCATCACACCTCCGGATTTCAATGTTCGAACACGCGTTCACGAATACGGCGGGGGCTCATACTTCGTTGCTAAAGGAGTAATTTACTTCTGCAATTACGCCGACCAACGTCTTTACCGACATCAGGAGGGAATTACTCCACAACCGATCACGCCGGAGCCTGAAATCCCCGCCGGCCTCAGGTATGCAGCGATTCGCCTTTCTCATGATAAGAGGTCACTTGTATGCGTCCGTGAACGACATGAAGCAGATGGACAAGTAGATAATGAGTTGGTGATTCTTCCAACAGGTGGATCGGCCGAACCTACAATCCTTGCTTCCGGTCACGACTTCTACGGTTACCCTCGTTTCAGCCCTGATGGAAAAAAACTCGCATTCCTGACGTGGGATCATCCGAATATGCCCTGGGATGGGACCGAATTATGGGTTGGGGATTTTAGAGATGGAAAGCTGGAGGGCATCCGCAAAGTAGCAGGCGGGATAAACGAATCCATATTTCAGCCCGAGTGGAATCACCAAGGAGTTCTACATTTTATTTCCGACCGAACCGGTTGGTGGAATTTGTACGCATTCGATGAAGGGGAAATTGTATCCCTTCACAAACGTGATGCTGACTTCGGAGTTCCCCAATGGCTGCTGGAGTACTCTACCTATACTTTCCTCCCCGATGGCCGGATTGTTTGTTTCTTCCTCGATATGGGGAAATCCTGTATCGGTATTCTCGCCCCCCAGAACGGGGAGTTTAGAGAGTTCTCAACGCCCTTCTCCGCTTTCAACTTGCCTACAATTCAAGCTGATACTCTTGGGCAGGTCTGGTTCCTCGCCGGCACGCATAGGACTGAACCAGGTCTGGCGGTGCTCAACCCAGATACGGGTGAGTGCCACGCCGTTCATACTTCAACAGAACATGGGATTGATTCGGGTTTCATTTCCATTCCTGAGCACGTTACCTTTCCTTCTGAAGGCGGGCGGACGTCCTACACCTACTTCTACCCGCCCACCAATGCCTCTTTCGAGGCGCCAGCAGATGAAAAACCGCCGCTGATCGTACTCAGCCATGGCGGACCGACCTCGGCAGCTCGTTCTCATTTCCAGTCGGAGATTCAATTTTGGACAAGCCGGGGTTTCGCCGTTGCAGATGTAAATTATGGGGGAAGCACAGGATACGGAAGGCCTTATCGTGATCTTCTAAAAGGTGAATGGGGGATCGTTGACGTCGAAGATTGTGTGAACGCGGCTCTTATCTTAGCCAAGGGTGGAAAAGTTGATGGTGAACGCTTGCTGATCCGCGGTGGCAGCGCCGGCGGGTACGTGACCTTGTGTGCCCTAACTTTCCATGAGGTTTTCGCAGCAGGAGCGAGTTACTACGGCGTAGCAGATGCCGCCATCCTCGCCCAACACACACATAAATTCGAAGAACGTTACCTTGACTCGCTCATCGGACCCTACCCTGAGAAGGAAGATCTCTATCGGGAAAGATCGCCAATTTATCACACCGATCGGCTTTCATCTCCCGTGATCCTTTTGCAAGGGCTGGAGGACGAAGTTGTCCATCCTGAGCAATCTGAGATCCTCGCAAAAGCGCTCCACGAGAAAGGTCTTCCCTATGCTTATCTCACCTTCGAGGGCGAACAGCATGGCTTCCGTCGCGCAGAGACGATTCAGAAAAGCCTCGAAGCGGAGCTATATTTCTATTCAAGAATTCTTGGGTTCGAATTGCCCGCAGGGATCTCGCCCATAGAGATCCACAACCTGGATTGAGGGTCATATGTGATGAGCCTCGTGCATCGATGCAGGAGGCTCCTGGCGTAGCCTAGTCCACAAGGGAGAGGGTATGAACTACCCGCTCCCAATAGCCATCAACCCTGATCACGATTCGTCTCCCTCACTATCCATCATGACCAACAGCATTTTGAACTGCTTGTCCGCGTTTACGGCGTGAGGCTGATTGGCCGGGAGCGTGATCACATCCCCTGTATGTAGATGGTGCACAACACCTCGGATCGAGACCACAGCCTCCCCCTCGATCACGAACAGCAGCGCCTCATACGGCGTAGTATGCTCACTGAGTTCTTGGCCTGCATCGAACGCGAACAACGTGGTCGATCCATTAACTGCCTTCAATAGCGTACGGCTCACAATCGCGCCGCTCTGATACTCAACCATCTCACTCAATCGTTCGGCAGATGAGTCTCCATTCGTATTTGCTGATTTCATTGCCATAGTAATATCTCCGCTTTCAGTCTCGCTGCCGACATCCTTCACTCAGAATGTTTGACGATCCATGCAACGCGATCTGCTTGATTATAGATTAACTATGAAATTGAATCCTACGAACCGATCGTCTCGTAGAAAAGGGGAAGCGCATCGACCGGCTTCTCGGTGATCTCGTGCGCGGAAAGCAATCGCTCTGAAGCTGCCTGCGCTTGATTCGCAGTCTTGGCGTAGACCGTAAAAAGCCTATCTCCCTCATCAACACGATCGCCCACATTATGCAGGATTTCAATGCCGACCGAATGATCAACCGGATCACCTTTTTGCGTCCGGCCAGCGCCCAACTCCATGGCTGTCAGGCCAACTTCGCCGGCATGAATTTGTGAGATATAACCCGCCTTTGGCGCACCAACATCGAGTCGTTCCGGAGCAAGATGCAATTTGCTCGGGTCTTCAACATAGGAGATATCGCCGCCCTGCGCGAGCACAAGATCTTTGAACTTCGTTAATGCAGAACCATTCTCGATAACCTTCTGACAAAGAGCATACGCTCCCTCGAAGCTATCCGCTTTCTCGGCCAAGAGAAGCATGTGGCTGGCTAAGACCAGACAATGTTCTTGGAAATCTTGAGGGCCGCCACCTTGTAGAGTCTCGATCGCTTCCCGAACCTCGATTGCGTTGCCAACTGCATCGCCGAGCGGCTGGTTCATATCCGAGATCAGAGCGACGACTTTTCGATCAGAGAGAGAGCCGATCTGCACCATAAGTTCTGCTAACTCTACAGCTTGTTCAAGGGTTCCCATGAAAGCCCCCAGCCCAACCTTTACATCAAGCACTATAGCGGTAGCACCTCCCGCTATCTTCTTACTCATGACCGATGATGCAATGAGGGGCACGGATGGTACCGTCCCGGTGACGTCACGGAGTGAATACAACTTGCCATCCGCAGGCGCGAGATCTGCTGTTTGTCCAGTGAGGACAAGCCCCTGTTTAAGGAGCTGCTTACGAAATTCATCCGTCGATAAGTCAACCCGAAAACCGGGTATCGACTCCATCTTATCCAGTGTTCCCCCCGTAAAACCCAGTCCTCGTCCCGACATTTTCCCCACGGCGATCCCACTAGCCGAGACGATGGGAGTAACCACGAGAGTTGTCTTGTCACCAACTCCTCCTGTCGAGTGTTTGTCCAAGACAATCGGCACAATATCCGAGAAATCGAGTTGATCTCCCGAGCGCGCTAGTGAAAGTGTCAAGTCTGCGGTCTCTCTTGGCGTCATCCCTTTCAATAGGACAGCCATTGCCCAGGATGAAGCCTGGTAATCTGGAATCTCGCCACAGGTAAAACCTTCGATGAAGAAACCGATCTCTTCGGCCGTCAGTTCTGCGCCATCGCGTTTCTTAGTGATGATGTCAACCGCTCGCATGAATATTCCTCCTACGGCATTATACATCCTGATCACCACACAAGCAGTTCATACCGTTGCCTGCTATAATCCCCCAATTCTTCCGCATAAAGGTGAATAATGGGTAAAGTTAATCTCATCTTAACCGCTGACACGATCGTGACGATGGATTCTGAATACAGAATCTTCAAGCACGGAGCCATTGCCATTAAGGACGACACCATCATCGATGTCGGTCCACAAGATGAAGTTCAGCAGAATCACTCCACGGGTGAGGTGATCGATCTCGGTTCGCGCGTGGTCATTCCCGGGCTTATCAACGCGCATACGCACGTACCCATGACATTGCTGCGCGGATTAGCAGATGACTTACGACTTGATGTCTGGCTGATGGGGTACATGATGCCCGTTGAGCGTGAATTCGTGTCCCCCGAGTTCTGTCGTCTCGGCACGCAAATCGCCTGTGCAGAGATGATCCGGGGAGGCGTCACTTGCTTCGCCGATATGTACTATTTTGAAGACGCCGTTGCCCAGGCGACGAAAGATGCGGGCATGCGCGCCATCTGCGGTCAATCGATACTTAAATTCCCCACCCCGGATGCTGAATCCTTTGAAGATTCACTCGCGGCTTCACGCAGTTTCATCGAAAAGTGGAAAGATGACCTGCTAATCATTCCGGCAGTTGCACCTCATGCGCCGTACACCTGCACGGAGGAGATACTCGAGTCGTGCAGAGATCTTGCAATGGAATTTGATGTACCCCTGCATATACATATCTCCGAAACCAAGGGAGAGGTCGATGATTGGCGCGAGACCTACGACATGCCGGTGGTCCCCTGGGTGAAGAAGTTAGATTTATTTGATGCGAAAGTCATCGCCGCACACTGCGTTCATATCGACGATGGTGAGATCCATACATTGGAACATGCAGGTGTAGGCGTGGCACATAACCCCTCGAGCAATCTCAAGCTAGCCTCCGGGTTCGCCCCCATTATCGAGATGCTCGACACTGGACTGCAGATCGGTATTGGCACTGACGGCACCGCATCGAACAATGACCTAGATATGTTTGAAGAGATGCGCCTGGCATCCTTTATCGCCAAGACTGTTACGAGCGACCCCACCGCCCTGCCAGCTAGAAAGACTTTAGCTATGGCTACACGCATGGGCGCAAAGGCGCTGCACATCGATCACCTTACCGGCTCTCTGGAGCCAGGAAAACGAGCCGACCTGATCTCCATTGATCAAGACCGAACGCATAACGTCCCCCACTTCGAGCGCGAACCCCAGGCGATTTACTCACGCTTGATCTACTCAACCAAGGCTTCGGATGTCCAGGATGTCATGGTGAACGGGCGATGGCTCATGCGCGATTGCGAACTATTGACCATCCAAGAAGATGGTTTATTTCCCCAAGCCGCTCAATATGCTGCCAAGATCGACGCCTTCCTCACCGAACGCGAAGGATCCGTGCTCTCGAAACTTATCGCTATCGGCGGCGCGGAACAAGAGGAGAGTTACGAGGTCCAGATCAAGGTCAAACTGGACGACCCGCAAGCGGTAATTGCGAGATTAGAAAAAGATGTCTTCGAAATCCGGAGACGGGCACACTATCTTGAATATGATAAATATTTCCGGTTCACCATGCCTGAGGACGCACGCCTACGCCACCGGGAAGATGAGTTTGTGAATGATGAGGGAGAGGTCTTTAACGTTCGATCTCGCCTCACGCTTACAGGTCCAGCCGCAGAACGTGAGTATCACAACTCGGTTCTGCTCTCGCGCTCCCGTTTTTACGCTCCGGCCAAGTATTCACCCCGCTTCTACCGTGAATACTTTAAGCCTTCCAGCGAGATTAGCATTCACAAGGATCGCCTTCGCTGGCTTATTTGCTACGAGGACCTCGAGTTCTTCATCAATATCGATCAACTTCTTGAGCCGAAAGTAGATGGGTGTTTCCTGGAGATAAAAAGCCGCACTTGGTCCCGCCGGGACGCTGAGATGAAGGCAGAATTAATTACTTCGATTCTGAAACATCTTGAGATACACGATGCGGAACCTGTACTTCAGGAGTACCCGGACTTGATCGGTGAGGGCAATTAGCGAGCGGCTGCCCGCAATAGCTCCGATTATTTTCCTTTGATTTGAAGAGAAAGTATGTGTACTTATTCGCCTTCATCTCTACCGAAGCGCTGCTGCCATTCGTATAAACGGTTGAGTGCTTCAAGAGGTGAGAGGCTGTTTAAATCCAGCGCACGAATTTCTTCCAAGAGAGGATCCGCTTCGGAGAAGAGATGGAGCTGCTTCGACGCTACCTGCGGGTCATCTGAAGATTGATCTGACGTGGCTTCGAATTGAGCCAGGATCTCCTGCGCCCGGTTGATGACCGGCCGCGGCATACCCGCCAGTTCGGCGACATGAATCCCATAGGATTTATCCGCGCCGCCGGGCGTGATTTTGTGCAGGAAGACAACCTTTCCGCCTTCCTCTGAAACTGCGACATTGTAATTCCGGACGCCGGGGAGGAACTCCGATAGGCGCGTAAGTTCATGATAATGGGTTGCGAAGAGCGTTCGAGCTCGCAGCTTCGGATGGTTGTGAAGATACTCCACGACAGCCCAGGCAATTGCAACCCCATCATAAGTGCTCGTACCTCGTCCTACCTCGTCCAGAATCACCAAGCTGCGATTGGATGCGTTGTGCAGGATGTTCGCCATCTCAACCATCTCTACCATGAAAGTAGATTGGCCGGCATGAATTTCGTCCTGTGCTCCAATCCTGGTGAAAATCCGATCGACGATACCCAGACGAGCATATTGGGCAGGTACGAAACTCCCCATCTGGGCCATTAACACGATCAACGCAACCTGCCTTAAATACGTCGATTTACCACTCATATTCGGCCCGGTTATTACACGGATGCGCTCACCATCTTCGAATTGGATATCGTTGGGAATGAAACGCTTCCCCGGGATGAGTTCCTCAACAACCGGATGCCGTCCATCCTGTATATCGAGAGCATCGCTAACGGCAAACTCCGGGCGGATAAAACCGCGGTGAGCCGCCACTTCTGCGAGAGCGCTCACTACATCCAACCGGCCTATTGCGCGGGAAGTTCCTAATAATCGTGCCGCTTGGTCAGCAATTTGTGCGCAGATCTCATGGAATATATCCCTTTCAACTTCCCTTATCTGCTCCTCTGCCGTCAATACTTGAGATTCGTATTCCTTCATCTCGGGTGTTATGTAGCGTTCGGCGTTGACAAGTGTCTGTTTGCGAATGTAATCCTCAGGAACTCGCTCGCTATTCGCTTTTGTAACTTCT
Organism: Anaerolineales bacterium; assembly: GCA_004376895.1. GTDB lineage: Bacteria > Chloroflexota > Anaerolineae > Anaerolineales > E44-bin32 > E44-bin32. The sequence continues at coordinate 21,056 of SOIH01000218.1, read as the reverse complement.
ATGTAGTAACCGAAGATCTTGTTGTATCCAACCTTAAGACTCTTGATCCCCGATCGTTCCCGCTCGACCTTTTCAAGATTTGCGATCCAGTCGCGTGCACCGCGCGAGGAATCGATCAATTCATCTAGCTTTTCCGAGAACCCGGACCGTATCACACCAGTCTTTCCCAGGGTTGCAGGAGGGTCATCGCTTATGCTACGTTGCAGAAGATCAAAGACATCTTCGCAGGCGTCGATGCCCGCTGCGATCCCCGTGATGGCTGTTTGCCCTGAATGCTGTAACAAACTTTTTATCTGAGGGATTTTTTCAAGGAGCGATTTCATGGCCACAAGGTCGCCTGGTTTGGCGACAGCAGCAATAATCCGATTTGTAAGTCGTTCAAGATCTCCGTAAGCCTTCAAAGCTGATCGGATCTCGGCTCGCCAGACGCCGTCACCATGGAAGGCTTCGACCTGATTCAATCTACCTTCGATCCTCTCCAAATCCAATAAAGGATTTCCCAGCCATTGGCGAAGGAGCCGTCGTCCCATCGGTGTTTGTGTTTGATCGAGAATCCCGAGCAGCGAACCGCGCACATCACCTGTTCGAATCGTTTCCATTAACTCGAGGTTGCGGCGCGTCGCGGCATCGAGGGTCATGAAATCATCGAGGGAATAAATCGATAGACCTGTCAGAAGAGAAAGAGCAGCTTCTTGTGAGCTGCGTAGATATTCAACGATTGCTCCTGCCGCACGAGCAGCAGCCGGCTTTTCATCCAGACCAAAACCAGCGAGCGTTATCGTTCCGAAGTGTTCCTGCAATGCCTCCACCGTGCGGTCAAGTTCAAACCGCCAATCCGGGAGTTTAGTCGTATTTCCATCCCAAATGCCTTCAAGTGACAGCGTCTCGGGGATCAGCACTTCCGCTGGAGATAAGCGGTAGAGCTCCTGCTGCAATGCAGCAAGCCTGTCATCTGATTCGAACTGACCGACGGAGAAGTCGCCTGTGCTGATATCAGCAATGGCTATGCCCAGATTGTTGCCATCGAGAAGGACGGAAACAAGATAGTTATTCCTATCGCCCGGGAGTAATTCAGCCTCGACAACCGTTCCTGGTGTTATCACCCGCACAACCTCGCGCGGGAACAAACCCTTCACTGGACCGTCACCAATCTGGTCGCAAATCGCTACATGATAGCCCCGCTCAATTAAGCGGGCGATGTATCCCTCGGCTGCATGGTGCGGAATTCCCGCCATTGGGATGCGTGCGCCTTTGGCGATGTTCCTCGAGGTAAGAACGATATCCAGTTCACGCGCCGTTATCTCAGCATCCTCATCGAAGGTCTCGTAGAAATCACCCAGTCGGAAGAAGAGCAGCGCGTCAGGATAATTATGCTTGATCTCTAGGTACTGCTTTCGAATTGGTGTAACTTTAGGAGTCATATGCCTGCATTCTAAAGCTACGGCACAGAAACATCAAGCAAGTTGTACGAAATATCCCGCACAAACACGAGAATCATCATTGTGGAACCCTCCGTAGGGGCGCGCCACAACCTGCGGGAGGTTATTCTTTGTCCCCATAAAAAGTACCCGGGAAAAGTCAGTCTGAATCCGGCACCTAGATATGATGCACATGTTGGGATCGACTCACCTCAGGGTTTTGGAACCGCCATTTATAAAGTGTCCCGTCTAGTTCCTGAAAGGCGACACCTTCCTTTCTTCTTGGAGTGAGGAGGAAATCCTGGATGCAACTATGATTCCGCTCAATATTTTCAACCAGATGACACATTATGTTATACTCGCACCATGCTTGGAATCATCGCCGTTGACTTCGGTGGGACGAATATCCGCGCGGCATATTTCCCCTCCCCACAACCTCCCCCAACTTCACAGAATAAGACAGCTACTCTCGCATCCGAGGGACCTGATTCGGTTATTACTCGATTAATCCAGGCGATTGAATCACAGATCCCAAAGGACGCCGTTGATCTCAGGATTGGCATAGGCGCACCGGGCCCGCTCGACCCTCGTAGCGGAGTTATTATCAGCTCCCCAAACCTCGCTGGCTGGACCAACATACCCCTACGTGATCAGCTAAGCGAGCACTTTGGCGTGCCGGTCTTCTTAGGCAACGATGCAAACGTAGCCGCCCTGGGTGAGTGGCGCTTTGGTGCCGGTCAAGGCACAGACAATATGATTTATCTAACCATTAGCACGGGTATCGGAGGAGGCGTGATCGCCGACGGCCGGTTGCTGCTCGGCGCGCGGGGCTTGGCAGGCGAACTCGGCCATCTAACTATAGAGTCAAACGGTCCTACATGCGGCTGCGGGATAAAGGGCCATATCGAAGCCGTCGCTGCTGGGCCAGCCATCGCCCGCAACGCCACAGATCAACTAGAAGCCGGCCATTTTTCTTCACTGAAGGAAACGCTCAGCGCGCAAGGAAAGATTACCAGCGTCGATATTGGCAAAGCAGCACAAGCAGGCGACGAGCTCGCCATCGCGGTTATTGAAGAAGCAGGATTCCGTATCGGGCACCACTTGGCTGACCTCGCCCACGCATTCAACCCCGAGGTTTTCATTCTTGGCGGTGGCGTTTCTCTCCTGGGTGACTTTTTATTCGAACCGATTAGGCACTCTCTACGCGAGCACATTATGGATCCAGCATACCTCGACGGGGTAGGTGTTCTACCAGCCGCGCTTGGTGAAGACGCCGGGTTAGTCGGCGCTATGGTTCTTGCAAGTCAATCATGAAAACAAACATAAACAGAACTATACTTCTCATTCTTGTACTCTCTATGTCCAGCTTGGCGAGCGCGTGTCAACCGCCATCCGACCCGAGATCAACACTTAAGTATGGTCTTACATTAGCGCCATCGGGAATAGACCCTCACTTAAACGCATCCGCGGAGCTCGGCATTCCTCTTAGTTCAGTGTATGACACGCTTGTTTTTCTCGACCCGGCTAGTGGCGAGTTCGTCCCCGGGCTAGCGGAGCGTTGGGAGATCTCCAGCGATGGCCTTGTGTATACCTTTTACCTGCGTAAAGATGTCCGCTTCCACGATGGCACACCCTTCAACGCCCAGGCTGTCCAAGACAACCTCAACTACATCCTCGACCCAGACAACCATTCCCAGAAAGCCGCAACGATGCTCGGTCCGCTCAACCAGACGGAAATTCTGAACGAGCACTCAATTGCGTTTGTGCTCGAAGAACCGTTTGCACCACTATTGGATTCCCTCTCCCAGGTCTATCTTGGCATGGCCTCACCGAAAGCTTTGAATCAATGGGGGACCTCTGAATATCAATTCCACCAGGTCGGTACAGGACCGTATCGATTTGTCGAATACATCCCTAACGATCACATCACTCTAGAACGTAATCCGGATTACGACTGGGGCCCAGCAATCTATGACAGCGCAAAGGCATCGGTGGAACGAATCGTCTTCTATTTCTATGAAGATGCTGCCTCACGCGCCCTCGCTCTGGAAAGATCCGAAGTGGACATCATGGGTGAGATTCCGCCGCATGAAGCCGACCGCCTCGCTTCCAGTACAGATTTTTCACTAGTACCCGTTGCCATCCCCGGCCAACCCCTGCAGTATTTCTTCAACACTTCCGTGGCGCCAACGGATGATCTCCGTGTTCGGCAAGCATTGCTTCTAGCTGTCGACAAGGAATCAATAGTCCTCACCGTTTTTGGTAGTCACTCGCCTATTGGCAACAGCCCTCTCTCTCAGGCTGGATTCGGAATGATATCGGAGCTTCCACCGTCCTCTCACAATCCCGAGGAAGCTCGTAAACTTCTTGATGAGACAGGGTGGATTTTAGAGGGTCAAGATACGTACCGGAAGCGTAATGGCGAACCACTTGTCATCAAACTTATCGCCCCACCCTGGGGATCGAATTCTGAGGTCGCTCAGTTAGTGAAAGCCGGCTGGGAGAATATTGGCGTTGATGTTGAATTGACCATCGCACCTGGCTTTGGAGTGCTTAAAGAGATCCAGTCCAGCGGTGATTACCATGCCATCGGAATTAACTTCTTCGGGACAGATCCGGACTTATTGCGATCCTTCTATTCAAGCGATGGGTTTTATAACTGGACCGGCTTCTCGGATGCTGAAATCGACCGATTGCTGAACGAAGCCGCGCGCACCACACTGGCCTCCGATCACCGAGGGGAGCTGTATAACCAGATCGTCCAAGCAATTACCGACAACGTACTCGTCCTCCCGATAAGGGACTATGTCAACCTCATCATCGCTCACCAGCGAGTTGAGGGGTTGAAATTCTCCGCGCAGGGATGGTTTCCAAATCTCATCGACGTACAGCTCTCCTCGCCGTAATCCGACGCCTTGTTGAAGGTGTCGGGACGGCCTGGGCTGCTGTAACCCTTGCCTTTTTCGCTCTCCGGTTTGCTTCCGGCGATCCAGTCGCGAGCCTGTTATCACAGGGGCTGGCCTCGTCTGAGCAAGCGGAAGAGATTCGTATTTCGCTGGGATTAAACGCACCGCTCTGGATTCAGTACCTGAAATTCCTAGCAAACCTCCTCCAAGGCGACTTGGGCTCATCGCTATACACCCATCGTTCCGTTTCACAAATCATCCTCGAACAATTTCCTTCAACTGCCGTTCTAGCCATTAGCGGGCTCATCGCTGCGGTATTCTTCGGTTTTATTCTCGGAATCACTGCGGCATGGTTTGGGAAACGCACATCCGGAATAGTCGCCGCGGCAATTGCGGCTTTAGCTACATCAATCCCTGTCGCCTTTGCGGGCATCCTTTCCCTGCTCATCGTTGGACACCTCCTACAAGGGCTTAGCTCTTCCAACGAACTGCTTATCAGACTAATCCTACCAGCTCTGGTGTTGGGTTTCGCTTCTTCCGGGCCAATCGCCCGCGTGATACATAGCGGCTTGTCAGAGAGTCTTCGATCGCCTTTCATTCTTGCGGCGCGTGCACGCGGAATTCGCCGCGGGTTTCGATTACTATGGCATGCATTAAGACCAACCCTTCCGCCCGTCATCTCCCTCATAGCTCTCGAAGCTGCTTTCCTATTTACCGGAACAGTTGTAACCGAGACGGTCTTCTCCCGCCCCGGCCTGGGAAGGCTGCTTGTGAAATCGATCCTGGATGGAGATTTCCCCATCGCGCTGGGGCTCGTCGCTCTCGCGGCGATTTTCTACACCATCAGTCATGTATTCGCTGACCTTTTCACACTCATGATTGATCCCCGATTGCGGAGAGCCGAATGAGATTCCGTTGGTTAAATACTCTCTGCCTACTCTGGCTCGCGGCGATAGTTCTACTGGCGCTCGCTGCGCCCATTATCGCTTCCGCTGATCCCTATAAGCCGATCAGCAGCTTGTTACAATCTCCTGCGGACTATCCCCCTTTAGGAACGGATGCCTTGGGTCGGGATTTCTTCGCTCGTATCACGTATGGAGCTCGACTGAGTCTTTCCATTCCCTTGCTCGCAACTGTGCTCACTGTACTTGCCGGAACATTCCTCAGCCTCACCGCGATTACGGTTGGCGGGTTGTCAGATCGCATCATCCTTGCGCTCACAAATGCCGCACTGGCAATCCCAGGGCTTCTCCTAGCTATGCTATTAGTCGCCGGTTTCGGTCCGAGACTCCCTACAGTTGTGCTCGCCGTTGGCCTGGGGGGAATTCCAGGCTTCATACGTCTTAGCAGGAGTATCTTTCTAGGAATAAAGGAGATGGGATACATCGATGCCGCCTATGCACTCGGCGCAAGCCGAACACGCGTTGCGCTAGCTCATCTGCTCCCTAACGCAGCTCCGCAGTTGTTCTCTCTTGCGACGACTCACTTCGCCTGGGCCTTCATGGGGGCGACAACGCTGACGTTCTTAGGGTTGTCCGGTGACCCATCCTTTCCAGAATGGGGAGCGATGCTGAACAGCGGTCGAATGCATCTTATACAGGCGCCTTGGTTAACAATCATCCCGGGAATTCTGATCAGCCTGACGATTCTTACTGTCCATTACCTCGGCGAAAATTACGCCACTAAATAACCTGCACGTTGACGAAAACCATTAACCCCTGATAAGCTTTTCACATGATAGAAAACAGCGCGTCATCGATGTTAATCGCACTAATTGTTCTCGCAGTCATCTTTGACTTTCTAAACGGTGTTCACGATAGCTCGAACATCGTCGCAACCGTCATATTCTCGCGCGCTCTAAATCCACGCGTGGCGCTGATCCTAGCCGCGATCTCTCATTTCATAGCACCATTCCTTTTCGGAGTCGCTGTGGCCACAACCATCGGAGACGAACTCCTTAATATGAGCGCGGTTAATATGAACGCGATCATGGCCGGTGTGATTGCCGCAATCGTCTGGAACCTGATAACGTGGTATTTCGGTATACCCTCCTCCTCTTCACACGCTCTTCTTGGCGGGCTTCTTGGCGCTGCTCTACTTCACAGTCGTTCCCTTGAGATCGTTAAGGTTTCGGGATTAACGAAAATTGCGATAGCGTTATTCCTTTCCCCCATTGCGGGTTTAATCATCGGTTTCATCGTCATGAAATTCACATTATTGCTAGTTCGAAGTGCAACGCCAAAGGTAAGCACTTTATTTCGCCGTTTCCAAGTCGCTACTCTCATCGGCCTCTCGTTGAGCCACGGCACAAACGACGCTCAAAAGACCATGGGGCTTATTGCGATGGGATTACTGCTCAGCGGCCAAACCTCTTCCTTCGAAATACCAATGTGGGTTATAACGGTAAGTGCGGCCGCGATCGGCTTGGGGACATCATTCGGCGGATGGCGCCTGATTCGCACACTTGGTGGGAAAATCTTTCGCATTCGCCCTATCCACGGGTTTACATCGCAGATTGGTGGGGCAATCGTGATTCTCAGTGCCGCGCTTCTCGGTGGACCCGTCAGCACAACACAGGTTATGAGTTCATCTATTCTCGGTGTGGGAGCGGCCGAACGAATAAACAAGGTTCGCTGGAGTGTTCTCGGTGATATGGCACTGACCTGGTTGTTTACGATCCCGGCAAATGCCGCGCTCGCCGCTCTCGTTTATTTCATTTTATCCGTCACCATCACAACTTGATTCTCTACAATCGGAGTGTGGGATTCCTGATTTGCTGCTCGCAATAAATGGGGTTCCATAATCTATGATTAAGATTACACTCCTCCGAAACCGGACGATTTAATGTATTAGACCTAGATTATTCTCGTGTATTAAAAACGATCGCAGAGGCCGGTATTGACAACGTGTCAATACTTACCTCTGCGATTTTGATTAATGCAAATTATGAGTATAGCTAGCGACTTCAGGATTTGGCCGGTCGAAAGTATTGGATGTCGAGAATGGATCCTTTACGCTTATTTTTCGGTTTGAATACCGCTTCGACAACCATCCCGATAGCAACATCTTCAATGGCGATATCACCCAGACGGTGGACGATACCACCGTCCCCCATCCGGACAAAGGCAACGATTTCAGGCTCCTCTCTTACGCTGCCATCAAGATTCTCGTAAAGTAAAGTGAAGGTATGCACTTCGCCTTGCGTGCCCACGTTGATCCATTCTTCCAAATCAGCCAAGCAACGCTCGCAGAATTGACGTGCGGGAACGTAGGTGAGATCGCAGGCCTCGCAACGTGAGCCGTAGATCTTTCCTTCGTCTTTTATCGCCCTGAAAAAGCGTTCCCCAGCAATTCCAAAAGTATAGCGACTGGTGACGGGTAGATTTCCAATCCAAGCGCGAGGTGCACCCGGACTGCGTTTTAGCAGAGTCATGATCCACTCTCCTCGATCGGCTTGAAATAGAGGATATCCGTAACGGAACCCTCTCGCTCCTCTTCGGGTTTCCATACAGCCTGCACGCGCATGCCGATGTGAATTGCATCTGGCTTGACCTCCCCCAGCTTGTGCATAATACCGTGCAAGGGGGAAGCGCCATCGATCTCAATCACCGCGGGGATCTCCGGCTCTTTAATACGTTTTACATCCCAGGTTACGTAGCAAAGTGAGAAGGTGTTCACGACGCCTGTGTCTTTAAGATGAACGTAGCGATCCATCGGACGGAAACACCACTCGCATACTGTGCGAGGAGGAATGACCGTACGCCGGCAGGTCTCGCAGTAACCTCCAAGGAGAACGCCTTTCTTCAACGCCGCCAGGTAACTGCCTATCGCAATACCAGTGTCCCAGGCAAATTGCGCGTTCATTTCGTCGTGATTGAATAGGATCTTACCTTCTTCAAAGTCTTTTTCACGTAACGGCGTACCGGGAAAAGATTCGATTTTAGATGTCATCGTCGGCAGCTCCTTTTAAGGGTTGGTCCCCATGATTACCACAGTCCCGACCTGCATTAAATCCCCCCAAGCTTGTGCGAGTCCGCGTTTGGGCTGGCCCGGGACCTGGCGATCTCCCGCCTCTCCTCGTAGTTGCCAGAATAACTCAGCGATTTTCATTAATCCCGCAGCAGCGATGGGATTACCCACGCCCAACAGTCCGCCTGAAGGACATACGGGCATATTTCCATCCCGCTGGGAAACCCCATCGATCGCTAATTGAGGCGCTTGACCCCGATCGGCTAGCAGCAAGCCCTCGAGATGGTGGCATTCTTTGTAGTCAAAGGGATCGTAGGGTTCGACGATATGGATCTCTTTGCGTGGTTCTTTGATTCCGGCCATCTCGTAAGCCGACCGTGCGGCATACTCCACGTAGCGCGGGTAGGCAAGATCGCGATTAGCCCAGTAAGCGGTGTCCAGGTTCCAACCAACCCCTTGGATCCAAACTGGTTTATCAGTGAGTCGTTTAGCCACGTGCTCGGCTGCGAGGACAATAGCGACCGCCCCATCGCTAACCGGACTGACATCAAGCCGGTTCACCGGCCAAGCCAGCATTTCGGAATTAAGCACATCTTCAACAGTGATATCTGGATCCCCCAAGAGTGCACAAGGGTGGTCCGCTGCGTTGCGCTTGTTTTTCACAGCCACATGAGCGATGTCTTCTTTAGTAAGACCATACGTCTGCATATAGCGGTTCATTTCAAGAGCGAATATCCACAACAGATTCGGCAACAGGGGGCGCTCCGTTGTGTGATCGAAGATCGTTAAAAAGGCAGCTTGAGCATGTGGATAAAAACTTGACATCTTTTCCTCGCATACGACGAGGACAATGTCGAATAGACCCGAAGCAACGTGATACCAACCTTGAATTGGGGCGAATACACCCGTACCGCCGCCAACATATGACCGCATATAGGGCTTCCCAAACGCGCCTGCGCCGTCGCTCAAATACTCAGCCTTCATATGTACACCATCAAAGGAGTCAGGTGCCGTACCCATGCAAACCGCCTCAACATCTTGGAGCGTCAGTTCACATGATCTCAACGCCATACGTGAAGCCATCCAAGCGAGTTCCTTAGGCGTTTCTTGTGCGCGGCGAACGAACTTCGTCATGCCAGCCCCAACTACGGCGACTTTTCTCATACCCATAGTGGTTCCCTCCTCAGCTACCCATAATAACCACGGCGCCGCTTGTGGTCGGTACACCGCGCCACGATTGAGCCAATCCAACGTCAACTTCATGTATTTGTCGCGGACCGGCTTCGCCGCGTAATTGCAGCACGACTTCCAAAGCCCGCGCCAAACCACTCGCATCGAGCAAGTCGCCCATACCAAGACTCCCTCCAGACACATTGACAGGTAGATCGCCGTCGAGCTCGGTAGCTCCTTCTGCTGTGAGTAGACCCGCTTCACCAACACGGCAGAATCCCAATGCTTCAATGTGCTGTAATTCTTTATACGCGTAGGTGTCGTCCACCTCTGCGAAATCGATCGATAATTCCGGCTGAGTAATACCGGCTTGGCGGTAAGCCATATCGGCAGCGTTGCGTACATAGGGCACTCTGCCCCAGGCACGACTTTCAAGTGATGCGGCTCCATTGCACCATCCTGAGCCGAGTATCCAGATCGGATGTTCACTTAGCGCTCTCGCCCGATCTTCGGAGGCCAGTACCATGACAATGGCCCCATCAGCATGTTTGGCTGTCTCACGCTCTCCTAGGGGCCAAGCCAGTGGAGGGCCGGCAAGCACTTCGTTTATCGTTAAATCCGCTCCGTATGGAGCTAATGGGTTACGGAGTGCGTTGCCACGGTTCTTAACAACAACAGACGCACATTGCTCAGATGTTGTCCCAGTATCGTATAGGTATCGGTGCATCTCCATTCCGGCGACAAACTCTGTGTTCAAGCCAAGTGGACGGTTGAGCACGGGATCCTGTGCATAAGCTGTAACTTCAGGCAAAGTCAACACATTGGATGCTTTGCTATGTCCCTCTACCACAACAATCTCGGCGATCCCTGTGCGGATGAGCATATTTCCCGTAGCAAGACCGTGAAGGCCGTCACCCCCGATTGTGTGCACGGGCTTAAGTACTGCACCGATTTGGTCAGGTACGTATTCGTCGAAGATACTCGTACCTTCGATGAAATCTTCAGCAACGGTGATAAAGCTATCCACGTCTGCACGCGGATCGACGCCAGCATCTGCGTAAGCTTTTACCGCCGCCTCGTACATAAGTTCTTTATAAGACGCTTCCGGCGTGACTGGGTGGTATCCGGACCATCCCACGCCGATTATGGCTACACGTTCGCTCATGGATGATCTCCTTGATCTAGAGCGTCGGATCTATAGTTGCGCGACTCCTTGAGTGGCAAACGATATTCACCTCCTGATCGTGTTTCGTGGCTTATGGTCTTAAAAGAAACCTTCCTGAACTGTGGATAGGCGATTGATAGCATTGGATTTTAGCGAATCGCTGGTTTTCCACCTCTTGAGATGAAGATAGATATGATGTATTGAAAGTTATATGCTTTCCGAAGAAACGATCCTTGTCAATTTGAGTGGTCATTGTATGACCATTGAGGGTCAAGATCAACTTTTTTTTGCCCTGAATATCGGATGACAGAAAGCACGTTTTTTTATACAAGCTGGACGATGGGTAAATAATTTCCTGAGGAAGAAAATGTCTAGGTAAGTATGGAGCGCTTAATCTTCATTGTATAGCCAATGTTCAATAACTGCCGTTATTCGCTCCTCCACACCAGATACGGCATCAAACCACTGAATCTCTGGATCATCCGCCTTAAACCAGTTCGCCTGTCTGCGTACGAACTGCCGGCTAAGTCTGCGAATTTCCACAATAGCACTGTCTAAATCCATCTCACCAGAAAGATGTGCAGCCAGCTGAGCATATCCAATTGCCGAAAGCGATGGTAGATCAGGCGAGATTCCGCTGTCGATCAACTCCTGAACTTCCTCAATCCAACCCTCTTCAATCATCAGATCGATTCTTTGGTCGATTCGTTGATAAAGTTCCGCGCGCGGCAATGTAAGACCAATGCGCAGTATCTCAAACGACGGCGGCTTCTTCACCCTCTGCGAACTGGCGGGCATACCGGTCAGATGGAAGATCTCAAGCGCCCGGATAACCCGTCGAACATTACGCGGGTCAATTCGTGAGGCAGAAGCCGGATCCACATCTTGCAGCTGACGATGCACCACTTCATACCCTCTTCTTGCTGCAGTCGCCTCCAATGTCTCGCGGAAATCCGTTGATTCGGCACTCGGTGGCGGGGTCCAACCCTCAAGAATCGCCCTGAGGTACTGCCCCGTACCGCCTACGAGGAAGGCAACCTTCCCCTTGCTATGAATATCATGGATAACATTTAAAGCCGCTTCGCAAAACTTCGCGAGATTCCATGTGTCATCCGGGTTAGCTACATCAATAAGGTGATGGGGGACCTGCTCTCTCTCTTTAAACGTCGGTTTCGCCGTGCCAACATCCATGCCCCGATATATGAGTCGCGAATCTACCGATACGATCTCACCTTCGAATTGCTTAGCGAGAGGAATCGAGATACGAGTCTTTCCAACGGCTGTTGGACCGAGAATGGCGATGACGGGCTGGCTTTTTCTCATAAGCTATTCAGATCGATATCGAATGCGCCAGGATAATGATCGAGGCGCCTGATAGTCCGGTTTGGACTTGCTTCGATTGCGACGACATCAATTCTCCATGAAGAATCGAGCATTTCATGTTCTTGCAAGAAAGCCCACGCCGCACGTTGAAGTCGCTGACGCTTCACTTTAGATACACTTTCCTCCGGTGCACCAAATTTATTAGATGTCCGCGCCTTCACCTCGACGAATACGACGATGTCGCCATCTTGCATCACCAAATCTATTTCGCCTTCGGGAACCCGAAAGTTCCTTTCGATGAAGACGTACGCTTGTGTTTCAAGGTAGCGCCGTGCCTCAGCCTCCCCCCATTCACCGAGCCGCTTTTGATGTGTCAACGCAATCAATCTCCTCGATTTCCTTGTCTTCACCCGGCGCGGACATCCTAGTCTGACCTTTTATATCCGTCAAGCGAGCCATGGAATAATCCTCGCATCTCAGTCTTTTTGGTATTGTGTTAGTCGGGCATTTGTCTATGCCACGATAAGAATAATTTACAGGTACGAGTTGACATTTGCACAATGATAGTTATAGAATGTCAAGATAGCTCTGTTGGGGGACAGGCACTCATAAAGGAATTTCCTCGGTTCACCATAGTGAAGGGAGAGAAGCCTGGAAGTAAATTCTCCGAATTTAACACGCCATTGGCACTGAAACTATTTCGCCTAAGTTCTGAATAAATCTTGAGGAGGATGAAGCAATGAAACGTACATCTACTCTACTTGCTCTCGTCATACTACTGAGCTTAGCTCTCTCGGCATGCGGGGGTGGGGCTGCTGAGTATGTATGTGATGATGCAATCGGATGTGTCGATGTCGCACCCGATGAACCTGTGCATATCGCATGGATGCTAACAGTCACAGGTGCAACTGCCTTCCTGGGTGAAGACTCCGTGGGTGGGGTCGAGATCGCGGTTGACGATCGTGGTGGTGAGCTTCTCGGACACGAGATTCTGCTCACGGGTGAGGACTCCGGCTGTAGCCCTGAGGGTGCTCAGACGGCAGCGACAAAGGTCTCCGCGGATCCCACCGTCCTCGGTGTGATCGGCACCAACTGCTCCAGCGCTATGACGGCTGCGATGAGCACGATCAGCGGTGCCGGGCTTTCCATTCTCTCACCATCAAATACCGCACCCGCACTGACTCTTGACGGTGAAACCTGGCAGCCGGGCTACTTCCGAGTCTGCCACACCGACCTTTTCCAGGGCGCTGTCGCAGCACAATTCGCCTACAACGAACTGGGCGCACGCACACTGGCCACCATTCATGACGGTAGCCCCTACGCCGATCAGCTGCAGGCCGTTATGGCCGGTGAGTTCGAGCGATTGGGTGGCACGGTTACATTCAAGGGAGCGGTGAATATTGGTGATACCGACATGCGCACCATCCTGACGAGTGTGGCAGCTGATCCACCTGATGTTCTTTACTTCCCGATCTTCGAACCTGAGGGACCCTTCATCATTCAGCAGGTCTCTGAGATCGCTGGTCTCGAGAACATGACTCTGATCGGCGCTGACGGGTTGCTGGTGGACTCCTTCCCCGAGAACTCTGGTGCTAACGCCGAAGGTATGTACCTGTCCGGTCCATATGTCACCGGCGCTGCCTATGATGAGTTCTTAGCCAAGTGGGAAACGAAGTTCGGTGGCGTCCCACCCAGCGGTTTCCACGCTTTTGCTTATGACGCGACAAACATCCTCTTGGATGCTATCGAAGCAGTGGCTGTCGTCGATGATGATGGCACTATCCACGTTGGCCGCCAGGCCTTGCGAGATGCCATCACCGGTACGTCCATGACCGGTCTGAGTGGGAAAGTCGATTGCGCGGACAAAGAATTCGCTGTAGGTCTCTCGCATGGTGACTGCGCCACGGGTGAGGCACTTGGCGTATTCCAGATCACCTCGGCCGAGATCGATGCTGGCAATTGGCCGCCTGAGGTCATCTACACACCGTAGTGGTCCAAGACTTTAAGGACCGAATCGGTTAGATTCATCGATTGGGTGAGCCAGGTTGAGGATTCATCCTGGCTCACCTTCTCATATCTCATAAACTAATAGCTCTCCGAGGTTGCCCATGATCAGACGTTACCTGGAACGAATATCTTGGGTCGATATGTTTCTGCGGCTCTTCCAAATTGCGATCCTCGTTGCCATCATCATCGGTATTTTTAACACCGTTCAAGCGGGGAGATATCCAAGCGCCGCATGGGCGACCCTGGTGTTCGCGGGTCTTGCCCAAGGAAGTATCTACGCACTCATCGCATTGGGTTATACCCTGGTTTACGGCATCTTGCTTATGATCAACTTCGCCCATGGCGAGATTTACATGGCGGGTGCTTTTACCGTAGTTTTTGTGGCTAATTACTTCGCAGATTCTGGTTTCCTAGCTGCAAATCCAGTGCTTTCAATTCTCATTTGGATCGTTATTGCGGCTGTTGTTTCGATCGCCATTGCCGTCCTGTTGGAGCGCGTCGCTTATAGACCCCTTCGCGACGCTCCGCGTCTCGTCCCGCTTATTACGGCAATTGGTGCATCGTTTGCCTTGCAATACACGTTTCGTGGGCTGTACGGAGCCGAGTTTCGCGCATACCCTGAGGTTGCATTCCTTAAAGCTAAGGTAAGTATTCTGGGCTTCAATGTACCGCTTGTCCAACCGGTCGTCTTCTTTGCTGCCGTTCTCTTGATGATCATCCTCGATATTTTTATCGAACGTACAAAACAGGGTAAGGCGATGCGAGCGGTATCAGAGGATAAAGATGTCTCACGCCTGATGGGCATCGACACCGATAAGGTAATCGTGACGACGTTTGCAATCGGAGGCGCGTTAGCTGGAGCGGCGGGGATATTCAATGGGCTATTCCGCCCAGTCGGCGTTTTCTTCTTTATGGGCTTCTTCCCTGGGCTGAAAGCTTTCACTGCAGCTGTGCTCGGGGGCATTGGCAACGTACGTGGTGCCTTTGTCGGTGGATTGCTATTGGGTCTTATCGAATCTGTATTCCCAATTTTGATCCTCGAAGGACTGGGAATTCCTTCAGCGAACCAGCTTCGTGATGCCTTCGCCTTCACAATGCTCGTGTTGATCCTGATATTCAGACCGCAAGGTATCTTTGGCGAACGGCTAGCCGAGAAGAAAGCGTGAGGTAGCCCAACATGGAAGAAAAACGAACACTCCGCCGCCTGATCATTAGCTCTGGGATGCTCGGTGGCGTGCTTGCCCTCTACCTTACCTCAATTGGAATGGTGGAAACCTTCTCTTGGAGATTTCTTGTTGGAACGTTCCTTTCTCTGGGACAAGTTCTACTTGTCGCCGGCCTCCTACTG
The DNA here is from genome assembly GCA_004376895.1 of Anaerolineales bacterium. Lineage (GTDB taxonomy): Bacteria > Chloroflexota > Anaerolineae > Anaerolineales > E44-bin32 > E44-bin32. The sequence goes on along the minus strand of SOIH01000218.1, from coordinate 5,750 downwards.
CCAGGTTTACTTGTGGCACGCTCGCTCAAGGAAAGCAGTTATGGAAAGACTCTATTTAACAGTGCGTTGGCGGGTTTAATCGCTGCCATTCCACTTGTAATCCTGGTTCTCATCATTGATTTCTTTGTGATCCAAACTGCCGACACAGAACCACTATTCCGGCTGCGTTCGATGTTTATTAACTTCTCCCCCCCTCTACATGAGATTCTCACCTTCAACCTGGGAACTGTGACAGGCAGCATCATACTGATAATCTTTAGTACCGCCATGAGTGTTATTGCGGCATTTTTATACATGCTCAAGCCTCGTCTTCGGACCGCACTTCTCAGTGGGGTACTGTTGACGCTAGCGTTTGGCTTATTCTCTGAAAACGTCAGTCAGATCATACAAGAATTGTTCAAAAATCTCGGATTGTCGGCATTTGCACGCAGCTTGGTAAAGATCATTTTCCAGAAAAAATCGCTAAACCCTCTCGCAGCGATTATTATCTTCATCCTCGCCTTCGTCGTTGCGTACTTTAGAGTTCATAAGCAAGCAACCAATCGCTGGGAGAAGATGGACGCGCCTCAACAACAACGAGGGCGGACTATCGGGATTATCATTGGGATCGCCTTCTTGTTACTCCTTCCATGGATCGTGGGACAATTCCTCAGCCAGGCGCTTTTCATGATCGGTTTGTATGTCATGATGGGGCTGGGTCTCAATATCGTTGTTGGTTATGCGGGCTTGCTTGACCTCGGGTATGTTGCGTTCTTCGCCTTCGGCGCATATGCCATGGGTGTGCTCACATCCACATCTGATCTCGGTCTAACTAATCTTACCTTTTGGTCCGCTCTTCCGATCTGCATCCTAGCTGGGGTGCTCTGGGGTTTACTCCTCGGCTTCCCAGTATTACGCATGCGTGGCGACTATCTTGCCATCGTGACTCTAGGTTTCGGTGAAATCATCCGCATTATGGCTACATCAGACTGGTTAGCTCCCATCGAGGGCGGGCCTCAAGGTATCCTTAAGATTCCATTCCCGATCTTCTTTGGAATTGAGATGAAGACACCACAAACGATGTACTACCTGGTCATCATCGGCTCCTTGCTCGCGGGCTGGGTCACGATTCGATTGAGAGATTCGCGCTTAGGCAGGCAATGGATGGCGATGCGCGAAGACGAAGATGTAGCGGAAGCCATGGGGATAAACCTGGTGTCCACAAAATTACTTGCCTTCGCGATCGGAGCGGCCTTTTCGGCTATGGCTGGAGCGATCCTAGCCGCGCGCTTAGGCAGTATCTTCCCCCACAGCTTCAACCTATTGTGGTCAATCAACGCCTTGGCACTGATTATTGTTGGCGGGCTTGGGAGTATTCCAGGAGTTGTCGTCGGCGCGTTAATCCTCGTAGGTCTCCCTGAAATCCTACGGGAATTCGCTGAATATCGCCTTCTCATGTATGGCATTCTTCTCATCGTCATGATGCTAGTGCGTCCAGAAGGATTTATCCCAGAAGCTACCCGGAAAAGGGAGCTGCATGTTGGTGATGAAGATATGCAGCTCGAACCCGCCCTCAGTGCGTCGGGAAGCTCAGAAGATTAAGAGGTAAAACATGAGCATTATCCTCTCTGCATCCAAGGTAACCAAGACCTTCGGTGGACTGGTAGCAGTCAACGAGTTCGATGTAGATATTACCGTGGGTGCCATTGACAGTATCATTGGGCCTAATGGCGCTGGTAAGACAACTTTCTTCAATTGCGTCACAGGCTTTTACAATCCGGATGATGGAGAAATTCGGTTCAATGGTCATATCATCCAGGGGCTGAAGCCTGATCGCATTACGAAATTCGGGATCGCACGAACCTATCAGAACATTCGACTATTCTCCAATATGACCTCTCTTGAAAATATCCTGGTTGGCCAGCACCCTCGACTCAAGACGGTATGGCTCGAAGCCCTCATTGGTAACGCTCGCTTTAAAAATGAGGAAAAACAGGCATTGGATCGAGCCCAAGAGTTGCTAGAATACGTCGGACTAAAAGGTTTAGGCGATCAGATCGCACATAACTTGCCCTATGGTGCGCAAAGACGGCTCGAAGTCGCCCGTGCGCTCGCAAGCGATCCCAAGCTGCTTTTGCTCGATGAGCCTACAGCGGGGATGAACCCGAAAGAATCTGCTGAAATGATGCATTTCATTCAGCGTCTTCGAGATGAGCTCGGACTCACAATCCTGTTGATCGAGCATGATATGCGTGTTGTTATGGGGATAAGCGAGAAAATATCCGTAATGGACTTCGGCACGAAAATCGCGGAAGGTACACCAAAAGAGATTCAGAATAACCCGCATGTAATTGAAGCCTACTTAGGACGTGGCGCAGCAGCCGGTCTTGAGCTGCAGAGCGAAGCTTCAAGTAGACCATAAAAGGTAATCACCCGATGGCAATGTTGGAAGTACATAACCTTCATACCTACTATGGCAACATCCATGCCCTCAAAGGGCTCACTATTTCAGTAGATGAAGGTGAAATAGTCACCCTCATAGGCGCAAATGGCGCTGGAAAGACCACCACACTGCGAACGATCAGCGGCTTGCTGCAACCCAGGGAAGGATCGATCGTTTTTGAAGGCGATGATCTATTGTCTTATTCGGCACATGAAATCGTGTACAAAGGCATTGCAATGGTCCCTGAAGGTCGAGGGATATTCGCTAAACTGAGCGTCTCGGAAAATCTTGATATGGGGGCATATAGCCGATCGGATAAAGAAGGTATCAAGCAAGATCTCAAACGTGTTTTCACGCTCTTCCCTCGACTTGAAGAAAGACGAAACCAAGTGGCGGGGACCTTGAGCGGTGGCGAACAACAGATGTTGGCGACTGGTAGAGCGCTCATGGCAAAACCACGCCTCCTTTTACTCGATGAGCCTTCCATGGGGTTGGCTCCCGTGCTGGTTGAGAGTGTTTTCGATACAATCATCGAGATTAACGGGGAAGGAACTACAATCTTGCTCGTTGAACAAAACGCACATATGGCGTTGCAGATTGCAAACCGTGGATATGTTCTTCAGACCGGTGAAATTGTATTAAGTGATACAGTCGAGGGTCTCCGTAAAAACCCAATGGTGCAAAAAGCTTATCTCGGAATGGAGTAAAGAACCCAATTTGCCCGTGTCTATCTCAAGAACACGATGGTTCGTTCAACAGAATCATCGTGTCCTTGATTAATAAGCAAAATCACACGTGGCTTCTATTTCTCAGACAGCTTGGATTAGAATATATCGACAAGAGTTGGCTTGTGCCTCTGGGGAGCTCTTGTCGTTGTGCAGGGGGTTCTTCCCTCAAATACAAAAAGGGTTTAACTGTGGACAACGATCTTCCAAGTACAGCAGATATCGTCGTCATCGGCGGCGGTGTTATGGGTGCCAGCACCGCGTACCACCTGGCAGCTGCCGGGGCTGGCAAAGTCATTCTGCTTGAGAAAGAAACCTATTTCGGACAAGGTGCCACCGGCCGCTGTGCCGGGGGAGTACGCTATCAATTTGCCACTGAAATCAACGTGCAATTATCCATCGCCAGCCTGGCGATGCTTGAAAACTTTGAGCAGGATACCGGTCAGGATCCTCTCTACCGCAAATGCGGCTATCTGTTCGTGCTGACCCAGGAAGCAGGAGTTGCTAAATTCAAAAGCAATGTCGCTATGCAAAACCAGCTTGGCGTACATACCCAATGGTTAAACGCCGAAGAGGTCCAAGCGCGACTTCCAATGATGCGCTTCGAAGATGCACTCGCCGGCACCTTTCATCCCGATGATGGTTTAGCCGACCCCAACAGCGTGGTTATGGGCTATATACAGAGCGCTCGTCAGCTTGGCGTAACCGCTTTCACAGAGGTCAGCGTCCAAGACATTGACACCGCGGACAATCAAGTCAAGCGCGTCGTGACCAGCTCGGGCTCGATCGACACCCAGGTCGTCGTTAACGCCGCCGGGCCTTGGGCGGGGCTCATCGGGCGCATGGTGGACCTCGAACTCCCCATCACCCCGATCCGCCGGCAGATGCTGACCACAACGCCCCTCCCCGAGCTTTCTTCCGATTTCCCATTTGTGATTGACTTCGCACAATCCCTCTATTTCCATCGAGAAGGGACCGGTATTCTTACCGGAATGTCAAACCCAAACGAGAAACCTGGCTTCGATCAATCGATTGATAGAGAATGGGAATTAGTGGCCATGCAGGCCGCAGCTGATCGGATGCCAATGTTGGAAAATGCAGGTCGCCAAATGGGCTGGGCAGGGCTCTACGAAGTAACTCCCGACGCACATCCCATTTTCGGAGCGACGCCTATCGATGGTTTTTATCTGGTCGGCGGGTTTTCAGGACATGGGTTTATGCACGGACCTATCGCTGGGAAGTTAATGACTGAAATAATCCTTGAGGGTAAATCGCAGACGGTGGATGTCTCATCCCTGGATCTAGCACGCTTTGATGAGAACCGTCTGATATTCGAATACAACGTGGTGTAGAGATATGGAAGCTGAGATTATTACTATTGGAACGGAATTGCTGCTGGGCGAACTCGTTGATACGAATACGCGCTATATCGCGCGCGCCCTGCGCGAAATCGGCCTCGACCTATATCGAACCAGCACCGTCGGCGATAACATCGAGAGGATCGCCGAAGAAGTACAAGCGAGTATGCAGCGCGCAGACGCTGTAATCACCACCGGCGGTTTAGGTCCTACAATTGACGATCCCACGCGTGAAGGAATAGCGAAGGCTTGTGGCGTTGAGACGATCTTCGTGCCCGAATTATGGCAGCAGATCGAGGAGCGTTTCGCGGGTTTCGGGAGTGTTCCTACCGAGAATAACCGTCGTCAAGCGTATATCCCGGCGGGTGCCATCCCCATAGAAAACCCCGTGGGTACCGCTCCGGGCTTCATCGTGGAGACAGATCGATCCGTGGCCATTTCATTGCCTGGTGTCCCCGCTGAGATGCAGCATCTGCTTGTCACCGACGTTATCCCATATCTTAAACAGCGCCTTGGATTGCAAAGCATCATCAAGAGCCGCATCGTCCGCACTGCAGGTATCGGCGAGTCGATGTTAGACCATAAAATCGAAGACCTGGAGAAGCTCCATAATCCGACAGTCGGCCTCTCTGCTCATCCTGGCCGTGTGGACATCCGTATCACAGCAAAGGCAAAGACAGATCAAGAAGCCGACAAGATGATTGCAAGTGTCGAGGCGACGCTTGAACAACGCATAGGGAGGGCAATCTACGGCAAGGACGATCAGACACTCGAATCCGTCGTCATCGGTTTACTGAAGGATAAGGGCATGCATCTCGCGCTCCTTGAAGCGGGAACAGATGGAGCCCTCGCGGCTTCATTAGCAGAATTCCCGGAGATAATCGCCAGCGAACAGATCCTCTCAGAAGCCGGATCGGAAGAAGCTCTTTCTGCGGCTTTGAAAGAAGATATGCGAAACGCTCCCGCCCAAGCAGGTTTGTTGCTCGCGATGCAACCTTCGCGGGAGGGCAGTACAGTGATGATCCAGGTCTTACTCCCAGATAACGAACATACGGATCACAAATCCTACGAAGCCCACTTCGTGAATATGAAAACTCGCGCCGTAAGTTACGCACTCCTCTGGCTCCGCCGGCTACTTCTATTTGAATCATAGGAACCCCTGTTGCTGCTTAGCGGTATTTGGAAAGCATGTTCCTTGACAGACAATATTAGCGCTTCTATAATTCGCAACGGCTATGCGGGCAT
>SOIH01000263.1 GCA_004376895.1 Anaerolineales bacterium | reverse complement strand
TTCGATGAATGCCCTGCCCCATATGACCGCGGCGAGAATGAGACTGCCCTCACCCGGACCCACGCCTGGGCGGAGCGCTGCCTGGCAGCGAAGACCCGGGACGATCAGGCCCTCTTCGGAATCTTGCAGGGCGGTGTGTTCTCCGATTTACGCGAACAGTCCGCGCAATTCATCGCCGGTCTCGACTTCCCGGGTATCGCCATCGGGGGTCTTTCTGTCGGCGAAACAAAACCGGAGATGCAGGCGATGCTTGAAGTCATCGATGCCGCGCTGCCTGCGGATCGACCGAGGTACCTGATGGGCGTCGGCAGCCCGGAGGACCTCGTGGAAGCCGTTCAGCGCGGGGTGGATCTCTTCGACTGTGTCCTGCCAACACGGATAGCACGCAACCACAGTGCGCTGACCCGGCGCGGGCGGATGAACATGCGCAAAGCGCAGTACGCCGATGATGAACGACCGCTGGACCCACAATGCTCCTGCTACACCTGTACGACCTTCACCCGGGCCTACATCCGCCATCTATGCACCGCAGGGGAGATGCTCGCCGCCACGCTGCTCTCCATTCACAATATCTATATGCTCACCTCTCTCGCCGCCGATCTCAGGAATTCCATCATCGCTGGTAATCTGGAGAATTTTGCGTCTGAATTCCGTGCTCATTTCAACAAACACCGACAAGACGTGGAGTGATCGATGACACCTTTTCAAGCCTTCGTACTCGGGATCGTGCAAGGAGTAACCGAATTCCTCCCCATCTCTTCCAGTGGACACCTGGTGCTCGTACCCTGGCTTCTCAACTGGCAGTTCGACCCCGTAACTGCGTTCATCTTCGACGTCCTGGTTCAGTGGGGGACTACTCTAGCTGTCATCCTCTATTTCCGGCGGGAACTCCTGAGTATGTTCACTGCTGCCCTGCGCGGAATTCTTCAGCGTCGCCCATTCGATGAACCCGATGCCCGCCTGGCGTGGTTGATCCTCTTGGGCAGTCTCCCAGCCGCAGTCTTGGGGCTTTTGCTCAAACCAGTCGTCGAGAAGACATTCGACAGCCCGCTCGCAGTGTCGCTCTTTCTCTTGATTACAGCAGCCATCCTCTTCGTCAGCGAACGCCTCCACCGCTCCGACAAGCCCATGGAGGAATTGAACTGGGCGGATTCCCTGTGGATCGGCCTCGCGCAGACGCTGGCCCTTTTCCCGGGGATTTCACGCTCCGGATCCACGATCGCGGGCGGTTTGCTGCGCTCGTTGAAGCGGGAAGATGCGGCTCGTTTCTCTTTCCTCTTGTCGATCCCAGCAATGCTCGGCGCGGGCATCATCGCTCTGTTGGACCTGACAGCCATCCCTGATCCGGGGTCGCAACTATCCTTACTATTCATCGGTTTCACATCTTCCGCGTTCGTGGGCCTTGCCTCAATCCATTGGCTTCTTTCCTACCTTCGACGCCACCCGCTTAATATCTTCGCAATCTACTGTGCTATTGCCGGGTTGGGAGGTTTGATCATCAATGCGTTTAAGGGTTAATCTCATCCTTCTCGCCGTCGCTGCGAGTTATCTGGGCGCGTGCGCGCCGGCGGCAATGCCTACTCCGACGCCGGTGGTACAGCAGGTTATCAGAACACCTGCCTATGAAGATCTCGTGAAAACATGGTTCGATGGATATCTTCAGGTGAGCCCGGATTCATTTATCTCGTTGGTGACCCAGCCGCCAGAAACAGCTCTCGCATCTCTGGAAGATGGAACCGGTGATGTCATTATCGGGGGGCTTACGCCGCCTGCTGACTGGTTCGCTACGCCATTATGTGAAGATGGAATTGTGGTAGTTGTACATCCCGATCTTCGGGTGCGCGACCTGAGTATTGACGAACTGGCTGCGATCTTCACCGGTCGCCTGAGCAGTTGGGATTCCTTGGCAGACGTCGATCTTCAGATCCAACCGGTAATCCCGCCTCCCGGCGATGAAATTCGAGCCGCATTCCAGTCAACCGTTATGAGCAGACAGCGCTTTACTAACAACGCCCTGCTCGGGCCTACGCCAGTTGCTGTACTGCAACTTGTTGATGAAAATGAAGGGGCAATTGGTTTACTGCCCTTTTCAGCCATTGGCGAAAAGGTCCGACCGATCCGTGTCGAGGGGATACTCCCCGGACCTACAACAATCCACGATGGGCGATATCCTCTTCCCATCTCGATTCTGGCGATCGCGCCGCAGGAGCCGAGCGGAGAGGTCCGTACCTGGCTGGCATGGCTTCAATCCGAGCTGCTAGAGAGCTCACAATAAAGTAGAAGTGATTCGGGCATAAAACCACGGGGGCCAATTAGTCAAAAAAGAGATGGATAACAGTCCTCAAGAGTTGCTTATAGGAATACTGACCAACGAAGAAACAAATCTCGATTGGTCCATTGCGCAGTTAGGTCAAATTGAAAATATGGGAATCGGGAAAATCTGGTTGAGCAAGTCGATTAGAGCAAGTTTATAAGTGGGCGGAAGGGGGCTTTGGATTGACATATTCGTATCTATTTGGTAATCTTTCTCCATAATTAAGGTAATCGAATCGATGACTTCTATACACACCATGCGCGCGATCCAAAATACTTGCTCGTGTCTTTAGCAGGGGTGCTCTGGCTAAAAGCCGAGTACGCCTGCAGTTTCAGCACGGGCGATGAGTCGCAGCGGGTGTGGTGTCGTTAAAAGGACTTGAATTCTAGCTCTCATTTCGTCGGCGTTCACCGCAGGAGTTTCATTAAGAGCGCGCTAGTATGTAGCTCCAATCGGTTGAACAAACAATATCAATGAGATAAACCCAGACTCATCGCAGGGCTTTCAAAGCCTGGATGGGTCTTTTATTTATGTTAGTGACAGAGAAAAAATAGTGAAGATTGCATAAGGGAGAGAGTATCGTGCCTAAGATCGCAAATAGCATTACGGAATTGATTGGAAAAACCCCATTAGTTCGGCTGAATCGCATGACACAGGACGTGGAGGCTGAGATTTTGGCGAAGCTGGAGTTCCAGAACCCCGGGGGTAGCGTGAAGGACCGCATTGCCTTGAGCATGATCGACGCCGCTGAGGAAGCTGGCAAAGTCGGTCCAAACACCATTTTTCTTGAGCCGACCAGCGGCAACACCGGCATTGGAATTGCCATGGTTGCCGCTGCCAAAGGCTACCGCTGCGTATTGGTGATGCCTGATACGATGAGCATCGAACGCCGTAAACTTCTAGACGCCTTCGGAGCCGAGCTCGTCCTGACCCCAGGATCAGAGGGGATGCCTGGCGCCATTCGTAAAGCCCAAGAAATGGCGGCGGCAGATCCGCGCTATCTGATCCTTCAGCAGTTCGAAAACCCAGCGAACCCCGAAGTTCACCGCCGCACCACAGCCGAAGAAATCTGGCAGGACACTGACGGGCGTCTAGACTTCGTAGTCGGAGGTGTAGGTACAGGCGGTACGCTCACCGGTGTGGCTTCAGCGCTCAAGAAACGCCTGCCAGAGCTAAAAATCGTTGCGGTGGAACCCTCCGATTCTCAGGTTCTCGCTGGCGGCGAACCGGGTCCGCATAAGATCCAGGGTATCGGGGCAGGATTCCTGCCCGCGGTTCTGGAAATGGATCTGCTTGATGAGATCATAAGCGTCACAAATGAAGAGGCTTTTTCTACAGCCCGGCGGATGGCCAAGGAAGAAGGCATCCTGGTTGGGATCAGCTCCGGTGCCGCGATCCACGCTGCGCTTACGGTAGGGCGTCGCCAGGAAAGCGCCGGTACACGCATCGTGGTTGTTGTTCCATCTTATGGCGAGCGTTATCTGAGCACACCGCTCTTCGAAGGATTTAGTGAGTAGTATCGAGTTATAGGAGCCGCACCATGTTCAAGACATTTCGCCGAGACATTCAAGCTGTGTTTGAGCGGGACCCAGCAGCCCGCAATGTGCTCGAGATCCTACTCTTCTACCCCGGCTTCCATGCTCTGTGGTTACACAGACTGGCGCACTTCCTGTGGAGAAAGCGTCTCTTCCTAATCGCACGCGGCACCAGTCACATAAGCCGCTGGCTGACAGGCATCGAAATTCACCCCGGCGCCAAGATCGGGCCAGGTTTCTTCCTCGACCACGGTATGGGAACGGTTATAGGTGAGACAGCGGAGGTAGGCACATGCGTAACTATGTATCACAACGTGACGCTTGGAGGCGTGAGCTGGCAGAAGGTCAAACGTCACCCGACACTGGAAGACCACGTCGTCGTCGGCGCAGGAGCACAGATCCTAGGTCCGATTTGTATTGGTGCGCACAGCCGTATCGGCTCCAATTCGGTGGTTGTTAAGGACGTCCCTCCGTACTCCGTAGTTGTCGGCGTACCTGGCCGCATCCGAGGTTTGAATGGGAAGAGCATGCCACCGCCCGGTCTTGAGGACCTTCAGCATCACCGCCTACCTGACCCTACAATGGAACTCCTTCGGGCACTTTCCGATCGGGTTGATGCCCTCGAGACGACCATGGGCGAAGTACACGAAGACGATATCAAGCTCGCCGATGCGTGGATAACCATCACCGCCGAGGACGGCAGCCATATATAAATTAGACGCAGGCA
>SOIH01000184.1 GCA_004376895.1 Anaerolineales bacterium | reverse complement strand
TGATTTTCGGGGACAAGATCGGGAATCAAGCCTTGCTGAGCCCCCTGTGCGGTGTTGGAGGAAGCTTGTAGGAGAACGAGCCCAAGCAGTAAAACGGCAAATGCGGCGGAGAAACCCAGGAGTGGACGAATCGTTTGATCCAGCGGCGATCCGATGAACAGTACAGATGCGCCGATGATCGAAAGGAATACTAGATCAAGAATAGTGCCCCAAAAGATGAACGGCCGCCTGCGGCCCAAGCGGTGCGTGCTCTGGTCGCTAAACATCCCCGCTAGAGGCTGCACGAGCATGGCGACCGCAAGGCCAGCGACGCGCAGCAATGCAAGGTAGGTGTTTTTCTGATCGTGGGAGACGAATATGGTGACGAGATAAGGCAATAAAACAGGGGTGATTACGCCGGCGGAGATACTCAAACCGAGCCAGTAGATGTTAATAAAAATATGGTCGCGCCAGTGGAGGGTCTTCTGCATAAGAGTATTGCCCTAGTCAGGGACGTTACCGCTGATCGGTGTAGAGCCTCACGAGTTTTAGAGCTGGAAACTTTCGCCGGGCTGTAGGACGTGCGGAGTCGCCGATGTCTCTTTCTTTACCTGTTGTGCCCATGCGTGAGGATCTTGCTCGATAAGCTCCCAGGTGTTGTAATGCACCGGAATGACGTGTTTGGGCTCAAGCAGTTTGACAGCTCGCAAGGCATCGTCAGGGCCCATAGTGAAGTTGTCCCCGATAGGCAGAACCGCCAGGTCGATTCCTTCCTCCCCAATTAATCGCATGTCGCCGAAAAGCCCCGTATCGCAGGCGAGGTAGAGCCTCTCATCTCCATGTGTTGTGAGCAGGAAGCCGGTCGGGTTTCCGCCATAAGAACCATCCGGGAGCATGGATCCGTGCAGAGCTTGGGTCAGCTTGAGGTAACCGAAGGGGTGGTGGAAACCTCCTCCTATGTGCTGAGCATGCGCCTCGATGCCCTTGTTCTTGAACCAGGAAGCAACTTCAAAAGTGCTTATTATGAGGGCACTGGTTCTTTCGGCGATTGCCACGGCATCCCCAATATGATCGCCATGCCCATGAGAGATGAGGATGAAATCCGCATCAACCGCATCTGCCTTGACGACTGCAGCAGGATTGTCGTTCAGGAAAGGATCTACGAGCAACTTAACGCCATCTACGTCGAGTCCAAAGGCGGCATGTCCATGCCAGGTTAATGTGAGTGACACGTCTCTCTCCTTAATGTGTTCAGTGAATCACACGCGAGTATAGACCTCACGGCAGTGACGTGTCAAAGTGAGCGATCGGAACTGTTGATCGGGGGTGGTCAATCGGACAATAGGTCGGAGACACCGATGCCCGAGCTTGGCGGTCGCTGTTGACGCGAAGCGCGCCATTCACCCAGCAGGCTCGTTAGTTGAGTGCTGAAGCGCATCCAATCCTCGATAAGCAGGACGAAGCCGATCTGGTCGTGTGCCAGCATGTAACGGCTCAGAAAGAGCCGGAGCAGCCAAGTAGGCAGAGGCAAGCCGCGCAGATCTATGCCAAGAGCGGTGGCACCGAGGAATCGCTTCATAGGGCGCCGGTCACGATGAGGCATGCTTTCGGAAGGAAATAACTTACCGAAGACAATCGGGCGAGTGTTGATGATTCGGCGGTAGGAAATGTTCAGGCGGAATATAGGGGTCTGAAGGCGAAGGTGGTCGTGATGGGCCTGTGCATATGCCAGGCTGGGGCCAAAACGGGCAAACAACCAATAAGCGAGGGCGACAAGTCCGCCAGCGAAGAGCCAACGCTGTGTAGCGCGATCAAGCCAGTAAGCGATGCCTCTGTCTACGAGAATCCACAAACCGAGGAAAAGAAACGAGAGGAGGAGAGCTTTTCGTGCATGACGGCCAACAATCTCTTGGTAGAGAAGCAGGTGGAAGCGGTCACTCCTTTGTTTTTTGCTCATTATGTCGGATTTCAAGTGTTTTATTTTATCGCCGGAAGCGTGAACCAGAAAATGCTGCCCTCACCGGGCTTGCTCTGAACGCCAATTTCGCCGCCCATAAGCTTGACGAGTCGGTGGGTTACGTGCAGACCGAGGCCCCAACCAATCTCATTCCGTACGGCTGGCTCCTCGGAACGGAAAAACTGTGAAAAGAGCATCGCCTGATCATCGTTGTTTAACCCGATGCCAGTGTCGCGTATTTCGGTTCGAACGAAATTATTGGAGAACGAAGCAGTGATGGCGATGGAGCCACCTTCGGGCGTGTATTTGTTGGCATTGCTAAGCAGGTTGGTCAGGATTTGAGCCAATCGATTTCGATCTGCCTGCACCATCGGAAGGCCATCTTCGATGGAAAACTCAATGGATTGTTTCTTGGCGTCGAATTGGGGCCGAAAACCCGCTGCAATTTCATAGATGTAGTCTGCGATCGGGATGGCCGCAAGGTCGATCTTGAGGCGCCCAGTTTCAATTCGAGATATATCGGATATGTCCGATACCAAATTGGCCATACGGTCAACATTGGAGCGGATTGTGTCGAGGAATTCCATTTGCTGATCCGTAACTGGACCGACTGTACCTTGTCTGATCAGGTCGGCGTATCCTCGGATTGAGGTCATTGGGATTTTTAGTTCATGAGTTACGATCGAGATAAACTGCGATTTGGCATCGTCTGCTGCACGGGCAGCATCAAAAAGGCGTGTGTTTTCAATTGCGAGGGCGGCGCGTTCGGCGATGCTGAAGAGGAAATTCTCCGCCTCCTTGGAGTAGGCTTTTTCCCTCCGCCTAACTCCGATGAGTGCAATTGTGCGCTCCTCGCGCCGAGCGGGCACGATCAAGGCATAGAAATTGCCATCTTGTTGAAATGTAACAGCCTGGCCCTTATGCAAGGCTGGAGCGAGGCGTGGATCGCTCGCGTCCATTAATTCATTTGCACAGTCGCCGGCGAGGACGGACAGTGAACCGACGTTGTCAATAAGCCCAATGCACCCATCATCTGATCTTGTGCTGCGCAAAGCCCATTCCAGCGTGAGTTCTAAAACACGCTTGAAATCAAGGCCGGTGTTGAGTTCCTTATCGATATGGCGAAGCGTTTCCAGCTCGGATATCCGTTTGGCTAATTCAGTATCCACCTGGGAATAAAGGCGTGCATTTTCGATCGCGACTGCTGCTTGAGCGGCAAATACATCCAGCAGCTTCTGATCATCTTCGTTGAAGGCGCCCGATTTGATCTTGTTGTCAATATAGATGACACCCATAACCTCGCCGTGCGTTTGGAGAGGTAGGCAGAGAATGGAGCGGAGTGCAAAGCGGGTTATCGAATCGTGTTTGGAGAAGCGATCGTCGATCTGCGCGTTTGTGGTCAAAACCCCCTCGCCGGAACGAATGACGTCCTGGATAATCGATCGGCTGACTTCCATTTTGTTCTTATTGAGGTTCTCCTGTTGGAAGTTGCGTGCTGCCTGGAATGTGAGCTCGCCGGTTTCCTGGTTGGCGAGCATAAGAAAACCACGCTCCGCGCCTGTTAGTTGAATAACTGAATCCATCGTCTCGCGCAGCACCTCGCTAAGTTGGAGAGATGATCCCAGCGCACGACAGACTTTAAAGAGGGCAGCCAGACGCGCTTGTTCGCCTGCACCCTGGTGCTGCTCAACCTGCTCGAGATCATTCAGCGCATCGCGCGCGATTGCGGCTTGTGATCCTTCGCAATTTACAGAAAGAGTTTCCAGTGCGAGGCGGACCTTGCGTAAATTCCTGGCGGGATGGCTTTGTTTTAGCGAATCATTCATTCATGCTTTTCCGGGAACGCGCTTGATAAAAAGGGCAGAGATCGCTCAATGAGCAGCGCTCGCATTGTGGGGAACGGGCATGGCAAATCTCGCGCCCATGACGGATAAGGTTGAGATGAACATCATAATACATCGCAGGATCGAAAAGTGCTGCAAGATGGTTGTGTGCTTGCTCTGCGGAAATATTTTCGGGGCGTAAACCCAGACGCCCTGTCAGACGGTATATGTGTGTGTCTACGGGGAAAGCCGGTTTACCAAGTGAGAAGAGTAGCACAATAGCCGCGGTCTTTGGGCCGACTCCTTTGAAGCGAAGTAGCCATTCCTTCGCCTGTTCAAGCGGTAGATCTTCCAGGAAGTCCAGACTGAGATCGCTGAGTTCTTCGGTAATCTGCTGTAGGGCGAGCTGGATCCGAGGTCCTTTTTGATTGGCAAGACCCGCGGAGCGAATGGCTGCAATAACGCCGGCCGGCTCCGCGTCTCGCACTTCCTCCCAAGAAGGGAAGCTCTTCCGCAAGGCGTCGAACGCGCGGTCGCGATTTGTGTCGGTTGTGTTTTGAGAGAGGATTGTGGAGACCAACTCGTCGAGCGGCGGTAATCGATTGCGCCAGACCGGCTGGCCATATGTCTCCAGTAGAACAGAGCGCACTTCGGTCGCACGTTTCTTCGGTGATTTCACCTCGCGATTATACCCCCGCGAACTATTGCCCAGCTCGTGTCTTGTAACCCTGTGGGTGGGACCTGTGCCATTCCCAGGAGCTGGCGATGATCTGCTCGAGCTCGGGGTACTTTGGCGACCAACCGAGTTCGCGCTGGATTTTCTCGGAGCTTGCAACGAGCCGGGGGGCATCGCCAGGCCGTCGGGGAGCATCAAGGGTCGAGATCTCTTGTTCTGTAACGTGCCGGGATGCTTCGATGACCTCGCGGACAGAGTAACCAGCCCCATTCCCAAGGTTGTAGATCAGATGGTCTTGATCGTCGAGTGCCTTTAAGCAGAGCAAGTGAGCATCGATGAGATCGGCGATGTGGATGTAATCTCGGATGCAAGTGCCATCTGGTGTGGGGTAGTCATCGCCGAAGATTTTAACATCGGGCCGCTGGCCAAGGGCGACCTGCAGGACAAGTGGAATGAGATGGCTTTCGGGCTGATGTGCCTCGCCACGACCGGGAAGAGCGCCTGCGGCGTTGAAGTAGCGCAGCGCGGCAAAACGCAAGCCGTGTATCTGGCGATACCACTCAAGAGTCTGTTCGATCATCAGCTTGGTTTGACCATATACATTTGATGGACCAAGAGGTGACTCTTCCGAGAGGGGTTGATCGCTCGAGGCGTATACCGCGGCGGTGGAAGAGAGTACAAAACGCTTCACGTTGGCGCGAACACAGGCCTCGATCAAGCCCGCCGAGAGCACCAGATTGTTGTGGAAATATTTTCCAGGGTTACTCATGCTCTCGCCCGCTTCAATAAAGGCGGCGAAATGCATCACCGCGTCGTATTGTTCCGCCTTTAGTGCAGATTCAAGTGCGGCACGGTCGCCGAGGTCGGCTTGGATAAACTGGGCCTCGTGCGGGATGGCTTCACGATGTCCGGTGGCCAGGGAGTCGAAAATGGTCACTGAATGTCCAGCCTGTAATAGAGTTGCGGCGGCGGCGGACCCAATATAACCCGCGCCACCCGTTAAGAAGATATTCATCTCTTTATCTCCAGTGATACTACAAATGGATATGCATGACAGAAAGAAGACCTGAATAGATTGTTCCCTACATCTTGAAAAAACTCAACCATCAAGTATTTCCAACTGAGCCATCGAGGCGTCAAGATGCTTCGTTCCAATCTCCTTAAACTCGACGCTAACTTCTTCATCATCGTGGTCGATCCGAGTGGACATGACCACGCCCTCGCCGAAGACTTTGTGCTGAACACGCATCCCTGGTTTATATTGAGGCTCGAGCGGGATTTTTGGGGACAGATCCCAGGTGGTCTTCTGTTTATAGGAAACCTGTTCCCAGTCCTGGGAGCCAAGAAGATCACCATCCAGGAGCTTTGGTGGAATATTGTGCAAGAAACGTGAGGGTTCGCTCAAAGTAGAAGGGCCAGCGAAGCGGCGGCGAAATGAGCGCAGGAGGTACAGGCGGTCTTTTGCGCGCGTAATACCGACATAAAGCAGGCGCCTTTCCTCTGCCATGGCTTCCGGATCATCGAAGGAACGCTGGTGAGGCAGGACACCATCGTCCAGCCCGATGATGATTACAATCGGGAATTCCAGCCCCTTCGCAGCGTGCAGGGTCAACAGAGTGGGTGCGTTCTGTTCATCAGACAAGGTGTCTTGGTCGGAGATGAGGGCGATGCTTTCGAGGAACGATGCCAGATCGACGTTTTCAAATTCATACGCCACGCGCCGCAGTTCCTGGATGTTCTCCCAGCGCGCTTCACCTTCTTCTGTTCCATCATCGATATGTGCCCGGTAGTTGGTCTCTTCTAGGACGCGATCGATGAGAGCGACCAGGCCGCTTTTCTCTTTCATCTCGATCCAACGAAGCCAGGGATCAGCGAAGCTGACCAGAGCGCGTCGGGCGCGCGGGTTGAAGATGTCCATCAAGGCAGAATCTTTTTCGCGGGCAAGATCGAACAGGATCTCCGCCGGATCGACATCGCGCTGCCGGGAGCTCTCGAGCAAGATCTCAACGGTTTTTGCGCCGATTCCACGCGGAGGTGTGTTTAGCGCCCGCAACAAGCTGATGCGATCGACGGGGTTGTGAATCAGACGCAAGTATGCGACCAGATCCTTGATCTCTCGGCGGCCGTAAAACCGCTGCGCGCCGACGATACGGTAGGATAAACCGGCTCCCAGGAAAGCTTCCTCGAGGGCTCGGGATTGAGCATTGGTGCGGTACATCACAGCGCAATCTCCGGGGTCAGCCTCGCCGGCAAGTGTCAGCGTCGAGATGATCTCTACAGCGAAACCGGCTTCATCGTTTTCGTTATAGGATTCGTGAAGGACGACAGGTGTCCCAGGACCCCGATCTGTGTAAAGCAGCTTCCGCTGCCGCCCGGGGTTGAGGTCGATCACCGCGGTAGCGACATCCAGAATGGTCTGGGTGGACCTATAGTTTTGCTCAAGAAGAATCGTACGAGCTTGAGGGTAATCCTCTTGGAAGCGGTGCACATTGCGGTAATCGGCACCTCGCCAGCGGTATATCGACTGGTCCGGATCGCCGACGACGAATAGATCTGGATTTTCCCCCGCTAATAGACGCAGCAACGAATATTGTGCGGTATTGGTATCCTGAAACTCATCAACGAGCAGATGTTGGAAACGGCGTCGGTAGGCGCTCCGCAGATCATCGTGATCCCGCAGCAGGCGAAAAACCCAGAAAAGCAGATCATCGAAATCTAAGGCGTTATTCACCAGCAAAGCCTGTTGGTAACGCTCATACACCTGGCGCACGATCTCGTGGGCATACGTGTCGGTGTTGTAGTCTTCCAGCTCGATCAGTTCATTTTTCGCTTTGGAGATTGCATTGAGAATACGCCCCGGACGGGTCTTTTTGGGATCCTGTCGCAGATCCTTGATCACCTCTCGAACCAAGGACATTTGATCGGCGTCATCAAATATCACATAGTCACGCGTTACCGGTAGATGATCGGCTTCCTGGCGGATGATGCGTGCACATAGAGCGTGGAAGGTTCCCAGGTTTGGTTGTCCATCTCCGGTTTTCGTTTCATGTGTTAGCAGCTCCTGCACACGCTTGCTCATCTCTCGGGCGGCCTTGTTTGTGAAGGTGACCGCGACGATCGATCTTGGCAATACCCCCAGTGCTGTGATGAGATGGGCTACACGGCGGGTTAGGACGCGTGTCTTCCCGGAACCTGGTCCAGCAAGTACCAAAACCGGTCCTATGGGGGTAGTGACCGCCTCGTTCTGGGATGAATTTAAATTCTCATACAGGTCCATTGCGATATGTGACCTTTATAGTTTCACGGTCTGCTGAATACAGTCAGAGCGGTTCAATTGAAGCGGGGCACTTGAGTTTAATATAGGCCCTTTTCGTTTACCCGCACGATGATATTGCGTTGCTCGTCACGAACATGTCGCTAGAGTCTCCTCCACACGATTGTGATGGACGGCGAATACAAGCTGTGCATCCAAGGGTTCCCCGCAATACTGGCAGGCGGGACAGTCGCAACATGGCGATTCTAATCGCCCAAGGAATGGTCAGCAAGGATATTGTTCTTTTGCGAACGGTAACGAACGCATCGCCTATGGGTTGGATAGAGGTCATTCGAATTTATGAGGACCGATGTCGAGTGTGTCAGAGTTGTCGAGAAGACCGGTGAGAGGCGCTTCAGGGAGTGGCAGAACCCGACTGTCCACAAAGTAGGGGAAATCAAAATGAACAGCGTCCCCCGCGGTTTTTCCGGGAATGGGCATAAGCCGGGCAGTAAGTGGTTTTGAGTGGCGCAGGCCGATTGCGCCGAGGTCGAGTAGAAGCCCGGTTAATGCTTCTATGCTCGCATCTCCAGGAAGCGGGATTGTATCTAAGCCGGTTCCACAAAGAGTGGAATAGAGCAGTAAATCGGAGATTGTCAGGATCCCTTCACTGGCGCGCGAGGCCAAGACGGTATCCTCTAGAACCGGCAGGAAAAGTCCGCAGAAGCCCACGCGCTGGAATCGGGCCCTGTCAAGGCAGTCGGTCAGGAAGGCTGCCGCTATTGCGCTGCCAGATTGGCCGAAAGCGGAGGCTCCGATTATCTCGAGCGCTGTGCCGATCGAACGCTTTTTTTCGGGATATGGGGCGAAGGAGAAATCGACTCCAAGGAAGCGAAAGTCATGGTCGCGCGCGATGGCATCGGTAACTCGGGCTAGATTCGCCGCATGCGTCTCGATCGCTGTGATCAGTTGTTTCTTCGCCGATTGGATCGAGGACGCGTCTTTGACAACGCCAACCGCAAGGTCGGCCGATTCGGTTGCGATTGCAAGTGAGGGCGGTCCGCCGCGGTGGTATGCTGCGGGGAAGAAGGGGACGCCTGACGGTACATTGACCAGTGCGGCGAAGCGTAAGTTCCCAAAGCCGTCGTCGCGTATTGTTGATATCTCATGGATGGCTAGGGCACACGCCCGCGCCGCTGTGAGCGACAAGCCGGCTGTTGGATCTGCATAGAGTCCAGAGGAGAAGACCGTGTCCGTTGCATCCAACACTTCAGGAAGCATACGAAAACCATCCGGCTCATCGGGCAGGACGGGTCCTATCGCGGCATAGTCGATGCCCTGAATGAATATTTCAGCTTCAAGCTGGCGAGCCAGGTCTGGTCGATCGGCAGGGGCAACAGGGGTTGACATTTCCGAGGGCGGCGGCGTGGCAATGCGCAGAGTCTGGACCTCAAAGCCCGCGTCCTGAAGCGCCGATTGACAGTCCTTTAGGCATTGAGCTGTTTTGGCGACGAACTCTGTTTCGATTGGCCAGCCCGGATCGATGAAGCCGGTGATCGCACGAATTCTCATTCTTTTCCTCGCATTCGGGCAATTTCGAATAGGATGACCGCAGCCGCGACAGAGGCGTTCAGCGACTCGGCCAAATCTTGTATGGGAATGTGCGTGCTGCCTTTGGCGATTGAACGAAGCTCATCACTGGGACCATGGGCTTCGCTCCCGATCACGATCGCAGAAGGCTTGTTCCAATCCACATCGTAGTAAGGAGACCCCAAACCGGCTTCAGCGACCCACACATCGATTCCGCGAAGATATTTCTCGATCTCAGAGGTTTGCTCTTGGATAATGGGAAGATGGAAATGTGCTCCCATGGCGCCCCGCACAACTTTCGGGTTAAAGGGGTCAACTGTACCCGCGCTGAGGAACACGGCTTCGACGCCCGCTGCAAGCGCAGTGCGCAAGATCGTTCCGAGATTGCCTGGATCGGAAATTCGATCTGCGACGAGTGCCAGGTTTAGATTGTCAGGGGGCGCAGAAAAGGGAATGGGAAGAACCGCAAGAAGTCCTTGTGGGGATTCGGTGTCCGAACAGGCCTTCATAACCCGCTCAGAGACTTCTTCGGCCTCTGCTCCTAGATTGATCAACTCCTCTATTAGACAATGGTCACCCTGCTCGAGGGCGTCCGTGTACAAAACGAGTTTAGCGGGAGCGCGGGAGGAAACAGCCTCGTTAGCTAGTCGAGTACCCTCAATGACAAAGAGGCTTTCGCTCTTGCGCGCCCGCCGTTTTTTTTGCAGCGTTCGCACCCATTGCACTCGTGGATTGGATGTCGATGTAATCATTTCGAGTCGCAGTTCGTCGGCCAACGCCGCTTGCATTCCACAACGAAGGTATCAACGCTGGGTTCGTCAAATAAAGTGAGATCTATCGTCTTTAATGAACTGTTGGGATTTTTATGATAGAAGTCTATGATGGCGTCGACGATTAATCGAGCGGCGCGCTCCTTTGGGAAGCGGAAGATTCCGGTGGAGATAGCCGGAAGAGCAAGACTGGTGAGGTTGTGGTCGGACGCGAGCCTCATGACTCCGTCTACCGTATTCAGAAGCTTCTGGTCCTCCTTCCCCTGGCCCCAGATGGGTCCAACGGCGTGGATGACGTAACGGCAGCGCAGGCTTCCAGCAGATGTGATTGCGGGTTGCTCATGAGTTACTGGTCCGTACTGGCGGACCCATTCATCGCTCTCAATCTGAATTTGCAGCCCGCCGCGTCTGACTATCGCCCCGGCAACGCCGCCGCCGTGCTTGAGTTGAGCATTGGCGGCATTCACAATAGCATCCACTTGCGATTCGGTGATGTCGCCGTGGATTATGCGCAGTTTTTGCCCTTGAGGTAGCCCCCGCTGCAAAATTAGTGTCGTTATACAACACCCCCGACAGTTCTTTGCTATTCTGCTCCGTTTGATTGTATCACCGCGGCCAGCCACGGCCACTGGGTGAGCGGAGCATGAGCAAAGTTATCAAAGATAATAGCTACTCAGGGTCTTATTGTGTGACCGTAGGGAGTGGGGAGCAACGTCGAATCGATGACAATACATCGAGGGGTCTGGGTAGACACCAGGGATAAAGAAAAAAGGGACGCAGATGCATCCCTTTATGAATGAGATTGAAGTTCGTCGCTACCGCTTGGCTGCGGTCTTCACGACCTCGCTGAAAGCCTTTGGATCCCGAACCGCAAGATCGGCGAGGATCTTCCGATTCAAACCAATCCCCGATTGCTTCAAATCGTAGATCAAACGGCTATAGGTGGTTCCGTTGAGGCGCGCGGCGGCGTTGATACGGGCAATCCAAAGACGCCGAAGATCGCGTTTGCGAGTGCGGCGATCTCGATATGCATACCACAGGCTCTTAAGCATCGCCTCGTTGGCGCGGCGGTATAAGCTGCTGCGAGAGCCGTACATTCCCTTGGTTAGTTTTAATACTTTCTTGTGGCGTCGGCGTGTGATGGTACCGCCTTTAACTCGTGGCACGTTTCACTCTCCTGTGGACCAATGAGCGCCGATGTCTCTAGGACACCTGTTGTATGCACTCAACAGCCACAACAATGGGTGGGCTTACTTGGAAGAGCCCCCCGTACGGGCGTTCGGGTTAGATTTATACTTCTTCAGGTAGGGAGCTAAGCGGTTGACGCGCTTGACGATGCCCTTCGTTTCTACAGGAAGCATTTTAGAGAACTTCCGCTTGGAACGGGCGGATTTTTTTCTGCGCAGGTGACTCTTGTTTCCCTTGGTGCGCACCAGCTTCCCAGAACCCGTTAAACGAAAGCGCTTGGCGGTTGCCTTATGCGTCTTGAGCTTATATTTTCCCTTCGTCTTGGCTTTTCGAGCCACAATCCTACTCCTCTAATACAGAAAATCTCGTTCTTTTACGACCAGCCTGTGAGGTGCAAACCCCGCGGACGATACCGCTGTCCACGGGGACATCGACACGAACTTGTTTGCGTAAATTGGCTACTGCTTTGGTTTACTCGGCGCTATCGTCATGAGCATTGTGCGCCCTTCCATCGTCGGGGATTGCTCAACCGCACCAACGTCAGAGAGTTCATCCGCGATACTTTGTAGATCATCGAGTGCGATCTCGGGAAATGTGATTTCGCGCCCACGGAAGCGGATACGCACTCGGACTTTCTTTCCTTCCGTCAGCCAACGCCTTGCATCTCGAACTTTAAACGACCGATGATGCTCGGATGTTTTCGGGCGAAGCCGTACTTCCTTGATCTCAACTTTGGTTTGCGCCTTTCTTGCCTCACGATCCTTCTTCGATTTCTCGTAGAGGAATTTGCCGAAGTCGAGCACCCGGCATACGGGCGGGTCGGCGTTTGGGGCAATTTCGACCAGGTCGAGATCTGCGGTCCTGGCGGCTTCAAATGCTTCCTCAATCGGCACCACTCCGATGTTATTACCATCGGCGCCGATAAGGCGCACGTCTTTAGCCCGAATTTGATTGTTTATTCTAAATTGTGATGCGCTGATCTTGTTCTCCTCCGAGAAAAACACATAAGCCGCCCAGCAGACATTAAAGCGGTCTCAAGGCCGCCGGATGATACCATGATAGAAGGCGGTTCGTCAACAGAACGGGCGTGGATGGTCGTCGCAGAATAACTGGTTATTATGTGAATGTCCAGGTGATCCGAGAGGTCATTGCCTGCTTCTCTATATATAAAATAACGTAACCGTTGGCCCATCAAGATTCATCCAGATTAGGCCAACGGTCGTTTGTATACGCTAGTTGCGCAGAGATTGCTTATTTTGCTCCCTAAGGCGTAACGGGGTCCTAATTGTCGGAGCCTTTTTGGCCCCCCTCGCCCTTTTGTCCTGGACCTTGAGACTCGCCCTTGTTTTCGTAGGACGGGTCCATGCCAGATTGATCAGGCGCATCTGATGGTCGACTTGTGCTTTGGTGAAGCCGGAAAGTTATTGGGTCCTCTAGGGCACCCTCGGCAGCGACACGGAGGTTATTCATAGCCTGTGTTGCCAGTTCCAGAGCTTCTTCGGGTTTATCGGGGGCATTTTCTCGAAGTTTCTCTAAGAGTTGTATCTGCTCTTGAGAGCGCACATGAATTTGCTCCATGAGCTGAAGCAATGCGGCGTCGCCCAGTTTGGCCGCTTCCTGTAATGCCTGGTCGAGGTGCTCCCGTAGCCGTGTCGCGACCTCATTGGGCACGGGAAGGCCCTGTCCGCTCAGGGCTGCAATCTCTTCCATGCGTTCATCAGCTAATAGCAGCAGCAAGTCTGCTTCAGTTTTAGGGTCGGACGTTAAGGCCAGCCGGACGTCCTCCACAAACGTCTTGATTGGATACAGCGCTTCGGAAGGCAGGCTGCCTTGTGCGGCGAATGCGGTTGCGGTTGTGCCGCCGAACGCGACTGCGAGCAAGATCAAAATACGGGCAAATGTAAACATGGGTGAACGCTCCTTTTTGAATATGTTTTTCCACCCTTTATGACGTTTAAGTTCGGGTAGAGATACGGGTAGCGTCTCTTTTGCCCGTGTCAGAAACGCCTGACGTAATTGCTGAGCGCGCACGCGATCCGGGGCGGGGACATCTTCCAAGGATTTTAATATAGCCATCGTCTCTAAGAGAGATTGCAAATCAGGATCTTTGATTGGCTTACCGGCGCGATAGTTGGATGCTGCTTGATCTACACGGTCCTCTATCTTGCTCATGGTGAGCCCTCCGAAAAAGCAAAATCATTTTCCAGGATTCTGCGCATAGACTTTAACCCTCGGTGTTGTAGTGATTTCACCGCCCCCACTGGTTTCTCAAGCACTGCGGCGATCTCTTCGTTGCTCAATCCCTGGAAGAATTTCAGCATAATCACTTGACGCTGCTCGTGCGTCAATCGCCACAGCACCTCGCGAGCCTGTGCCTGTGCGAGGCTATGCTCGACAATATCGTCGGGGTTTTCCGCTGAAGGTGATCGCTGCACTTCCGGGTCTGGGTTCTCTAAAGGTTCATCTCGTCGGCGGTGGTGGTCTGCCGCAAGGTTGTGGGTGATCCGGTAAAGATAAGCTCTAAGGTGATCCTTGGGGCCTCCACCGGCGCCCAGGGCACGTAAGAAGCGGAAGAAAGTCTCACTGACAATATCTTCGGCGGTTTCTGTATCCCCGACGAGGCGGCAGGCGTAGTTATATAGCTCGGGGCTGAGAGAATCGTAGATTGCTGCTAGTGCACTCTCGTCCAGCCGGCGCGCGCCTTCCAGCCACTGCTCTCCCTTAGACGCCATCACTCACCTATATGACGGGTTCGTGCCCGCTAGGATACGGGCATCTGTCGTGTTCGCCAATGCCATATCTTACCTGATAGAGCCGTCTCGATAAGGTAAAAGCGAGCAGTTTTTCCCTTGGCGCCCTAATTAATGACGGCGAACTCTTCGAATTAGGTTCTGTCACTAACCAGTTTATTGGTGAAGCGTGAAGATGGCGTGAAGATCATCTATTGAAGCTGTTAAGACCGGGCAAGCTCAAATGTAGTGTTAATGTTGTAAGGCTGGACCCACCAGAGCGAAACAGGGCTGGTTATAACGCAGGAAGGAGTGCCTCGCGGCGCAAGACGATGTCGCGCCATTGCCTGTCCAATGCCGAG
>SOIH01000121.1 GCA_004376895.1 Anaerolineales bacterium | reverse complement strand
ATTTTCAAAGATCAGTTTTCCTTAGCGCGTGTGCATTGATTCCGGTTGATGTAGGGTAATCTACTGCGCAGCCCCGTGTGTGTTTCTCCTATCGGTCCTTCACCAGGCTTAGGACAGGTTCGGTGGGCGAGATCTCCCTAGAATGTTATCCATTTAAGTTCGTTTTTTTATATACATAAATGACTTTCTGCAGAAAACGGCACTGTTCACTCAAATCTGGCTTTGACGGGTCGGAGAGTTTCGAGTAAAACATGCGTATGATGCGCGCGTTTATTGCGGTGAATATCCCTTTGGAAGTAAAGGGGAATCTCCAGGAGGAGATCGGTCGGTTGCGCACTCTCATCCGTGGTGGACCCGTGCGATGGGTGCGACCCGAAGGGATACATCTCACGTTAAAATTCCTGGGTGAGATCTCAAATAGCAACCTGGGAGAGATCGGTCAGGTCCTGGAAAGAGAGGTCAATAGGCATCCATTCTTCACCCTGCGTGTTGGGGGGTTCGGTTGTTTCCCGAATCGCCGCAGACCTAGAGTTCTGTGGATTGGGATCACCGAGGAAAACGGCACACTCGCGCAGGTGCAAACCGCGATTGAAGAGAAACTTGTTCCCCTGGGATTTGGGAAAGAAGGAAGGCCATTTCACCCACACCTCACGCTAGGACGAGTAAGACGGAATATTTCAATGTCAGAATTACCCCAACTCCAGGATGCAGTGGATGAATTCGTCGTTGGTCAGATTGGGCATTTCGAGGTAAGTGAGCTTCACCTGATAAGAAGTATTCTAAGATCCTCAGGAGCCGAGTATTCTACACTGATGGAGTTCCCACTAGGGAGCAAAGGCGACGAATGAAAAGAAAATCAATAGTCAGCGTTATTGGATCTAGTGAATGCTCTGAATGGGAGGCTCAAGCGGCCGAGAGTGTGGGCAGGTTGCTGGCATCCAATGACGTTACTGTAATCTGCGGCGGGCGAGGGGGTGTGATGGAAGCCGTATGTCGTGGCGCTCAAGAAGCCGGAGGAGTTACTGTAGGAATTCTCCCTGGATTGGCTGTGGAGGAGGGGAATCGGTATTTAACGATCTCTATTCCTACAGGGCTTGGGGAAGGGCGAAACGCGATCATTGCCCGGGCAGGTCAAGCCGTGATCGCGATCGGCGGTAGATTTGGTACACTCTCAGAGATTGCTTTCGCTCTCAAGATGGGGAAGCAGGTTGTGGGTTTGAGAACGTGGGACCCGCTTTATGCAGACGGGGGTCGGACGCCAATTCAAATCGTGGAAACACCGGAAGAAGCAGTAGAATTGGTGTTAGAGGAAATCCGGTAAAATCAACGCCCTAGGAGGCGGCGATAGAGAAAGCATTAGACCTTGCTCACACAGTAGTGGATACACTCGATAAGAAGAAGGGTGAGAATATCCTCCTTCTCGATCTTATCGGTGTATGTTCTTTTACCGATTACTTTGTCATTTGCTCGGGGACGAGTGAAAGGATGCTCCGAGCGCTCTCCGACGAAGTACGGGGAGCCCTAAAGAAAAAACATTCCCTCCAGGCAAATAGTGTTGAGGGTAAGTCGGGAGTAGGTTGGACCCTGATCGATTATGGAGATTTAGTCATCCATATCTTTTCCCCAGCTATGCGGGAATACTACGCTCTCGAGGATCTATGGAAAGAAGGAAGAGTACTTCTTCATATGCAATAGGCACTCCTAATCTTTCTGTTGATCAGCCCACCAATCCTGTAATCCAATTGTCGCTTTACTCTGATAGACCTGATCGGCGATGCCGGAAATCGGCGTTATTTCAGTGTTGATCTCAATTAACTTGGCGCCGTGCATCTTACCGACCCGAGGAAGTTCAGCTGCGGGATAGACGATCCCCGATGTGCCGATCACGAGCATCACACGCGCGCGCTGCACTGTTTCAAAGGCGTGATCTAAGACCTCTGGATCCAGGGTTTCTCCGAACCAGACGACGTCAGGTCTTGCCTTCTCACCGCAGCCTGGACACGGAGGAGGGAGTTTTTCAAGCGGCACATTCCCATCGTCCCAACGATCACCACAGCTGGTGCAGCGCATACGCCATATAGAACCATGTATTTCGATGATATTGCGGCTGCCAGCTGCTGCGTGGAGACCGTCGACATTCTGTGTGATCAGGGTGAAATCGGAGATTTGTTTTTCAATATCGGCTAAAAGCCAATGAGCTTGATTTGGCTCACAGGCAGCGATGAGTTCACGCCGCCAGGCGTAAAACTCCCAGACAAGTAGTGGATCTCGATGGAAGGCAATTGGAGTTGCGAGTTCCTCAGCCCTGTAGGTACGCCAGAGACCTTCAGCGCCGCGGAAAGTAGGGACTCCGCTCTCAGCTGATATCCCCGCACCAGTCAGGACGATGAGTGGCTCAAGCTTAGCGATCTCCATATGGAAGTATGGGTGTGGTTGAGAGTATTGTTAGGCTTCAAATACCCAGCGGTCAATATCACGATCCCACTTGACCAGATCATCGGTCCCAAACCAAAGTTCGATCTCTGTCTGAGCCGTCTCAGTGGAGTCAGATGCGTGGGTAAGGTTTCTCCCCACTTCAAGAGCAAAATCGTGCCTGAGCGAGCCTGGGGCGGCTTCTGTAGGTTTCGTAGCCCCCATTGTCTGCCGAACCGCTAGGATCGCATTAGGACCCTCCCAGACCATCGCCATCACGGGTCCGGAGGTGATGTAGTCAATTAATCCATCGTAAAATGGTTTGCCTTTATGCACCGCGTAATGAAGTTCTGCGAAATCTTTCGGGATTTGTTGAAATTTTGCACCGACCAGTCGGAGACCACGGTTCTCTAAGCGATGAATGACTTCACCGATGAGACCACGTTGAACGCCATCCGGTTTTATTAGGACAAGGGTTTGCTCCAAGATTGCCTCCATAAAATGTGAACTCGGGGAGACCCCGAGTTCGGATTAAATGATAGAGAGATGAAGGGGATTAAGCGACCTCCATACCTCGTTGATAAGCTTTGATCGCCTCTTGGAGTTGATCTGATTTCATATATGCATCCCCTAAAACTTGCCACATCGTCGGCAGGTTCGGGTAACGCTCCAGTGCGTGCTCCAAGTCTTCGATCACCGTTTCGAGATCCTGTTTTCTCTCGATCAACTTCTTATAATCAGATAAAGCTCGCCCAGCATCACCCGCAGTTAGGGCTTGGCGTGCGCCCTGTAGTAATTGGGAAGCAGGTTCCTTGTATTTCGATGGTACAACTTCCACGGCAGGTTCAACCTTCCCGGCTTCCGGAAGGTCTTCCTCAGCGGCTGGGATGTGAGGGGCAGCTTCTGGCAGGGGAATAATCTCCTCGATTGGTTCAGGGACAGGCATGCGTTCAACCACAGATGCTGCCTCGACGGGAGTTGGTTCCGGAGGATGAATTTCCTCTTCGCCAACAGGAGGGGCAGCTTCTTTTACTGGTTCAGGGGGCACCCCCTCTGCGGCAGATGTTGCTTCATCGAGCCATCCGGGTATTTCCGGCATAGGCTCTTCTTGAAGCGGTTCCTGAGCAACCGCCGAGATGAGGGTCGCCTCGTCTGGTGCAATTTCGCTAATGGCTTCTCCCATTATCTCAGTGTCAATTTCCTCGGTTGGAACCGGCGGAGGCTTCGAGATAATCGTCTCATCCGCTGATCCGACAGCCATATCTTTCAACCAGTCTTGAGCGGCGTCCGTCTCGACTGGCAGTCCGTCAGGGCCAGTCGGGGTGACATCTACATCGATACCCCGCTGTGAGGCGAGATCTTCGAGCCACTGCAAGCTCTCATCAGCTTCTTCAGTAGGAACTGCTTCACTGATCGTCGGAGAGGTTTCCGGGTGCGCTTCAACTGGCCTATCCGTAGGAGGGGTTACCGGCTCGCTTTCCTCAGCTTCTTGAGCCTCAGCAAGATCCTCCAGCCATCGGAAGACTTCATCATCGTCAACTTCATCGGTGACGCTTAGGGCATCCGGTGTAGATGCATCAACTGCATGAGCGCCAATCTCCCCCTCAAGTTGCTGAAGAGATTCTATGTCGATCTCAGGTTCGCCACCTTTGATCTCAGTATCCGGGATTTCCTCAGCCGAATCGGCAAACTCATGCAGCCAGTCTGGTGTTTCTCTATGCGCTTCCGCAACGATCTCTGCAGGTTCTGGAGCTGCTTCCGCTAGAAAATCCTCATCGACAGTCGTCTCAACCATCGAATCCGCGATTCCAGTCAGCCAATCTGGGACATCATCCTGCGGTTGTGCTGCTTCTGCAGATGGTTCCTTAGCCGGCTCCTCGATATCAGAGACCCAATCGGGTGTTCCGGTTTCGGGATCTTCTGCTGGGCTTATAGTTGTATCAACCGATTCGGGTTCAGCGATGCCTCGCAGCCAATCTGGTGCGTCATCGGTGGAGGGCACCGAGGCAGGCGCCTCTTCCAGTTCACTAATCCCTTCGAGCCACTCAGGCGCAGCCTCTTCCTCTGGTTCTTCCGGCGTTTCACCACCAACAGTTGGTCCAAGTTTAAGATCTTGCTGTGATGCTGCTTCTGCTAGACCGGCAAGCCAGGATGGACTTTCGGGTTCTTTTTTAGGGACTTCGGACTCTAACTCAGGAACTTCATCCCCTTCTGCGATCTCGTCCAGCCAGGAGGGGACATCAGCCTCAGAAACGGCGTCTTCAATGGCCTCTTCTACTGCTTCTGATGGGAGTTCTGGTTTTTCAGGTTCCGCTTCCTTACTTGGCCGGTCGTCAAGCCACGTGATGATGGTGGATGTTGCGCCCGGCGCCTGTGCATCAACCCAGGTGGGTATCTCAGGAGCACCATCCTCCGCGATAAGATCTTTATCGGCGCTTTCCTCGACACTCGGCGGCTCTGCGCTCGAGACCGGTTCAGCTTCTTTTTGTGGTTCATCTGCAGATGAAGGTATCGGATCAGGTGTGACCTGCTCAGCGTCAGAGGCGATGTCCGAGAGCCAATCAGGCATAAATTCTGCTTTGCCCACTGGAGCCGCTGCCGGTTCGTCTACTTCAGGGGATTCATCGAGAATCTCGGGGGCGATTTCCTGGACCCAGCCCGGGATATCCGCGGGGACGAGTTCACCGGTCTCATCTTTTATTTCCCCAGCGTCGATTGATTCGAGTTCAGAATCCGAGAAGGAAATCGGACTTTCTTCAACCTCGCCGCTGGATGGAACCCATCCTGCTTCCTCCATCCACTCTGGTATTTCGCCTTCAGGAGCTGTTTCTGGAGCGGTCTGGGAGGCGTCTACTGACACCGCAGGTGGGGTGCTCAAAGGTGTTGTAGCTTGATCGATCTCTGCCATCCAGGGTGGAGAGTCATCAGCTTCAAGTGGCGTAGGCTCCGCTTCACTTAGATCTACTCCAAGTGATGCAACCCATTCTGGTGGGCCAGACTCGGCGGTTGGGAGTGGTTGACCGGGAACCCAACCTGACCGCTCGATACGAACGGCTTTTGAATCGATAGTCTTTGGGTCGATGTTTGCGCTTTCGAGAAATGCGAAGTACGGGTTCAACGCCGCTAAATGCCGATGATATTTGCTGGCTTCCTCGGTATTATCTTCCTCTTGGAATATTGCAGCCATGTACCGATTAGCTTCAAGACAGAATGGGAGCTTCTCCAGGATTTGGCCGAAGACATCCTTTGCCTCCGCGTGTTGATCCGCTCGCCAGTACATCTTCCCCAGAAGAACCTCGAGATCAGGGCGGTCGGGGTCTTCGCCAAGTGCGGAGCGGAGCTCAGCAATTGCTTGCAAGTAAAGCTCTCCTTGCGCATATTGGCGGGCGAGTGCTCCACGAGTAAGGCGTATCTTGTGTGGTTCGAGACCATCTCGACGGCCGATGAGGCGAGAGAGTTCTTGCCGAATAGCAGGGTTCGCGGGATTGGTTTCGAAGGCTCGCTCCATATGCCATATCGCAGAGTCGAGATTGCCTTCATCCTCCCGCACAATGGCCATGCCGATGTGAGAGACAAAATCATCGGGGATTGCGGAGAGAACGCGTTGAAAAATATCGGCGGCATCTCCGAATCGTTTCGCTTCGAGGTACGCTTTCCCGAGCAAGCGGTAGGAACCGAGATGTTTCGGGTACATCTGAAGGATGTGGCGGCAGTGTGCGATAGCCTCATCCAACTGATTGCGTTCTATAAGGTCGTCAATTTCTTTTATATATGCGCGTAAATCCATTTCTGCCATTGCAGAACCTCACCAAAAGTATGCCTCATCTATACTTATTACGCAAGATGGAACACAAAATCCAACTCGCATATTACAGACTCATCCGAATCATTCTAATTTTGTAACAAGAAACGTGCCAGAGTGAAAGTAATCGAACTTAAGGTGCTATAACTCGTGTATGACACGGATTCCTTCGATAAGTTGTTTTATTGATGGTTCCTCGAAAGGTGCTGGGCCAAGCCGGTCTTCGTTCATAGGTTTATTCGCCAGGGCGTGTAGACATGCTTGTACGTTATCTGCGAGTGCCTCGGGGGCATATCCACCTTCAAGCACGAAAAGCATTCGTTTTTCACAGAATCGGTCAGCCAATTCAAGCAGACGACTGCTTAGTTGGTGATAGCCAGACGTCGTCAGTTGAAGACCGGCGAGCGGATCATCCCAATGGGCGTCGAATCCTGCTGAGACCAGGATGATGTTTGGCAAAAAACGCTCAACAGCAGCGGTGAGGAGCTCTTCCCAGACTCGCTCAAACGATTGATCTCCAGCGCGAGCGGGGAGGGGGACATTGATGATCGAGCCTTCCCCATCCCCGTGACCGATTTCCTTTTGATGTCCGGTGCCTGGATAAATACCCCATTGATGTGTGGAGAAAAATAAAACACTCGGGTCAGTATTAAAAATTTCCTGGGTGCCGTTGCCATGGTGCACGTCGAAATCGACGATCATCACCCGATCGATTCCGCGGATTTGTGCGTGTCTTGCAGCGATGGCGATATTGTTGAAAAGGCAGAACCCCATCGCCTGAGATTGCGTCGCGTGGTGACCGGGTGGTCGGACCAACGCAAAGCCGGTATTCACAGTTCCGTCAAGAATCTGGTCAAGGACGGATAGCGTGCCCCCAGCTGCATTGAGTGCGGCTTCGAATGATGAGGGTGTAGCATATGTATCACCGTAGTCAAGATAGGTCGGCGCACGTTGTACAGCTTCCTCTACCGACTGGATGTATTGCTCCGAGTGGACACTTTCAAGCTTGTCAGGTGTTACAGGTTCAGAATCGATGATGACCAGCGCGTCAGAGATAGGACTGCTCAGAAGCCGGTCGAAAAACCGAAAACGTCCGGGACTTTCCGGGTGTCCAGGGAAGGCATGATCTGGAGATGGGACACGAGCTAATGCTATTTTTTGGTGGGTCATTTCAGGCAATCATACGCTGGAGTTGATGATCGGGCAATGGACGTATAGATGAGATGGCTGCGAAAAACCTGCATTGCCAGGTCTGGCGGAATATTAGCCCCAGAATACACATATTTATAAACCCGTTCGAATGCGGTCCTGGTTTCAGTCGATGAACCCTTCCTGAGATAATTTCATCTCGATGTAGGCGGCTTCCTCGAAATTGCCTTGTTCATTGAGATAATCAATGACTATGGATAACATCATCAGGTCTTTTTCACTGAGGTTTATTCGGTAAAGTTGAGGGACCAGGTCTGGTTCAGGGAAAAATCTTCCATAAGTGCGTGCATAGAAAGACCAGGAGCTGGATTGCTCCAAGATCTGGTTGAAGCCTTGCAGAACGAAGTTTGCAGCAGCTTGTAATTGTCCCTGTTCGAGCGCGATCTCACCAGCAGTGAAGAATACCCTGGTCGAGTTGCCTCCGATGAAATGCGCTGTGTCAATTAACTTTTTCGCTTCCACAACTTCATCCATAAGAAGTGCGGTTTGCGCGAGACCTCGATAGGCTTCCACATTCAGGGGGTTTTGATCTAATGTATGGGTAAAGGCGGTACGAGCCTGAAGAAGATCGCCGTTCTGTAGAAATTCCCATCCTCCCATGAGTGTCGTCCCGGAAGCCTGAACGCTTTGTTCCTTGATGAAACTCGAAAGTGCTTGCGCACGACTGGAGCTCAGTTCGAAGAATTTGCTAGTCGCAATGTGCGGTCCGCTTTCAAGCGCTTTGAGATATTCAGATTGTGCTTCCGCGGGACGTTGCAAAGTCTCCAGCCACATTCCCGCATTTTGATGAAAAATGCTTTGCCGAGGGGCAGACTCAAGCGCAAGGTCTAATTCCCGAAGCGCATCTTCCTGTTCTCCAATTGCCCAGAGCAAGGCGGCATAGTTTGCCTGGTGGGGAGGCCAAAAAGGATCTATCGAAAGACCATGTTCGTAAGCTCTAATGGCTTCTTGAAGATGGTGAACATTGTGCGCTTGATCGTCCAGGTAAGCCAATGCGAGGCCACACTGAAAAGAGTAAAGAGAAAAAGCAGGGTTCTCTTCAGCAGCTCGACATAGATTTTCAGATGCAACCTGGAAGTCATCTGCTCGCGCAGCGGATATTCCCCGCCAATACGTAAATGCACCTCGAGATGCCAGAGACCATCCTCCAACTGCGAGAAGGAGGATGGGAAGAAGAACAACGATTCCCTGACGGGGGGAAACGACGACGTTGTCCCGGTATTTCGACTGACGAAGTGCAAGTGCAAGGAGGACAAGGACAGCGGCTGTATAGGCAGGACTCTCAAAGAGATAGTCAAACAGATGATGGATTGCAACTGCTACTCCTGCTCCTACGTAGGCAGATAGTCGAATTCTTTCTTTCTCCTCCGCCTCTCGATATACCGAAGTGATTGTAACTACGAGCATTACAGCAGCGGCACTAATCAATCCAAGCCCAACGAGACCACTCTGAGCAGTGAACTGCAGAAGGGCATTGTGAGCGTGACTCGTGGAAAATCCAGGCGGGAGCTGGTTACTTAGTGCGAAAAGTGTGGAGAAAGAACCGGGGCCATGCCCGAATATTGGCGATTGTGAAATAATTTCCAATGCGGCTGACCAAATTCCGGTGCGAGCGGACGTGATAGGGGCATGACCGGGGGAGAACTGGACTTGTAGGATGAAGATCGCGCCTAGAGCAATTATTGCTACAGCACTCAAGGCGAAAAGGACAATGTCTTTAATGGTTCTACGTTGGACCCTTACTCGGCGGCCGCGCAGGAGAAATGCTCGAATCCGCGGCCAATGAATAAGGAGGATAGTAATTCCAAGACCGGCTATGGCGCTGATCCAACCACCTCGTGATGAGGCGAGGTATTGGACCAGAACAAAGATGCCAATGACAAATCCCCAGAGAAGCCGCCGTCCAGCATTCCGACTCTGGATCAATCGCACGAAGACAATTGGAAGCAGGAGGTTAATGTACCCAGAGAACACATTCGCATGTCCGATAAAGAGGCCATACAAACGATAGCCCACAGGTGGCAATGAGAAGATCGTTCCTGCGATGCTCGCCCAGCGTAGGTACCATACTCCTGCAAGGGCAATTTCAAGGAAGGAAAATACTAAAGCTAGGTTTAGCAGAGCGTTTTCCCAGGTTTTATTCGACCATCCGGCTTCTAGAGAGTCGCTTACGATAAAAAATGCAAGAAAAACTAGGATATTGATTGCCCACTTCTCTAGGCCAGGAAGAGGTTGGGGAGATCGTAGTGTGAGCAGGCCATAGTAGAGGAGAAAAGATCCAATGACTACAAGTGCTTTTGGGATGCGGATAGGGCGACTGCGGTCACGGAACATGAGAAATGCGAATCCCATGCCAAGCGAGACAACCAGTCCAATAGCCTCGAGATATGGGTTTAGACTCTCGTAGGTGAGGCTGATGACAAGCAGGAATAGAACGGAGAAGGCGTAAGTGTAAAGAGAGCGGCGATTATTTTGAATTAATAAGATTGGTTTTTCTCCATACCGGGCGGTATTTGTGATATTGCCGACCGCGCTCACGAAATCCGCAGATTGAGAACCTCCATCATGCGGAGTATTTCCCAAACAGCGATGAGATTCAAAGGGCCATGGCTTACCTGGATACTATGGCCATAAAAGAATACCGGACGTTTGCCCGATATTGTACAACAGTGGTGTGTTGCAAGAAAGAAAAGGCCCGGCACGAAGCCGAGCCTTTTGGAAAGCGGTGCAGGGGCGGTATTAATTATGCCTCTGCGTAAGCCTCGATTTCATGGTGCTCCATCGGTGTGGAGCTTTTGCGAATGGCCCAGATCGTCATCACCAGTAAGATGCCGGCAATGATCCATGAGCCGAGTGTTCCCTGGTATTTAACGATTACAGGCGCTGCCAGGAGACTGATGAGATTGACGACCTTGATCATCGGATTCAGCGCGGGCCCGGCTGTATCCTTTAGTGGATCACCGATCGTATCACCCTCGATGCCGGCTCTATGAGCGGGGGAGCCTTTACCGCCGAGATGCCCATCCTCGACATACTTCTTGGCGTTATCCAGCGCACCGCCGGATATGGCCATAAATACAGCCAGTAGCTGCCCGGATAGGATAACGCCGGCCAGGAAGGCGCCAAGCGCTTCAACATTGAAGAGGATACCTACAAGAAGAGGAGTCGCCACGGAGAGTACGGTAAGACTGAGAAGCTCTTTCTGAGAGGCGGCTGTGGTAATACTGACCACCTTTGCGTAGTCAGGAGTAACCTTTCCTTCAAGAACGCCGGGGATGCGGAACTGCCTTCTTACTTCCTCGACAACTAGGTTTGCCCCACGAGCCACGGCTTTGATGCTGTATGAGGAGAAGAGGAAGGGCAGGGCTCCACCAATCAAGAAACCAATTACGGTGTCAAGCGTCGATATTCGGATCGACGTAGTGATCTCCACTCCAAGACGGGCCTGCATGTTGCCGATGTCAGTCACGTAGGAGAAGAATAAGCTGGTTGCAGCGATAACGGCTGAGGCGATGGCGATCTGTTTTGTGATTGCCTTAGTTGTGTTGCCGACTGCGTCGAGCTCAGCCATGATTTTCCAGGCTTTCTCGCCAACGCCAGCCATTTCACCGATGCCGTTCGCGTTGTCGGCAATCGGTCCAAATGAATCCATCGCAACGTTGTTGCCGGTGTGCGAGAGCATGCCGATCCCGACCATCGCTACGCCGTAGAGGGCGTAGATAGCATCCTGTCCTTGGTAGAGCAGGTAGCTTGAGGCCAGCGCTACGCATATGACTAATACACTCCATACGCTCGATTCTAGACCAACTGCGAGGCCTGAAAGAACAGTCGTTGCAGTGCCGGTCTTCATCGACTCGACGATTTCCTTCACCGGCTTCTTCTTGTAAGAAGTGAAGTATGAGGAAAGCGGGTTGAAGATAACCGCCAAACCTACGCCGACGGCATTAAGCAGCGCCAGTTTCCACTCACCTGCGTAGATCAGAGCGAAGAGGAAAGCCCAAAACACGGTGTTAATGCTGGAAACCTCGTAGGAGCGGAACATGGCTTCCTCGGCATCCTTCGCGCGAAGAAACTTTATCGGGAATTTTTCCCAGATGGGGACTGTTAGAGTCCCTATGATCGAGGAGATCACGCCGATTGCTCGCACAACGAGGGGGTAAATTATCCAGAAAGTGTCCCCGGTTAAGTGAAGCAATATGAGCCCGAGGATTAAGGTGGAGACAATTGTGACTTCGTAGGATTCGAAGATGTCTGCTGCCATTCCAGCGCAGTCGCCTACATTGTCGCCAACGAGATCTGCTATCACGCCGGCGTTACGGGGGTCGTCCTCAGGGAGACCCTCTTCGACTTTGCCCACTAGATCTGCGCCGACGTCAGCGGCTTTCGTATAGATCCCGCCGCCAATGCGCATGAAAAGCGCGACGAGGGTCCCACCGAAGCCGAAGCCGAGAAGCGCGTCGGGCGCTGCGCGGCCGAAGATCATGAAAATTGCTGTTCCGCCAAGCAAGCCTAAGCCGTCGACGAGCATTCCTGTGAAAGTGCCGGCTCGGTATGCAACTGTTAAAGCGCCATTGTAGTCTTCGCGTACCGCCTCTGCCGCGACGCGGATATTGCCCTCAATAGCCACGCGCATGCCTAGCTGACCGACAATCGTGGAAAATGACGCGCCGAGAATGAAAGCGAGTGTACGTCCGATGGCGATGATGACCAGTGCATTCTTACCGAACCGGTCAACAGCCTCTTCTGAGGGTGGGATAACGTAAACGCTCAGGAAGATGATAGCGGTCAGCGCGACAACGACCAATGCGATTGTTCGGAGCTGCTTGCGCAGATAGCCTTCCGCTCCCGCTTTTATGGCGAGCCACACATCCTGCATTTTTTGTGTGCCTTTGTCCTTGGCTATTGTGGCTTTCCATAGCCAGAAAGCATAGATCAGGCTGATGAAAGCAACGATCATTACGCCCCATAACATCGTTTGTTCGATCGGTATAAGCTCGTTCATTTGGACTCCTTTTATTAATCGGTCAGGATAATGTGTATTGTTTTCACTCAGTTGAGCTATAAATGGTCTTCAGTGAAGGAGATCACGGTTATATACGGCTGAAACGATAGTCTATGAATAAAAACCTTTTAAAATCTGCTCATAATCTTGTGTTTGTCACGAAATATAAATACGAGCCAGTTTGGCTCGCTCATGATCCCTGTCACGCCTCTCAAATACGACGTGACAGCCAAATTCATTGAGCATCGTCACAATATCATTATCTAGTGGAACTTACAGATGTCGGTTTGGAAACGGGGAGATTGTAATGTGCGCTGCGGGTGATGTCAAGACGGTTGCGCCGCACATCATCGTACTTGATGTTTCTGGGTCTCAGGCTTCAATTATTCCGGCAGAGAAGATTGACATCTGAATTCAATTGCGTATTGACTTCGGTGTTCCCTTTATGTATAGTGTTTTGCAGGTTCGGCACATTTTTGATTTTCATAAGCACATGTTGCCTTCCATCTTAACGGCAGCGGTGCTTTTTCTACGTCTGATCTTGTATCTGAACCCGCGGAGAATACCAGACCTCCAGGTTTGCACATCGTTACCTGGGGATAGAATTATTTTATGAGGCTCATAGCCTCACGGCATTGGCAGCGCCTAAGTTAGTTGCCAATTACACTTGACCATTCTCGATCTGGAGTTTACCTGATGGGTATTGCCGGACGGGATGGAAGAATGTATGCTGGAGTTGGAGTTACGTAGATTGAGTAAGAAGAAACGAAGTTCAAAATCAATGAAATTGCCATTAGGCAAAAATAACAATGGCTCGCGTCTCGAGAGCATAGATGCCAATGATATTCTTGCCAGCGAGCAAGAGAATCCCGCGATCGACCAATTGATCGAACTCGGGAAAGATCGTGGTTACATCACGATTGATGATATCCTCGGCGTTCTCCCAGAAGCTGAGCAAGATTTGGATCAGCTTGAAGAGATGTACGCGGCGCTCCTCGCTGTAGGGATTAACGTAGTAGATGAGAGCGCGGAGGAAGGGAGCGCTGAGAGAGAAGTAAAGCCTGAAGCGCAAGACGAAGGCAAGCCAGACGAGGATGTCTTGAGTAATGTTGATACGGACGATTCGGTTGGCCTTTATCTTAGAGAAGTGGGAGGTGTACCACTTCTTACCGCTCAAGAGGAAGTTGAAATTGCTAAAAGAATCGAGCGAGGCCGCCAAGCTCGGGAGAAACTTGCTCAAGAAAGCATATCCCCGAAAAAACGCGCTGAACTTCAGGTCTCGATTGAGGATGGGTGGGCGGCTCGCGAGCACCTCATCACAGCAAACTCGCGCCTAGTGATTAGTGTGGCGAAGAAGTATCTCGGTCGTGGTGTTCCTTTCTTGGATTTAATTCAGGAGGGGAATATTGGATTGATTCGGGCTGCGAAAAAGTTCGATTATCGCCGAGGACACAAGTTTTCTACGTATGCGACATGGTGGATCCGGCAAGCCGTAACCCGCGCTATTGCGGATCAGGGAAGAACGATTCGTGTACCTGTTCATATGGGAGATCAAATAAATAAAATGCTGAGGGTTTCTCATCAATTGACGCAGCAATTGGGACACACCCCCTCATCCGAAGATCTCGCTGAGGCGTTGGAAATTACACCAAGAAAAGCGGAAGATTTAATGAAAGTCTCCCGTCGCCCTCTCTCGCTTGAGATGCCGACGGATGAGGATTCGAATTCAATTCTTGGTGATTTCATCCAGGATGTTGAATCTCCTGCACCTGTTGAAATTGCGACGCAGAATCTGCTAAAGGAGAACCTGGCCGAAGCTCTTAGTACGATCCCGCCGCGAGAGGTTCGAATTCTACAACTTCGCTATGGTCTTCTGGACGGACGGAGTTATACGTTGGAAGAGGTTGGTCGAAAGATGGGGGTTACGCGTGAACGTGTTAGACAAATTGAAGCCCAGGCTCTGACTCGCCTGCGTC
>SOIH01000038.1 GCA_004376895.1 Anaerolineales bacterium | reverse complement strand
CCCGATGGCGCAGGGAAAACGACGACGCTGCGGCTCCTGACGGGTCTGCTCAAGATCACCTCGGGAAGCGGGAGCCTGGCTGGGTTCGACCTGGCCACACAGCCGGAGGAGATCAAACGCCATATCGGCTATATGGCCCAGGAGTTCAGCCTGTACAGCGAACTTACCGTCATGGAGAACCTGCGGTTTTTCTCAGAACTCTATGATGTTGCCGCGGACGAATTTGCCCTCCGCAGTGAGCGCTTGCTGGAGTTCGCAGCCCTATCTCCTTTTAAAGATCGCCGGGCGGACCACCTCTCGGGTGGAATGCAGAAGAAGTTGGCGCTGGCGTGTACACTGATCCACGAACCCGAGATCCTCATGCTCGATGAACCGACAACAGGTGTCGATCCGATCTCGCGGCGAGAGTTCTGGGATATTCTGGCTGAACTTTATCTCGGTGGGACAACCATTGTCGTCAGCACGCCTTATATGGATGAGGCGGACCGCTGTTCTAGGGTGGGCTTGATGTATGGAGGACGGATGGTTGTATGCGACAACCCGGAGGCGATTCGGGGCCGATTAGAGGGTGAAGTTGTCCAGGTCCGGTCTGATGACTGGCAAGCCGCGCGAGTCGTGTTGGGGGACTTGCCCGGCATTCTCGAGACGCAATCCTATGGGGAGGCGATCCATTTACTGGTCGACTCGGCAGAGAAGAGAATCCCAGAAGTTGAGCTAGCTCTCAAGGAGAATGGTGTGGGAATCAGGGAAATCCGCCCGGCTCCGCCGCGCATGGAAGAAGCCTTCATCTCCTTAATTCGCAAGTTGGCGGCGCATGAAGACGCCCCGGAGAAGCCATAAGATGTCTCTCAGGCATGTTTTGGCTGTTGTACGTAAGGAGATCCAGCACATCCTGCGCGACCGCTCGACCTTTGTGTTGGTCCTGCTTGCCCCCACCGCGATGATGCTGCTGATGGCCTATGCGTTAACTGTGGATATCCAACACGTCCCAATCGCAGTGCTGGACTATGACCGCAGTCCGACTTCTCGTGATTTCGTTCAACAAATCACGGCCGGTGATGATCTCGACCTCTATGCCCAAGTGAGCTCGATGGAAGAGATTGAAGCGCTTTTGATGCGTGGTGAGAT
Source organism: Anaerolineales bacterium (assembly GCA_004376895.1). Classification (GTDB taxonomy): domain Bacteria; phylum Chloroflexota; class Anaerolineae; order Anaerolineales; family E44-bin32; genus E44-bin32. The sequence goes on along the minus strand of SOIH01000038.1, from coordinate 13,342 downwards.
CAAGGTGGCGCTGATTCTGGCGCCTGATTTCGCGCGTGATATTAGCTCCCTGCGCGGCATGCCGCTGCAGATTATCATCGATGGCACAGAACCACAGAGCGGTGCCTTTGCCGTAGACCACGTCGGGTGGCGGGCAGAGGAATTCCTGAACCAGGCTCTCTCGTCTCAAATGAGCGCCATAGGGGTATCACCGGGGATTCTGCAGCCTATCGACCTGCGTGTTCGTGCCTGGTACAACCCCAGCTTGAAACCCCGTGTCGATATGATCCCGGGCTTGATCTCGATGATGCTGGGATTCCCTGCCCTTTCCGTCGCCCTGACCCTCGCCCATGAGCGCGAGCATGGCACGCTTGAGCAGTTGATGGCTACTCCGATTGGGCGCGCTGAGCTGCTGCTCGGGAAGATGATCCCATATGTGCTTGTAGGTTTGGTGAACGCAATCATCATACCGCTTCTGGCGATGCTCTTATTTAGGATCCCTTTCAATGGAAACTATATTGTTTTCTTCCTGCTCTCCGCGGTCTTTTTGTTCGCGATCTTGGGTATGGGGCTCATCATCGGTGTGTTCATGAAAACCCAGCCTGCGGCTTTAGCTCTCTCTTTCCTCTTAATCTTCTTTCCAGGGTTCTTCATGACGGGAATCTTCTTTCCAATTGCCTCAATGCCAGAGGTCATGCGGCTAGAGGCGCTGGCGTTGCCGGGGACGCATTATGCGATCATCACCCGGGGCGTCTTCCTGACCGGCGTGGGCTTAGATGTGCTCTGGCCTTACGGTGTGATGTTGGCTGGTCTTGGAGTCATATTCCTGGGCATCGCCGGACTGTTCTTCCGGAAGAGGTTGGGGTAATCGTGATGGCCACGTGGCGGAAGATATGGTCTTTATCGCTTAAGGAGTTCATCCATCTACGCTCTGATTGGTGGCTGCCGGTCTTCATGGTTCTTGGCGGAGCTCTTGAGCTCCTGCTCATCGGATGGGCAACTTCCCGCCCAATCACCAATCTGCCCCTTATGGTCTTAGATCACGACCGCAGTGCGGCAAGTCGTACGTTCGTCGTCAGCTTGGAGAACACCGGGATATTCAACATGGAGGCGGAAGTGTACGATATCGCCACTATTGAAGTCGCGCTCAGGTTGGGTGAGATCAGCGCGGCAGTAATCATCCCCCCGGATTTCTCAAGCGAATTGAGTTCACCCGCAGGACGTCCCACCGTGGCGGTTTTGTTGAACGGCGCGGAGAGCACTCCAGCGACGGCCGCTCTGCGCGCCATCGAGGGGGTCACACGCGAGATGGGGGATAAGATACTCATTGATCGACTCGGGTTGAAAGCGGAGGAATTCGAGGGGTTCATCCCCAGCTTACGTGTATGGTTCAACGAATCGTTAAGTGAAGCGCTATACACCACGCCGGCTGAACTGGGATTGATGCTGGAATTCACTGTGCTTCTTTTTGCTGCGCTCTCCTTCTCCAGGGAGCGAGAACTCGGCACGTTGGAACAATTGCTCGTCATGCCCTTCTCGACACTGGAGATTGTCATCGGTAAATCAATCCCCGTGATTTTGGTGGGCTTTATCGATTTTGTCCTCATGCTCGGGATCACACATTGGGCATTCGGCGTTCCCGTACGCGGTTCACTCTCGTTATTGCTTATATTGGCTTCTGTGTATCTATTGGTCGAATTAAGCAAGGGCTTGATGATCTCAGTTATAGCCAAGACGCAGCACCAGGCTTTCCTGCTGGTTCTAATGGTGGGCATGGCCGATTTCATGTTTACGGGTTACGCGGCGCCGGTTGAATCGATGCCCCAGGTGATCCAGTGGGTGTCCAATATCATCCCGGCTCACCACTTCCTGACGATCGTCCGTGGGATTTTATTGAAAGGGACAGGCATGGAAGTACTCTGGCCGAATGTGCTGGCCTTGATCGTTCTGGGGTTATTCATCGGCGGTTTTTCGATGCGCTTTGTCCGACGGTCCTTAAGTTAGGCGAGAATAACAAGTATGGCATCTGAGAGAACCACGATTGTTACAGAGAACTTAATCAAACGCTTCGGCGAGTTCACCGCCGTCGACGAGGTCAGTTTCAAAGTCCATTCGGGCGAGATTTTCGGCTTTCTGGGACCCAATGGATCCGGTAAAACGACAACGATCCGCATGATGCTCGGTTTACTCACGCCCACGAGTGGAAATGTTGAGGTCCTCAGCGTACCCGTGCTTGAACAGCCCGAGGCGATTCGCGGCCGCGTAGGCTACATGTCGCAGCGCTTCAGCCTGTATAACGATCTGACGGTCCTGCAAAACCTTCGTTTCTACGGTACGGCCTATGGTCTGAGCAATAAGGGTTTGAGCCAGAGGATCGATCGCGCTCTGCAGATGGCCGGACTAGAAGGTCGGGAAAATATGCGTACGCACGAGCTGTCCGGCGGGTGGCGCCAGCGCTTAGCGTTAGGTGCAGCCATCCTGCACGAACCGGAGGTGCTTTTCCTCGATGAGCCCACAGCCGGTGTAGATCCGCTCTCAAGACGGGATTTCTGGGAACTGCTTTATCAGCTTGTCGCCGATGGCGTGACGGTTTTCGTCACGACCCATTACATGGACGAAGCCGAACACTGCCATCGATTGGCTCTCATACAAAGGGGACAGATCATCGCCAGCGGCTCGCCGGACGAAATGCGAAAGCAAGGTATGCAAGGCCAGGTGCTCGAGATAGCACCCTCTGACAGCGCGCAGGCGACGAAGGTTTTGCGCGCTGCAAAAACTGATGGGCGACTGCCCCTTGAATCGGTGGAGCTTTACGGATCGCTCGTGCATGTCATCGCCGAGGGAGTCGAATCGCTGCAGGAGGCGATCGCCCTGGAGCTTAAGCGGTCAGAAATTGAATCGGGGCGGATGGCGGTTATCGAGCCATCGCTGGAGGATGTGTTCATAGCGAGTATGCGCGATTGAGCGCCTGCCTATCTCGTAGGCGCTTATCTATACGTATCGTAGGAGGTTGGGATGGGAAAATTGCGAAACGGCTTCACGCTAATCCTAGCGGTCTTTTTTACCGTGGGCGTAGGCGCGTGTGATTTAATTGCGAACGACAGCGAGGTAGGGCTTTCTGCGTCTGGCATTGTTGAGGTCCGAGAATTTACCATCGCTTCTAAGTTAGGTGGAACGCTGACGGAAGTGTATGTCGAGGAGGGGGCCTATGTAGAGGAAGGAGATCCCCTTTTCAGAATTGATGATGAGGTCCCTCGGGCTCAACGGGAGCTGATCCTCGCCGCGGGGGAGAATGCAATCGCTGCGGCAAAATTGCAGCTTCTCACCGCTCAACAAGCGCTTGATGATCTGTTCGAGAGTTGGTCGCTCATTGCGGCGCAGGCCGAGCTGGAATTAGCATATGCCCGAGACGCATTGAAAGATGCAACCTATATTCACGATGTGCGCCAGGAGGGATATCGAGCCAGTTCAAACACAATCCGAGCTGCGGAGGCGAACCTTGTGTTAGCGAACGAAGAAGTGGATGTTGCCCAGCAGCGTTACGACCATGCCAGTGGTGATGCGGGGAAGGCGCTTGCTCTTTCAAATCTTATCGCGGCGAAACAACAACGGGATTCAATTCAAAGGAATCTTAATTGGTACTTGGGTGCCCCAACCGATCTTGAACAAGCATTACTCGATGCCGATGTCGCAATTGCTGAGGCGCGCGTGAGTAATGCCGAGCTTGAGCTAGCAAAATGGAAGGATGGCCCTGACCCTTCCGCAGTGGAACTGGCGGAGGCACAGCTTACGTATGCGGAAACACAACTCGCTTTGGCAAAGTCGCAAGCCGGAGTGGAACTCAAGACGATCGACCTGCAATTAGAAGATCTCCTTATTCGAGCACCAGTGAATGGTGTTGTTCTAACACGTAACATTCAACCAGGTGAGGTTTTAGCGCCAGGTATCACTGCGTTGACGATCGGTGATCTGGATCAGCTCACGATCACCGTCTATGTGCCCGAAGATCGTTATGGGGAAATACGCCTGGGTGATGAGGCACAGGTCAGTGTAGACTCGTTCCCAGACGAGGTATTTAAGGCGGTTGTGGTCCGCATCGCCGATCGAGCTGAGTTCACGCCGCGTAATGTTCAGACGGAGGATGATCGGCGAACAACGGTCTATGCGGTGGAGTTAGTGGTCCCGACGCCGCTCGGGAAGTTAAAACCCGGGATGCCGGCGGATGTAGTTTTCGAGTTGGCCGAGTGAAGGCGTGAAATGCATTGCGGAGGTATTGATCCGCACACCTTGTCACGTGAAGTGAGCGGGTGAAATTGAGTTCCTTTCATTTCTCAAGTATGATGACCGATAGGGTTACTAATGGCAGCAGGGTTGAGCAGCGATATGCTTTGCCGAGCCTGTGAAGACACTTATTGAAGGGACAATATCAAATCCGTCAGCTATTGCGCCGGACCGAATTGCGAGGGAGAACGATGTCTGATCAATCGGACCAAGAGAACTTTGAGAGGGGTCGTGAAATGGATGAAAAGACGGAAGAGAAACAACACGAGAAAATGGATGAGAAGACCTGGGAGGAGAAACACCGCAGCGATCCTCTCAGCAGGATAATATGGGCCGGAATATTGATCTGGGCGGGTGCAGTCCTGCTGGCAAACAACCTCGGCATCTTGGGAGGTGTACCTCTCCTGGGGGGGATGAGCGCCTGGTCGCTCGCCTTCGCCGGGGCTGGTGTGATCATTCTCGTAGAAGTGTTGATCCGATTGGTCGTCCCGGAATACAGCGGTCCCATAATTGGCAGCCTCATCGTCGCGCTGATCCTGCTCGGGATCGGGCTGGATGATGTGGTCGGTTGGTCCATCATCTGGCCGGCCATTGTGATCGGGTTCGGTGTGGTGATCTTGTTCCGCGCCCTTTTCCGTAAGGGCTGAAGCCGGGTCCAGGGTAGAATTGAATTACAAACGACCGAGATTAAAGGTTTTAAACTCGTTCCACCAATAACGCAGAGGGGTCCACCAGCGTTCACGACCAATGCATCGGAAGTACGGCGGCTGCAAGGCAAGAATGAGATCCCCGATGCGATAGCGGGGGAGAATAGGCGTTGATACCACCAGGCTGCCTGTCTCGCCGGGGGACATTTCATGCAGCATTTTAATCCCGCTTCGAGTCAACACCTCAAAGAAGAATAGATCGTAGTTTGGCACCCAGGCGCGCTTCTCATCGCGCTGCTGTCCGAATATCCCCTCCGTCGTTCCATAGATCTCACGAATGACCACCGGACCGTAAAGAGCGGTGAGTGATGCTTTGTAGCTGGTGTTGATCCCGGGGACGCTCCCCAGGGTCATTATTTGAGGTTTCCAAACATCCTTTGGGTAGATACCATGTCTGCGTTTTGTGAATCGACCGAAGAGCACAATCGTTGGCGCCACACCACCCACTAAGGTGACATTCTCAACTTTACATTTCTGATAAGCCAACTCGAAACGGGCATCCCAATCGCGCTGAGTTTTCCCGCCGCCGAGGGCGTCGATTTCATCCTGGGAGGGAACGGAACGGATGGGCGTCCGCTGGGAGACGAATTTGGTATAGATCCCTGAGCTGTACCCGTATTCGACTTCGCGATCCCCGACGCGGACGACGCCTACGCTTGAAGGGAAATTGAGATTGAGATTCACGCCACTGAAGAGGTCGAACCTCTCGTTCGAGAGCACGTAATTCATCATAGCTCTGCCGGCGCTCACCCGCATCTGGAGGTCAGTGGGGGTCATGGGGATGAATTTTGACTCCCCTGCGGTTGTGCCGCGCGTAATGGCCCAGCCAACCGGTTCCTCGGGGAGAAGCGCATCGACCTCACCGGCCATGACGCCTTCGATCATCGGTTTGAAATCTTCATAGGCTGCGATAGGAAAAGCTTCTTGGTAGGCCTCGATGGTTTGGACACTTTCTGCGTTGTGCTTTTGGCCGTACCCGGTTTTGGCGTAATCCCGCAGCAGACGCTGTAGGACGGCTTTCTGGGCGCTAGTAGGGTCAGCGATAGAGTCGTGCCACGGTTGAAGCATGGCGTTTAGCATGGCTTTTGGATCTTGATTTTGCATAGGGCATCTCCGATTGAGATATAGATCCGCAAGTTTATACCGTTATTGGGAATTCGGACACGCCCAGAGTATGGCTCAGGATAAAACCCGGAGGGAAACCCTATGATCTATCAATGGTTATAAGCGAAACTAATCTCTGATGATCGATATCCCGTACAGCAGCCTTCAAGGGCACGATATAAACCCATGACTCCACTGTAAGAGCTCAACTGCAAGAAGAAAAGGTATTATTGTTCACTCATCCTCTGGGGACAAGATAAGAGTCTTGGGAAACGTAAGTTTATGGGACTGAAGAGCGTCCGTAACATCGGGAGGGAAGCAAAACGATGACAGACGATACGATCAAAGAAGTATTAAAAAGGATTCCTTATGGCTTCTATGCAATCACATCGCGCAGCGGCGATGACGTCAACGCCATGGTCGCGAACTGGGTAATGCAGACTTCTTTTAGCCCTCGGCAGGTTGCTCTGGGATTGGAGAAGGTAAGCTATACATATGGTCTGATTGAGAAGGGCGGCGTATTCGCTATCAATATCTTTCTCAAGGACGGAGCAGATGCACTCAAGCCGTTTATGAAGGGTCGTTCTAAGAACCCGGACAAGATGAAGGATATTCAATATTCAGAAGGACCTGAGACGGGCAGCCCCATCCTGGAAAGCGCGGCTGCTTATCTTGAATGCCGGGTTGTCCGCATCGTCGATACGGGTGGGGATCATGACACCGTCATCGGCGGGGTGGTCGCCGCGGGGGTCTCAAGCCCAGGCGAGGTGGGTGATACGTTGAGCCTCCCTGATTTGGGATGGAGCTACGCCGGCTAATTTACGCATTCTCCCAACTTTTCCGCTGCCAACCATTGCGGATTTAACCTCGGCTTTGTATAATTACTTTGCTATCAGGGCGGTTAGCTCAGCTGGTTAGAGCGTTGCGTTGACATCGCAAAGGTCGTTGGTTCGAGTCCAATACCGCCCACTGGAGATTGAGAAACCGTTCGTCCCCTAGGATGAGCGGTTCTTTGTTATAAAATAGGTTAAGCGGCATCAATTCTGATGGATGAAGATAGAGGGAGTATACCCAGCGGCCTCTTTATTTTCAGAACATCTGAGGATCCCAGGGTTATGTAAATTGGATGCCAAGCCTTGCTATATCTACGATCCAACAGACTTAATTCAAGCGATATTTCAAATGGATAGATTGCCAAATTGGGTTTAGTTAAACCCTGCGCACGCACAGGCTTTTTCGACGGTGGAAATGAAGAGAAATTAATCATTATGGTTGACAATCGATAGTGCCTCGTTATAATGAGGTCCAACAGAATACCCTAAACGCATGGACCGGGACGAGTAGTCGGAATCAGGTCTGACAGGGAAAGGGGATCTTAGATTGAGAGTCCCCACCAGGATGACCCGGCGAAAACCACCCGCGAGCGTAAACCGGAAAAGCCAATAATTGGCCGAGTATGGCGAACGGAGCAGCACCGTTAGCGGCTGTCAGAGATGACCCACCATGGGTCAATCTGGGTGGAACCGTGTGAGCAACCGCTCCCGCCCCAGAGGGCTGGAGTTTTTGTTTTTAAAGCGCAAGGTTTAAGGAGGTTCGTAATGGCAAAAGGCAAGAAAGCACGTTATGAGGAATCGGAGTTGTACCGCATTCGTCACTCCGCGGCGCACATCATGGCCCAAGCCGTGATGGAAATGTTCCCGGGAGAGGCGAAGATCGCCATTGGCCCTCCGATTGAGGACGGTTTTTACTACGACTTCGATCTGCCGCGCCCGCTAACTCCGGAGGATCTCGAGAGTGTTGAGGCGAGGATGATGGAAATCATCGCCAGCGATTTCGAATTCCAGCGTGAGGTCCTATCCGCAGAAGAAGCCCACGAACGGTTCGCTGATCAACCGTATAAAATAGAACTCATCGAAGGCCTTGATGCCGGAGGGATGGATGAATACGGTGAGCCGATCAAAGAGAAACCAGAGATATCCATCTACACGCATGATATCTTCACGGACCTCTGCCGTGGACCGCATGTCGAGAGTACGAAGAAAATTAATCCGGAAGCGGTCAAGCTGCTCAATGTCGCCGGTGCCTACTGGCGAGGAGATGAGAAACGTCCCATGCTGCAGCGCATCTACGGCACGGCGTGGGCGTCAGCGGATGAACTTGACCAGTACCTCTGGAAGCTGGAAGAGGCGAAGAAGCGCGATCACCGTCGCCTGGGAAGGGAACTCGACCTCTACAGCGTGAGCGATGCAGTTGGTCCAGGGTTAATCCTGTGGCATCCGAAGGGCGGCATGGTGCGCAAGCTCGCCGAGGACTACGCCCGCGAAGAACACGAACGGGGAGGGTATGAGTTTGTTTACTCACCCCATATCGGAAAAGCACAGTTATGGGAGACGAGCGGTCATCTCGATTGGTATCAAGACGGGATGTACGCACCGCTGGATATTGAAGGGCAGCAGTATTACCTGAAACCGATGAACTGCCCCTTCCACGTCCAAATCTACAAGAGTCATACGCGCTCGTATCGTGATCTTCCACTGCGGTATGCGGAGTGGGGTACAGTGTATCGTTATGAACGGAGCGGCGTCCTTCATGGGCTTATGCGCGTCAGAGGGTTCACACAGGATGACGCGCACCTGTTCTGTCGTCCGGACCAGATGCCGGATGAGATCGACCGTGTTCTCGATTTCAGCTTGAACATCCTGCGCGCTTTCGGTTTCGAAGATTTTCAGGCGTATCTCTCGACACGAAATCCTGAAAAGGCAGCGGGGAGACCAGAAGATTGGGAAGCACCAACGGAGGCGCTCCGCAATTCGCTCGAACGCGTCGGGGTCCCCTATGAGATCGATGAGGGTGAAGCCGTCTTCTACGGACCGAAGATCGATTTAAAGTTAAACGACGCCCTCGGCCGGGAGTGGCAGCTGAGTACGATCCAGTTTGACTTCATTCTCCCCGAACGCTTTGATATGGCTTACGTTGGCGAGGATGGCCAGGAACATCGACCCTATATGATCCATCGCGCCTTATTCGGATCCATGGAACGGTTCATGGGGGTGTTGATTGAACACTTCGCTGGGGCATTCCCCATCTGGCTAGCGCCGGTCCAAGCGGTGCTGATCCCGATCGCGGACCGGCACGTTGAGTATGCCGAAAGGGTAGCCGGTCAATTGCGGGAAGCCGGTGTGCGAGTTGATGTTGATCGCCGCAGTGAGCGTATGAACGCCAAGATCCGCGACGCCCAGCTCCAGAAGATACCCTATATGCTCGTCGTCGGAGATCGTGAAGCGGAAGCCGAGCAGGTTGCCGTGCGTCTGCGATCAGGAGAGGACCTGGGTGCGGTGTCGGTTGAATCCTTCATCGAGCGACTGAAAGCTGAGGTCCTGGAGCATAAGTAGATCTGGCAAACCTACGAGAGTAAGTGGATCGATGGAATCGCCCACCGATCCACTTCTGTTATAGCAAGCATCTTGCTGGTATTGGCACTCTGGGATGCCAGGATTAGTGACATCTGCGCGTTTGGTGGTTATAATTCTAGACCTAAGGTATCCAATTATGGCGAAATTGCGTCTGGAAACAGCTCTGGGAATTCTTATCAGCGTCCTATTCATGGGGTTAAGCGCGTTGCCTGCACAGGCAGTGTCTCAAGATCGCGTGGATGGTCTTGTGGAAGCCAATAGCCCGGTGTGTCCTGTCCGCTTTCAATTGAGATTCCCTGAGCGCTGCAGGCCGCAGGGTGAGCGAGCAGAACTCAACGAACTCGCAAGCAAAGGTCTTCTGCCACAACGACCGCTCCCGCTTGTGCGGCCTGATGAGTCCCTGGGTAACCTGCCTTTCTACTACGTGCAGTCAAAACGTGATGATGGAACGCCTCTCTATACCAGCTTGCAGGATGCATTAAAAGGGCAGAATCCATATCGGGTTATTGAGCCCGGTTTTGTCTTTTTCTCTTGGATTGAACGCTATGATCAGGATAATGCCGTAGCTTACATGATCGTTCCCGGTGTCTATGTCCGCGGGGATGGCATGGCGCGCCTCGCAGCACCATCCTATAAGGGTTTGGCTTTCTCCCGTACGCCGAGTCAGATTTTCGCATGGGTGCTCACCCGGACGGAAACAAATCGAGAACCCGGGCTAAACCAACCCAAAACCGGCCGCACGGTCGAACGATTTCAGATGGTCTACGTGTCCGATTCCCAGGATGTGGATGGGTGGGTGTGGTATCAAATCGGTCCGGATGAGTGGATCGAGCAGCGCAGAATAGCGAGAGTAATTCCCGACGGAACACGCCCTGAGGGGGTCGAATCCGATCGCTGGATTTCGATTGACCTCTACGAGCAGACAATGACAGTCTATGAACAAGGGCAAATGGTGTTCGCAACACTCATCTCCACTGGGCTGGATGGCTGGTGGACACAACCTGGAGTTTTCCAGGTATATAAAAAACTTGAGGCCGATCCCATGGTGGGGTCGTTTACCGCTGACCGCTCTGATTTTTACTACCTCGAGGACGTTCCCTGGATCTTGTATTTTGATGAGTCGCGAGCCATCCATGGTTCATACTGGCATAATGGCTATGGCTATCCCCGCTCCCATGGCTGTGTAAACATGTCACCCTTCGACGCTCATTGGATCTTCAACTGGGCGGAGGAAGGTACCTGGGTTTACGTCTATGATCCTTCAGGGCGGACACCCACTGACGCTGAGCTATATGGTGTGGGTGGCGCCTGATTTGGTTGCTCACTTGCCGCGAGGATCAATAGCCCCCGCGGTGTCTTGCCCGCAATAGTTCCAGTCCCGCAACTGCGATAGCCAAGACGATAACCAAATTATCTTGAAGGGAAGGTCGATTGGATCACCCGCGAAGGCGACCAACTGCTTGGTACTAAAGTACTCTGCCCTGAGGATTCCCCTGAATCTAAAATTAGAAAAGCACCTCCGGCGTATTCATCATCCCATTATAAGGAGTCGCGCCTCTATGTATGCGGACAATGAATTACTCTTTCCAGCGCACGTGATTTTAAAATTGGCGCATTCGCGCGGGGAAGAATGGTGTGCGCTTGTCGAGCGCGTTTCCAGTCTTCCCGAAGACAGCATTGAAATTTTAGCGTTTTCTTTAATGATGATTCGGATTGACAGATGTTTGACTTGTGAAACCGATTCATACCGAGCGATGCGTGGTTGCAAAGCTTGTTCAAGACAAAGCCTGAGGCGTTACAAGGGCTCAGACTTGGAACTCTTGAGTGTCTATCAGCAGGCGCTTGAGGATGTTCAGCAGTATCTCGAGGTACGAGTCCCCATGGTGATCGAGGAACCCATCTCAGCTCGAGCAGCTTAATCAGCCGTCAATGCGCGATTCAAACCGGGTATCGATTACCCGGTTTTTGTTATCTCCTCAAAGTTGAGCGAGTGACCAAGCATTGCAATTTTGGTCTGCTCCCACCGATGGCAAAGTTGAAATTCTGAGAGTCACCATTCATTCGAATTTCCGAACTCCAATCGAGATAGAGCGACAGAGGGTGATGCGCGCATCTCGCCGCGAACAAAATCCTTATCCCTTTCATCGAACAACTATCCTCGCAATTGAGTCGAGCGGCTATGCGCTTCTGCGCAGGTATGGGTTAAAATAACGATCATATGTATCGGGAGGTTTTCTCAATGACGGAATACGATGTCATCGTCATCGGCGCTGGACCCGGCGGTTATGTCTGCGCGATCAGATCTGCCCAATTGGGCAAAAAAACAGCCATTATTGAGCGGGAGTTTCTAGGCGGGGTTTGCCTGAACGTCGGCTGCATTCCGTCAAAAGCCTTGTTGAAGAACGCCGAAGTCGCCCACACGCTGCGGGAACGGGGAGATGAATTCGGTTTTAAAGTAGATGGTTTGAAGCTGGACTACGGCGCGGCTGTTAAGCGAAGCCGCAAAGTTTCTGGGAGGCTGGCAAAAGGCGTCGGGTTTCTAATGAAAAAGAATACGGTCGATGTCCATATGGGGCGTGCTGCTTTCACCGGACCTAAAACAATCACCGTGAAAGATGATAAGGGCGAAAGTACGACGCTCATGGCCACGGACATCGTGCTGGCGACAGGCGCCACTCCGATGATTATCCCGGGGTTGGAAGCAGATGGGGACCGGGTTCTGTCCTACCGAGACGCGATTCTGCAGGAGCATCTGCCGAAATCCATGGTGATCATAGGCGCAGGAGCAATCGGGCTCGAGTTCGCAACGATATGGAGCGCTTATGGTGTGGATGTGACGCTGGTGGAAATGCTGCCGCGGATCGCGCCGTTGGAGGATGAGGAAGTAAGCCTGGAGCTAACGAAAGCATTTAGTAAACGGGGCATAAAAGTTCTGGTGGGGACGAAAGTCGAGGGGATTGAGCGGCTGAAAACGAAAGTGAAGGTCACCGTTTCCGGTGCAGACGGTGAGCAGACTCTCGAGGCCGAGCAGGCTCTTCTGGCAATTGGTTTCCGGCCGAATACCAAGGATCTGGATCTTAAAGCCGCTGGAGTAAAGTTGGATGAGCGCGGGTTCCCTGAGATCGATGAGCGCATGGCGACGCCCACCGCTGGAATCTGGGCGATCGGCGACGTCACCGGCATGCTCATGCTCGCCCATGTCGCCTCTGCGATGGGAATCATCTGTGCCGAGAATATCGCTGGCGTCGATACGACAACCCTGGATTATGAGATGATGCCGCGGGCAACGTACTGCCAGCCGCAGGTCGCTTCATTTGGACTAACTGAGGCGCAAGCGGAGGAACGCGGTTTTGAGGTAAAAATCGGGCGTTTCCCATTCCAGGCGAGCGGGAAGGCTTTAGGCATGGGGGATTACGGCGGGTGGGTCAAGATCGTGACGGATGCAAAATGTGGGGAAATCCTGGGCGCGCACATGATCGGGCCGGAAGTGACCGAGCTCCTACCGGAACTCACCCTCGCGCAGATGATGGAACTCACGCCTGCGGAGATCGCTCGCAATGTACATGCGCATCCTACGTTGAGTGAAGTTGTGATGGAAGCCGCTCACCATGCGGAGGGTCACGCGATTCACATGTAGCGTCTCCCAGAGTCAAACGGAATATTTCCGGGGAATTCAACGAAAGAACTGATCGAGGCGGGCAAATCAACCGCCTCGAGGTCTGGATCTAACTCGCGGGGCTGTCTTATAAAGGCAGCCCCTTACGTTTTTATAATGCATGGGCAAACCCATGTGTGCACCCGAATTTCATTCCACTTTGAGTAGGGGCACGGCATTGCCGTGCCCCGAGTGAGCCCGCG
>SOIH01000286.1 GCA_004376895.1 Anaerolineales bacterium | reverse complement strand
GCCGCCCCACCTAGACCAGAGATGGCTGACGAAGTACATGCGGAACAGGTCCGAAACGTGTTGGAGCATCTGAAGCAGCATTTTGCCTATGTGATTGTGGATACTAGCTCGACTATGGATGACATCACCCTTACCATCCTAGACTTGGCTGACCTGCTGATAGCTGTAGCGACGCCTGAGATTCCTGCTATCAAGGATGCACGCTTGCTCTTCGATTTGCTGGGTGTGCTGGAGTTTCCAAAGGAGCATATCTTTTTTGTCTTGAATAAGATGGACAGGAAATCCGGTATTACATCAGCGGCGATCACCGAGAACCTCAAATACACTGTGGATGGTGAAATCCCAGTTGACGAGCGCGCGGTCACCATCTCAGTGAACCGAGGTGTACCACTCTTGTTAGCTGACAAGGGGCAACCTTCGGCGAAAGGTATTCTTGATCTCCTTGGCTCCATCAAACAGCGGCTTGTGGAGGAAGTTGCAGTGGGTAACGAAGAACGAGAACCTGAGCGACCTCGGTTGTTCAGTCGTTAAGGGTTGGTTGTGAAAATCTTGTAACGGGTAAGGAGGCTGGATTGTGTCGCTGCTCAAACGTATTGAACAAGGTCAGACTCAGGATGCAGCCGTCTCGAAAGAGACGCCTGCTAGCGTAGGTACCTCGCGCCTGGGTCAGCTGAGGGAGCGTAGGGTCGCTCCAACTGGCTCAGCGCAACGAGATAAATACTACGATCTGAAATCCCTGGTGCAAAACAAGCTGCTGGCTGAACTAGATCCGTCGATGGATATCAGCCAGACGGCGGAGGTTCGTCGTACGATTGAGGAGTTGTTTGAAAGTATCTTGGCTGAGGAGAAGATCGTCCTCTCGCGACCTGAACGGCGAAGACTCTTTGAGCAGATTGTGGCCGAAATCCTGGGTCTTGGTCCGATACAACCCTTGCTGGCTGATTCATCGATCACCGAGATCATGGTTAACGGAGCCAAGCAGATCTACATTGAGCGTGGGGGTAAGATCTATCGTGAGCCGGTTTCCTTTGAGAGTGATGATCACCTGATGCGCATCATCGATCGCATTGTTGCCCCACTCGGACGACGAATTGATGAATCGAGCCCATATGTAGATGCTCGTCTTCCCGACGGCTCGCGTGTAAACGCCGTTATTCCACCAATTTCACTGGTTGGACCAGTGCTTACGATCCGAAAATTCGCCATTGACCCAATTACTGTACAGCAATTGATCGAATTCGGAACCATCACGCCAGAGGCGGTAGAGTTCCTCAAGGCTTGTGTATTGGCAAGTATAAATATGATCATATCCGGAGGTACGGGTTCCGGAAAAACCACACTGCTCAACATACTTTCCCAGTTCATCCCTGGTGACGAGCGGATTGTCACCATCGAAAACGCGGCTGAACTTCAGCTACGCCAGGAACATGTGGTTACGCTAGAGTCTCGCCCGCCTAATATTGAAGGTCGGGGTGAGGTCACTATCCAAAATCTGGTTGTCAACTCCCTCCGTATGCGACCTGATCGCATCATCGTCGGCGAGATACGCGCTGAAGAAGCCCTGGATATGCTTCAGGCAATGAATACTGGCCATGAAGGTTCAATGACCACCGCTCACTCCAACAGCCCGCGCGACACCTTGTCTCGTATTGAGACGATGACGCTCATGGCTGGGATGGATCTGCCCATTCGGGCGATACGTGAACAGATCTCTTCGGCCCTCGAGTTAGTGGTCCATCTGGATCGAATGCGTGATGGCACACGAAAGGTCACCTACATTACCGAGATCCAAGGGATGGAAGGCGATGTGGTTACCATGACCGACCTATTCGTCTTTGAGCAGACGGGTTTCGAAGAAGGAAGGGTGATTGGTCGTTTGCGGCCTACTGGTTTACGTCCGAGGTTCGTAGATAAGATTGAAGCGAGCGGTATTCACCTACCCGCATCCATTTTCGGTGTAGGCGAACGGATACGTGGGTATTAAACCATGGATACAAACCTGATCTTGATGATAGGTGGCGGCCTAGGCCTTTTGTTCCTGATCATTGGGGTTGTAATGTCGGTTTTCGGTGAGCGCTCCGTGGTTGAGGAACGCCTTGGGCGGTATTCAGAAACAGGTAGCCTTATCGCCAGCACGGCAGATGTTACTGAGAGTACGGGGGAAAGATCAAGCCCTATAGCATCCTTCTTTAACCGAATGTGGGAGGGCACCGATCTTTTTGAATCTATCTCAAGGAATCTTGTCCAAGCCGACTTGAAGTTCCTTCCAGTAGAATATATCGCGTTGATCATTGGCGTCGCAGGCCTCGGAGGAATCATCGGCATGTTCGTTGGTCGCGGCTCTATCCCCTTCGGGGTAATAGCAATGGTTGTTGGCGCTTTCGTCCCCCACTTTTATGTCTTGAGCTCACAACGGCGGCGATTGAAGCAGTTCGATAATCAATTAGGCGATATGTTGAACCTGACGGTCAACGGATTGCGTGCAGGCTTCTCAACCTTGCAGGCCATGGAGTCGGTTAGCCGCGAGCTTCCCCGACCTATCTCGGTTGAGTTTCGCCGGGTTGTTCAAGAGATGCAGCTTGGCCTACCTATGGAAGAAGCGCTCGATCACTTGATGCGGCGAATCAACAGTGATGATCTCGACTTGGTGGTGACCGCGATCAACGTCCAGCGGGAGGTCGGCGGCAACCTGGCGGAGATCCTGGATGTAATCTCCTACACCATTCGAGAACGCGTGCGGCTCAAAGGCCAGATTCAGGCTCTTACAGCTCAGGGTCGAGCAACGGCTTGGGTCATCGCCGCGCTTCCGATCGTGCTTGTATTGTTGCTCTTCTTGACTAACCGCGAATACATTATGACCCTCTTTACACCCGAAAACCGCAGCTGTGGTATTCCACTTATGATCCTGGCGGGGGGAATGGTTGTAACTGGATTCATAGTTGTTCAAAAAATCGTTCAAATCGACATCTAATGGCTAATCGATTTAGAAGTATTATCATATTCGAGCTCATCCTTGCCACAAGTTGGATGGGCTGGCGAGGTGTGGACTGATGGATCCCATCGTATGGATTGCAGCGATCCTAGTGCTGATAGTTATCATGGCAATCGTTCTAGTTGTCGTAGGCATTAACGCGCCTGAACCTACTGACCCGATTCAGGAACGGCTAGCTGAACTTAGCATTGGTGATGAGCCGTTATCGCTGGAAGAGATCGAGCTCTCACAGAGTTTCACTGAACGTGTCATCCTGCCAATCTTTAACCGGGTCGGGGAATTTGCTTCACGCTTTACTCCTCAAGCAACACTTACCAGCGCTCGCCGTCGTTTAGAGACGGCCGGCAATCCGATGCAGTTAGATCCTGCTTTCTTCTTGACCACACGAATTGTGCTGGCTGTCTTGTTTGGTGGTTTGGTTTTCGCGGTATACGTTATCACCAAACGTAATTGGTTGCAGGGTCTGGGTTTGTCGGTGTTATTCCTAGTTATCGGTTTCATTTTCCCCGATATGTGGTTGTCCAGCCGGATTAAACGCAGGCAAAAGGCCATCTTCCGTTCGTTACCGGATGCGCTTGATCTGCTGACTGTTTGCGTCGAAGCCGGATTGGGTTTCGATGCTGCGATGCGTAACGTCCATGAAAAGTGGGAGGATGATCTAGCGCTTGAATTTGGGCGAGTACTTCAGGAGATAGCGCTCGGCAAATTACGGCGGGAAGCGTTACGTGATATGTCCGATCGGTTGGATGTGCCCGAACTGACCAGTTTTATAGCTGCGGTGATCCAATCCGAGCAGTTGGGTGTGAGTATGGCTAAAGTATTACACATCCAGTCCGATCAGATGCGTGTACGGCGTAGGCAGATGGCCGAGGAGGAAGCCAACAAAGCGCCGGTCAAGATGGTTTTCCCCATCGGTTGTTTGATCTTCCCCTCCATTCTGATTATCCTGCTTGGCCCGGCTGCCTTAATGTTGCTAAGTTCGCCGATGGGAGGGTTATTCTAGCGAGAAGGAGGGATGTCGCTTTGCCTTTGGCGGATGGCTACCAATTAAATCGACTCGGGTCCCGCCCTAAGCTGCGTTGGCCACAGCGTTGGCTTGAGGCGGGTCTTGCGCTTCTATTTCCACTGCGTTGCGCTGGCTGTGGGCAGACGAAGGCAATATGGTGCCCAGAGTGCAACCGTACTATGCGGAAATTAAGAGGTCGCCTTTGCTCCCAGTGTGGTTTCCCATTTCGCTCACGAAGCATTTGTCTGACTTGCAGCAGGCACCCGATGCCTCTGAAAGTGCGGTCTTATGCAATCTATGAGGGTCCGCTAGTACGAGCGCTCCTACAGTTGAAGTACAGCTCAAATCGGCTTTTGGCGTTCACCATGTCACAATGGTTGGTTGAACTCTTGTCCCAAGAAACTTGGCAAGTGGATTTAGTAGTACCCGTTCCACTTGGCAGGGACCGATTGCGTCAGCGCGGGTATAATCAAGCTGGTTTAATCGCTAGTGCGCTAGCTGAATCCCAACGTCTACAATACTCCGACCGAGCATTGCAGCGAATTCGAGAGACACGGTCGCAAGTCGGCCTCGATGCCACGGCCCGGATGAGGAATGTTCAGGGGGCGTTTATAGCGGAATCAGCCATCGTAGAAGGTAAACGGGTCATAGTGGTGGACGACTTGTACACAACTGG
>SOIH01000049.1 GCA_004376895.1 Anaerolineales bacterium | reverse complement strand
GCCAATTATCTGCCGCTGATCAGGTCCCCAAGGATATCGCCTCCGATTCCCGCTACGCCCTTCTTTTCTCCTGTCTGCTGGAATTTAGCCGAAGCGAGCACTCGATCTGCCAATCTGGAGAAGGGTAGACTCTGCAGATATACCTTCCCGGGTCCGGTTAAGGTCGCCAGGAACAAGCCCTCGCCTCCAAACAATGCGTTGGTGAATCCGCCGATGAACTTGATATCATAATTGACACTTTCGTTGAAAGCGACCAAGCAGCCCGTATCCACCCGAAGCGTCTCGCCCGCCGCGAGGTCTTTCTCCACGATGGTCCCACCGGCGTGGACAAAAGCCAGGCCATCCCCTTCGAGCCGCTGCAGGATGAAGCCTTCACCGCCAAAAACCCCTGCGCCTAAACGTTTTGTGAAGGCGATCTCGATCTCGATGCCTTGTGCTGCGCAGAGGAATGAATCTTTCTGACAAATTATGCGCCCCCCGAAATCATTTAGGCTGATGGGTATGATCTTACCCGGGTATGGGGCGGCGAATGCGACCTTTGCTTTTCCGCTAGCGTTATTCAGGAAAGTCGTGATGAAGAAACTTTCCCCGGTGATCGCACGCTTTAGACCCTTGAAGATACCACCCCCGGTCGATGTCTGCATTTCGATTCCAGCTTGCATGTAGGTGAGGGTACCTGCCTCGGCTCGAATGCCTTCTCCCTGGTCGAGCTCAACTTCTACGAGCTGCATATCATCCCCATAAATCGTATAGTCAATGATGTCTACCATAATGTCCTCTCCTTTATGTGTATCGTTGCGTGAGTTTACCAGTACGAAGGATTTGAAACGTGAGCATAAAACGAATTATTTTAATCCTAATCATCGATGTTCTTGGTTTCATGCGCGTCGCCGCGGAGACGCCGCAATGTGTGAAAACGAGTTGCTCGCCGCTGCGCATTCCGCGCCGCGCTGCGGCGGATGACCAAACCCAAAGCAGCTAGGGATGCACCGAGCAATAAAGCGAGGGTGTTCGGCTGATGAATCTGGAGGGTGAGGATGAACACCACTAGGGAAATCAGGCCGATGAGAATCAATGCGGAGCCGAATCGAGAGGCCATAATCAACCATTGAGCCTCACCGCCTGCAGTAAGAGGAGGAGACTCTGAATCTTTCACTCAGCGGATAATAGTGTGGATCTGCTCATGCATGTAGAGCTGCAGGTAGTAATGACCGCCGGCGTTTTTCCCGGAGGACCCCGATCCTTTCCATCCGCCGAAGGGTTGGAACCCAGGCCAAGCGCCGGTGGTTGAGCCCTGCGGTCGATTGGCGTAGGTTACACCAGTCTCGATGTTCTCGAAGAACCAGGCGGCTTCCTCTTCCGTACCGTAGAAGCCGGCGGTGAGACCATACTGGCTGTCATTCGCCAGCTTCATCGCCTGGGCGAGATTGCTCACCGGGTGCACCATCGTGATCGGCAGGAACATCTCATGTTTCCAAAGACGATGGCTGTGCAGCACACCGGTGACGATCGTCGGTTCGCAGAAGAAGCCTTTCGCAAAAGCGCCTTCGGTGATGACTTTGCCGCCAGTGAGGAAAGTGCCTGCTTTTGAAAGTTCATTCGTGAACATCTTAAAATCGTTGAAGACACCCTTGTTAATTACTGGACCCATGAAGACCGTTCGATCCGTCGGATCGCCGACGGCAATTTTCCGGGTGATTTCGGCCAATCGGTCAATCAGCTGCTTGTAAACCGGTCGCTCAACATAGACGCGGGAGTTGGCGGAGCATTTTTGGCCTTGTAAGCCAAACGACGATCGCACGATCCCGGCGGCGGCGCGCTCGATATCGGCGTTCTTAGAGACGATCGAGGGGTTCTTGCCACCCATTTCGAGGATCGTCGGGCGCGGGTATTGGCCATTGGCAAACAAACGGAAGATTTTCATTCCGATGTCGAACGAACCCGTGAAGGTGATGCCATCCACAACTGGGCTGTCGATGAGGGCCTGGCCGAGTGTTGAGCCGGGACCAGTCACGAAATTCAGCACGCCATCCGGGATGCCGGCATCGCGGAAGCATTCGGCTAGCAAGCGAACCGTCCAGGGGGTGTCTGTGGCGGGTTTCATAACCACAGTGTTACCCGCAACGAGCGCTGCGCCGACGGGACCGCCGGTGAGAGCCGCCGGGAAATTGAAGGGGCTGATAACGACCCAAACCCCATAGGGACGAAGAAGAGAAGTGTTTGAAGGCTTGAACCCCTTTAATGGGTCTGTGCCCATCTTAACTTTGAAGCCCTCATTGGCCTCCATTTGGTCGCACGCGTAGCGGATGAGATCTGCCGCTTCGGCGATGTCGCCAAGCGCTTCCATGCGGTTTTTACCTACCTCGATGGAGATGACAGCTGCGATTTCGTAGACGCGTTTATCGATCTGCTTCGCCGCTTTTCTCAATAATTGGAGGCGCGATTTCCATGATCTCCTTGACCAATCGGGGAACGCCTTGCGGGCCGCGGAGAGCGCTTGCTGGGCGTGGCTGGTGCTGCCCTTTTGGAAGGTGCCGAGCAGCCAATCCTTATTAATTGGTGAACGGTCTTCGAACTTTTCTCGGGAGCGCACGTCCTTGCCATTGATGAGCATGGGATGATCCTGCCCAAGATTATTCTTGACTTTCTTCAAAGCCCGCTCGTACCTTTGATGCAGCAATTCGGGCGGGTTGTACATCGTTGTGTAGGTCAACTTAAAGGTACTGGATGGTTTGGTTGCTTTCTTGCCCTTCTTCTTTGCCATGTTGTGGGACTCCTCGAGGTGCGTGGGGTATTATGTTGAAAGTATAGCCTCCTCATTCGCCGTCGTCAAAAGGGCGTTGTATACTGCACATGAATCCTGCGGTCGGATAATCGGAGCGACTCTTGTGTGGAGAAGGGCAAAGCCTTTTGACCTGGGTAGAGGAGAGCATATACGCTGCGGGTGGGCAACACATCCCTGCTGCTTGGGCTGATTTTGCCGATTCAACCGGCATTGGCGCCATCCTGCATCTCTCTAGCGGGAGACCTGCAACGTTTCTAGGTCCACCACCCCGGCGCTTCCTCTGGCTAATGGTCGAGGAGGAAAAACTGGCCGGAATGGAGGATCGCAGGCTGGCTGCGGAGTTCATTCAGGCCTCGTTGGAGGCAGGCGAGAAGGTTCTATTGCACAGTGCTGAAGGGCGTCACCGTACACGTTGGACATATGTGGCGTATGGTCTTTATGTGGGTCGTAGGCTGTCTCGGGTGCTGCGAGAGGCGGCAGAAAAACCCTGGCTCGCGCCCTATCACACGGATCGTGACATGTGGAGAGCCTTTCAGGAGCGCGTAAAGTCTGTGCGATCGAGTTGAAGGTCTATAAATCGGGGTAGACCCGAGGGGAAGGGACTGACATGCTTTTCACTGACGCTGTCTTCGTGGGAATCGACCCAACGGCGGGCAAACGGCCTATCCAATATGCGGCGCTTGACCGCGATCTCCACCTGATCGCACTGGACCAGGGAGACCTCGAGTCTGTGTTGGCGTTTGTGGCGTCGCTTGAGACGGCTGTGGTTGCTGTCGATGCGCCGCAGGGACCGAGCCGAGGTTTAATGGCTCAGGCGGATATCCGCCGGCGATATAACCTGCGCCCTGAGGGGAAGACCTGGGTGAAGTGGCGAGTTTGTGAGTATGAACTTCGCAGGCGTAACGTTCGCCTGTACAACACACCAGAGAAAGAAGAAGACGCCAAGGCTTGGGTTCGAACCGGCTTTGAGATTTTCCGCCGACTGGAGAAGATCGGCTTCCGGAAGGATATTCTCGACGAGAAATCCAATCGACGAGCGATTGTTGAAGCGCGTGCGCATTCTGGGTACACAATTTTGCTCGATAGACGACCTTTCCTGAAGCGAACCCTAGAGGGGAGGCTACAACGGCAGCTCGTACTCTATCTCGAGGGTCTCGATATCACCAATCCCATGTACGCATTAGAAGAAATCACCCGGCACAATCTACTCAGTGGCCACCTGCCGCTTGAGCGGCTTCATACTTATGACGCTCTTGATGCGATGATGGCGGCCTATACGGCATATCTAATCGGCCTTCATTCAGAGCGCGTCAGTCAAGTTGGTGAACGGGAAGAAGGGTTGATCACACTTCCAGCGAGTGAATTAAAGGATTTCTATCAGTAATTCGAACAGCTTTTCTCTCTCGGGTTGGTATAAGTTGCTGATGTTGTCGTACAGCTTATTCA
Source organism: Anaerolineales bacterium (assembly GCA_004376895.1). Classification (GTDB taxonomy): domain Bacteria; phylum Chloroflexota; class Anaerolineae; order Anaerolineales; family E44-bin32; genus E44-bin32. The sequence continues at coordinate 10,357 of SOIH01000049.1, read as the reverse complement.
CTATCAAAATAGGTAGAACGATCTTGTGAGATGCGGGGAAGGTAGAAACAACCTTACAAGAATTCAGCTAAATAATAAGCGTTCCCCCGAGATCTGAACTTCACTGAAACCTGTCGGTGGGACTGAGCGTCTGATGTCTTTATGCGCCCCGAGGAGTGAGGGTGTATGGTCGCAGCAGGGAAATCCTCTATGAGGGGGTGGTTTAGTTTCCACCTTCCGGGGGTGAGCCTGCGCGGGCAATCCAAATGGAGGACTGTACAATTATTAAATGGGCAGCCAGGAGATCTGGCTGTCGTTTTGGTTTATCCTTCTGACACAGTTGGAGACCTAAAATGACGGACATATTCACCCCATGGTTATTCCACTCGTTCATCCGAATTCGCTCGTATGCTATGACCAGTAGCCATATCAGTAAAGAAAAGATAACTAGGCAATGCAGATGGTTTTTTGAAACGGAGTCGAAAAATGGCACAGGAGAGTGAGGCCTGGCTTGAGGGTACCAGCGGCGAATTGGTTGGCCACGAGTTCAAGTTAATCAAAGAGGCAACTGTAGTAGGGCGCGGTAAGGAATCACATATACAGATTCTGGACCCCAAGGTGTCGCGCAAACATATCGTGATTCGATTCTCCGCAGGAGGCTGCGTGATCGACGATCTCGGCAGCACGGGGGGAACTTTTGTGAACGGCGAGATCGTCCAATCCGCTGAGCTCAATGATGGCGATACAATCACTATTGGCGAAACAAGTTTTCGCTTTCATTACGAACCCGATATTGAATCTGCGCCTAGGATAATGGGCGACGAGGACGCCATCGCGACGGTGATGGCGTCACCCGAGATGTTAGTTGCGGAGGAGGGAGTATCACGGTGCGCACAATGTGGCGCAGTGACGCGAGCAGAAGAAAAATTCTGTAGCGAGTGCGGCGCGCCGCGACAGGATGATGCGCCGGCACAACCAGATCCCGATGTGCCCGCAGCGACATCTTACGCTGGGGACGATCCACTAGCCCCAGAGCCAACACGCCAGGCAAGCGCGATGCCCGAGGTTCCCCATCCAGCAGTAACACCGCCGGGCCCACCGCCGGTACCTCCACCGCAGGCACCCTCAAGCACACCGCCAGGGGGAATTCCCGGGAAATGGATCGCCATCGTGGGCGGAGGATTTGTAGTCCTGGCGATTGCGATCGCAGCAACGCTCCTCGCTTTCGGGTTCTTCGGTGAAGATGAACCTGAGAGCATCGCTGCCCTATCCGATCCTGCTGAAGCTCAATCCACCTCGATCATTGAACCGACTGAAAGGATCGTTCCTACGGCGATACTCACCCCGCTCATCCCACCGACGCTTACACCAACGGCTGATATTGTCGAGCTTCCCACCCCACAGCCGACAACGACTCCCATTCCATCGGGCGTTACCCTGGGTGGCGCGAGTCAAATCACCTTCGTTTCAAACCGCGGGGGCCGACCGCAGATCTACTTGATCAACGTCGATGGTAGTGAAGAACATCAACTCACGGATCTCGCCGCGGGGGCTTGCCAGCCCGCATGGTCGCCGGATGGGACGCAGCTGGCGTATACCTCCCCGTGCAACGGCAATAGTGAAGAATATCAGGGCTCTTCGGTTTTCGTCATGATTGTGGATCCGCTGGGAGTCCCTTCTGAACCGAGTTTGCTTATGGTCACTGTGGGAGGCGGGGACTACGACCCGGACTGGTCGCATGATGGTCTTCGACTGGCTTTCACCTCCTGGCGCACTGGGCGTCCGCAGATCTTCACGATCGGCGTCGATGGGAAAGGTTTGCGGAACGTCAACGATGACCTTGCTTTCAACTGGGCTCCGAGTTGGGCGCCAAACGGTTCTCAGATCGCCATCCTCACCGGGCGAGGAGGGCAGGAGGAGATCTGGCTTGTCCCCGATGACGGTGGGGAGGAGACAAGATATACGCACAGCGATGGCAAAGATATTGCCCGACCCGATTGGTCTCCTGATGGCGCCACGATTCTCTTCGAAAAGGTGGTCGGTAATATCCCCCGCCTGGTCGCTGCACCTGTAGTGGATGGCGGTGTGCGCGAGATCCAAGTGTGCCAGGATGGACGGCTCTCGTTACAGCCGATGGGTGAACCGACATGGTCGCCGGATGGTCAGTGGATCGCTTTCGAGACCTGGCCGGACGGCGCAAATCACAATATCGCCATTATGCGCGTGAGTTGCACTGAGTATCAGGAATTGACAACTGACCCGGCGCTGGATTTTGATGCTACCTGGCGGCCGGAGCAATAGACCGTATCTTGTTAAGAGATCGCATGACCGGTTTTGGAATCGGTCAAGTTATGCCGTGATGCAGATGGAGGAGACGAGACATGCAATGCGAGCGTTGTGGGGCAGATATCCCTGAAGAGAGTAGTTTTTGCGGGCAGTGCGGAGCGCCGAAACCAGCTCAAGCGACAGTGAGCGGCGCTGCTCCGGAAGCACAACCCGTTCAAGAGGTTGCACCGGAACCGGCGGTTATCGAGTCCCCCGCTCAACCGGCAGAGACATCGGGGAGAAGTACAGGTCGCACTTGCCTGTGGATCGGTGTGGGGTGCGCGGGTCTGATAGCGATAATGCTCTGCGTGGGTCTGGCCTTCGCGTTTCCACTGGTGAGGTCGATAATGCAGGACATCGATCTCACGGATATTGAAGCGCTGGCAACGGCAATGGTTGAGTTTTCTGAGCTAGAGGATCTCGAACAAGAACTGCTCGAACCAGCGGCCACACCAGAACCCACTAAAGCCCCTGAGCCGGATGTGTGCTTCAATGTATTGTGCTTCTCCTACCCGGAGGGTGAGGATTACGGCGCTCATCCATCCGTTCTCCCCGCTGAACTCGAGATGGAGTGGTTTTCGGTTCCGGCGCACGACGATTTCACCTTCTATGATTACCCTCTCAACGAGACCTTTCATAAAGCACATATATCGATCTACGCGGTAGCGGAATTCCTTGAGGTCAACCAGGATGCAGAGGAGAGTGTGGCAGGTTTAGAGGCTTTTCTTGCGCTGAAGCCGGAGTATCCCGAGAGCGTACCCTTAGTGCTGCCGATCTTCAACGCCGCCCAGATGATCACCGTGCAGGTGGATTACCTCGAGTTTGAAGGCGGATCCGGGGTGCGCTTCGTGAGCCAGTATGGCCAGGCCGCTTGGCCGATAAACAACCAGGACATCTTCTACGCATTTCAAGGTTTGACGGACGACGGCAGCTATATCATTTCGGCGATTCTGCCCGTCACCCATCCAAATCTGCCTGCGGATGGCGAGACCTTCATCGGCGATGAATACGAGGCGTTCATAAATACCTATGACACCTATATCATAGAGGTAGAAAGTCAGCTAGATCTCGAAGACCCAGAAAGTTTCTTCCCAAAGCTCACTGCGCTGGACGAGATGTTGGAGACGATGCAGGTCGAAATGCCCTGATCGAATCCTTAAATTCAGCGTGAACTGATCAGGATGCCTGGTCGCAAATCTATGAAACAGCAATTCCAAGGAAGGGTAACCAAATGACCTTACAGGTGATGATCGCGTCTTGGGTCGTTGTCTTCTTTATCCAGGCGCTGCGGGTGATCTTCTCAACAATGTTCGGCTTCATCTACGATCAGGTGTTCGAGGGTCCTATGAATGCCTGGCTTGTGGTGAGCAACTTACTCGTCGTGGGGGCGTTGCTTGCGCCCGGAATCCTGGCCCGAAAACCTTCGGCACGCAGCATGGCAGCGCTAGCCTCCTTGACTGCGCTGGCGCGAGTAGCGCTCTCGGTGAACGACCAATTGTTTCGCTTTTGGGGTGCGCTGATTGTGATCGCCGCAGGGGGATCCTACCTGGCGCTATGGCTCTCGCGAAAACGACCAAAAATATGGCGGCCGATCCTCTGGGGGCTGATCTTGGAGATGATCCTGCGTATCGTCGGCGACACGTTCGACATCAGCCTGCAGAATGCCTCGCTCATCCCTGTAGCCCTGTGGTCGGTGTTAACGGTTGGTATCTCACTGTGGTTAACAAAGAATGAACAGGAGCCTGCGCCTCCGTTGCGAAGGCTGTCCTGGGTGGGCGGCTTGAGCTTGGGCGCTTTCTTCTTTCTTGAGACATCGCTTCTGTCTCTCCCAAATGGTATCGCCCGTTGGTCGGATACCTCTTATCCATGGATAGCGGTCCTGCTTTTAGCCATCACCTTTATCCCACTTCTCCCAAACATTGGTGATTTAATTAGAGTTCGGTTAGTAAAATCGGGCGGGGGCATAGCCGTCGTGGTTCTTCTCACCGGGGGCCTGCTGCTTGGTTATTTCATGAGTGGCGTCTGGGGAGCAGTTGCGCTGCTGCTGGCTCAGGCAGCGTCAGTATATGCACTCGTTTTGCTCCTGGGCGATAACGCCTCGCCGATTAGACCGCCGGGTTGGCCGTTGGCTCTGGGTGGCCTATTGCTCCTGCTCTTCGATTTCCTCAACGCTTTCGCTTTTACCTACCCATATACACTGCCGCAGATGAAAGGGATGGGCTGGGCTGTGTACTTGGGAGCCTGTCTCGTTATCGCCTTGGGTGTCCTGTGGAAACGTCAAGATTCAGAAGCACAGCAGGATCTCGAGTGGGAATCGGGCTGGTCGTGGGTGTCCTTTATACTCGCATTGGTCATCGTGGGTGTGTCTGTATGGCCGCAGGCGAAGGCCCAGCTGCCAGAAGATAGGCTGCGGCTGGCGACCTACAACATCCACTATGGTTACGATGACGATTGGCACACAACGTTGGAAGATATCGCCCGAACAATTGAGAGAGAAGGCGTGGATGTGATCGCGCTGCAGGAAGTCGACACGGGACGCATGACGAGCTACTGTGCCGACAACGCCTACTTCCTCGCTCGAAGGCTGGGGATGAACGTCGTGTATCTCCCGACGGTCGAGCATCTGACCGGCATAGCGCTGCTTTATAAAGGCCCGCAGGCGCCGGAAGCTTTCACGCTCGTGGACAGTTTGCAGGAGCCAACGGGCGTGGTTCACGCCGCGCTCACATGGAATGGCAAGGACCTGCATTCTTACGGCATCTGGTTGGGTCTTTCCGATGAGGACACGATGCGCCAGACCGCGCAGGCGCTGGAATTCATCGGGGCGCGTTCCCCCGCTAGCTTTGGAGGCGATTTCAACGCACGGTCGGATGAACCGGAGATCGCCTTGATCAGAGACGCGGGATTCGCGGATCCCTTTACCACACTCGGGATCGACCCCACCCCGTTTACAAGTCCGGCAGTCGAACCTGAATCACGCATCGATTATGTATGGGTTCGCGGGTTGGTACCCGTAGATGCCTGGGTCTCCGACTCCCTCGCTTCTGACCATCGCATGGTGGTGATCGAAGTGGCACTGCCCTGAGGTTGATAATCGCTGATCGAGTACAGCCCCAAACAAGGTGGTGGAGGTGAACAGGTGCCATGGGTTTTCACCAAGTAGAAAACAGTCAAATTTATTACGAATATCACAATCCATCAGACCGCGCAGATCCCGGTGTTCTATTTCTGCATGGGCTGGGTTCGTGCAGCGAGGATTGGGGGCTCCAGATCCCGATTGTCAGCGAACGCTATTGGGTTTTGGCGCTCGACATGCCCGGGCATGGTCAGTCCAGCCAACCAGCGGGATGGCCGTCCATCGAGGATATGGCACTCCCGACCGCATCTGTGGTGAAAGAGCACTCTGAATCGCCGGTGCATGTGGTGGGATTGTCGCTTGGCGGGGCGGTGGCGATGCAGTTGGCGCTCGCCCATCCGGAAACTGTCCGCTCGCTGACATTAGTTAATACGTTTGCGAAGCTGCGCTCGGGCTCAAGCGGGCTCTTCCGGAAGCTGGTGAGGATTGCGTTTGTGGTGCTGGGTAGGATGGACCGAGTGGGGGGATGGGTTGCGGCGGGGCTTTTCCCCGAGTCGGAACAAGAGCTTCTGCGCCAGGCTGCAGCCGAGCGCATTGCCTCGAACCCGCGCGGCGCATATTTACGTGCGATATGGGCAGCCACCCGTTTCGACATCCGCGATCGTCTAAACGAAATCAATATTCCGACGCTCGTCGTCGCCGGGGAACTTGATACGACAGTATCGATGAACGCCAAAAAGGAACTAGCCAGCCACATCCCCGGCGCACAACTGGTCGTAATTCCCGATTCCGGCCATGCCACACCGATCGACGCGGCTGAGGCGTTCAACCGAACGCTGCTTGATTTTCTATCTAAATTAGATGTTGGGCAGTAAGGGACAGTATAAGCCTGCGAACTACTCTCCGAGTTCGTACTCAATAACCTGGATAAAAGCCTCAAGCGGCTGCGCTCCGACCATCGGAAGTCCATTGATGAAGAAAGTTGGCGTGCCGGTGATTCCGAGACCTGAGGCGTAGCGAGCATCCGCCTCAACCTCATCACTGTAACGTTCCTCGTCCACACAGGCGAGCAAATCTTGGACGTCGAGGTCGAGTTTCTCGGCGTAGGCTGCAAACGCGTCGCGGTCTAAATTCGGGTATTCACCTGAGAAAAGCAGATTGTGGAACTCCCAGAAAGCGCCTTGTTCGTCAGCGCATTCCGCCGCAAGTGCAGCTTCGAAGCCGCCGACGACCGGGAAGTCGCGGTACACAAAGTGAATTTGGTCCGGGTACTGCGCCATCAGGTCATCAAACGTTTCCACGTGGAACACGCTGCAGTAAGGGCAGCGGAAATCGCTGAACTCGACGATCGTGATCGGCGCGTCCTCGGGACCGAGCGATGGATCGTCGTCTGTGCTGATCTCAAAACGCGTGGGTTGTTCGGGTGATCCAGGAGCGGTCTCTTCAACGACTGCTACAGGAGCAGCCGGGTTGGCTGGCGGGACAGTGTCGCGGCCCCAAAACAGATACCCGGCGGCCAGGCCTGTCACAAAGGCGACCGGCAGGAGGGCGCTATATACAGTTCGGCGCGAGAAATGAAATTCCCCGACGTCCTCGTGCACCATGATAGATTCGGGTTGTGAGGTCTTCTCTTTTTCAGACATGCGGCGGATTATAGCATAGCAGATCTGATTTATCCTGCTTGACACTGTGGATGCAACCGTATATATTGTAATAGACCGACCAGTCAGTCTAGATGCCTGCAAAGAAAGAAATCGAAGAAACTCGACGGCGCCAGATCCTCGACGCAGCGGAAAAAGTCTTCACGACTCGTGGGATCGATAAAGCCCGTATGGACGATATCGTCCAGGAGTCGGGGCTTTCAAAAGGCGCCCTCTACTGGTATTTCAAAAGTAAAGACGCAATCATTCGAGCTGTGCTTGACCGTGTCTTCATCTATGAAATGCGCGAGGCGGAAGCGTTAGTTCTTACGGAAGGTTCGTCGAGCGAACGACTGAAAACCTTCGTTGCCTTTGCGGTACAAGAATACAAGCGCTTCGAAAAAATGCTCCCCCTGGCCTATGAATTTGTTGCCCTGGCGGCGCGAAGTAAAGCCATACGAGAGGCCATCGTCGGCTACTTCAAGCGCTATACCGCTATCCTCACCGAGATCATCCAGCAGGGTATAGACAGCGGCGAATTTCAACCTTGCGACCCCGAAGGAACTGCAATTTCCGTAATCGCCATGTACGAAGGTCTGGCCATGCTCTGGTTCATCGAACCAGAGCTCGTGGATTGGGACCATATGGACACTGCCCCCATAGAAACCATACTGGCAGGATTAACGGTGGAGAAGAGTTGATGGCGACGGTATTCATGCGCTGGCTTGAACGTCGCCCGGCTGATTACGATCGCGGCATTCGACTGCTCACGCTCGGCCGCCTCGAATCGATGCACCATCTGATCGTGGAAGAACTTGTTCACGAGGGGACGCGAGTCCTTGAGATTGGCTGCGGGACCGGCGGCCTGACCGTTGCGATGGCGAAGGCTGGCTCGAAGGTGTCGGCGACCGATATCAGCTCCGGAATGCTCGCAGAAGCTGCTAAACGAATCGAAAAGGAAGATGTAGAGGACCACGTTGATCTCCGGCGCATGGATGCGGTCATGATCGATGAGCTTTTTGACCCGCAATCGTTCGATCTGATTGTCAGCAGCCTAGCGCTCAGCGAGATGACCGAACGAGGGCGGCGTCACATTCTGAAGGCGGCGCGAAAGCTGCTCGTTCCTGACGGGAAGCTCGCCGTGCTCGATGAGGTGAGACCTACTTTGGGGGGATCTCGGCTCCTCTTTACAATCGTTCGCGCTCCGCTGAAGTTCCTCACCTGGCTGCTCACCCGCACTACGACCCACCCCTTGGTGGACTTCGAGGGAGTCTTATCCAATTCTGGTTTCGACTGGGCCCTGCTCTCGACTGAGCTGGCTGGCAGCTTGCGCCTCTACCTGGCCACACCTGTAGATCAGGACGAGGCCGATCGCAAGCCTGAGATGTTCCGCGGCCGATTGACCGGCGAGCGGACTCTGCGGACAGTCCTGATCGATCTGTGGGCATCCCTTTTCCGGATCCTCCCACCGTATCCGCAGGTGAAACCCGGTGTCTATGCGGTTGGTAAACCCGGTCGAGATTCGCCCTTGCTTGTTACCGGAAATTTCGAACTCACCGTGCGGCGGTTGGTGAGAGCGATCGATGGAGAACTCGACGCCTGGATCCTGGTAGTGGATTCGGATGGCATTAACGTATGGTGCGCCGCCGGCGGAGGTTTTCTCACGGCCGACAAGATCATCGGCGCGCTGCATATCAGCGGTCTGAGCGAGTATCTCCAGCACCACGCGTTGATCCTCCCACAGCTATGCGCCAACGGAGTAGAGGGAGGGCGAATCCGCGAGCAAACTGGGTGGGGCGTTCACTGGGGGCCTGCGCGGGCGGTTGACATCCCCGACTACCTCGCGCGCGGCAGGAAAAAAACTGACGACATGCGCTGGGTGCAATTCCCGCTGCGAGACCGGCTGGAGATGACCGCTGTTACGTTGGGTTTTTACGCCCTGCTGATCTTGATCCCGATTGCGATATTCTGGCGCAGTATGTTCTGGCCGACGCTCATCGCCATGGCTGCGCTATCGGCGTTCTATGCCGTAACCCTTCCTTGGCTGCCGGGGCGGGACGGTCTGGCAAAAAGTCTGCCGCTGGCGTTGATCGGCCTGGCGGGAATGCTCCTGTATTCCACACTCTGGGATCCAGCATCCATCGATGTTCTGTTCGCACGCGCTATCGGCGTCACGGCGCTTTCCGTTTTTATCGCCGCGGAGCTGCAGGGGATGTCTCCGCTTATGAGGGGGGAACAGGCGAACTGGGGCTGGGAAGCGCTGATCGGGGGTCTTCTCGGCCTGGCTTATTGGCTGGTCCCGAACGTTATGGGCTGGAGGTAGCGAGTGTCTGAAGGGCCGAATTTGGGATCTCTGCTGGCAGAGCATTGGTATCTAGCTCGCAAGCTCCGGAGCCTGGAAATCCATTTCGCTCCCGAGCGCTGCAAGGGTCTCTGGCAGTGTTATGAGGTGTGTCCGGTGGGCTGTTGGGCGCCGGATTATGACGCTCGTTGTGTAGTCTTTCACCATGGCGCGCGCTGCATTGCCTGCGGCGCCTGTGTCTTACAATGCCCTGAGAAAGCCATTGAGTTGAGGTGAGGCATGATTGAGAAAGTGGCCGACCGAAAACCACCGAGTGGTTTACTACGTACGCTAGCTCGAGCGCCCATTGGACTTTATCGGCTGGGGCTCGGCTGGCTCTTCGGTGGGCACTTCCTCATGCTCACACACAGAGGTCGTGTAACCGGTAAACAGCGCAATGTCATCCTCGAGGTGGTCCGAAATGATGCGAATAACAACGCCTTTTACGTTGCCTCGGGCTGGGGCGAGAAATCCGATTGGCTGCTCAATATTGGCAAGGACCCCGACGTGAACGTGCAGTTTAAAAGCAGGTCTTTCCCCGCTGTTGCCGAGCGGCTTTCGGTTGAGGATGCAGAACTAGAGATGCTGGATTATGGGCGGCGCCATCCTGCGGCTTTGATGCAGCTCGCCCGCGTAATGGGGTTTCGAATAGAGGCCACAGAAGCAGCATATCAGGAGCTTGGGCGATATGTTCCGGTTATACGCTTGCGGGCGGTCTCCGCAGGAAAGAGAGAAGGAGGGTAATAGTCAACTCGAAATGAGGTACGCTCTTCAAACATCAAGGATCGATATTGTAGACCCTAATTAAGGAGGCGTTGTAATGGAAATCTTAATTCTGGTTGCGGCAATGGTCGTGGTAGGCCTGATCATCGGCGCGCTCGCCGGGGTGATCTGGAAGGATAACCGTCCGATAGGCGTGCGCGGAGACTATATCGCCGCTGTGATCGCTGCGGTTTTAACTGGCTTACTCGACTGGTATGTGATTCCAGCGATGGG
>SOIH01000166.1 GCA_004376895.1 Anaerolineales bacterium | reverse complement strand
GGTATTGCCAGTATCCCGAGATCCACCGATGTCAAATTTGTCGAACGGACGGTGATTGAATGACACGTATCTATGCCTTGGTTAACCAGAAAGGTGGTGTGGGGAAGACGACCACCGCAATCAATCTCGGCGCCAATATTGCGAAATTCGGGATGCGCGTCTTGCTCGTCGACATCGACCCGCAAGCAAATGCGACTTCCTGCCTGGGCATAAACCACTCAGAGATCCGGCAAGGCACATACGATGCTTTCATCGGAAGGGTCCCTGCATCTGAGATCGTCCTTCACAACCAGAAACTAAAACTCTCCCTGCTGCCATCTTCCTCTGCGCTTGTCGGGGCTCAAATCGAGATGATCGACGTCCCCGAGCGTGAGAGGGTATTAAAGAAAATGCTCCAACCTCTTTCGAAGAATTTCGATTACATCTTCGTGGATTGCCCGCCTTCCCTCGGCTTATTAACGCTCAACGGCTTGCTCGCTGCATCGAATGGCGTCATCATCCCTATTCAATGCGAGTACCTTGCCCTGGAAGGGCTGACGCAGCTTATGGAGACGTTGACGCGCGTTAAAAGTGGACTCTTTCCAGAACTCAGCATACGCGGGATGCTGCTCACAATGTATGACGGCCGAACGAACCTCTCGCAGGATGTCGTGAAGGAAGTCAGACAGCATTTCCCAGACGAAGTTTTTCAAACGGTGATACCCCGCAGTGTCAGGCTCGCTGAAGCGCCGTCTCACGGACTTCCTATTACGGCCTATTCGCCGAATTCAAGCGGCGCAGTTGCTTACCTGTCGCTGGCGCAGGAGTTTCTCCAAGGTGACGGCATCGAAAATGTAGAAACCAACCGTAACGATGAGGTAAGAGATGAGTAAGAAACGCGGGTTAGGTAAAGGTTTGGATGCATTAATCCCGGCAGGCCCCGGCCAAATTCCATCGAGGCAAGGTATGCTTCAGGTGCCCGTCGAGAACATTCAACCGAATCCCAGGCAGCCACGCACGTCCCCGGAAAATGAGAACATCTCTCAACTCGCCGATTCCATCCGAGAACACGGCATCTTGCAGCCGCTTATCGTCCTCTCGAAAGGTGCAGGGGGCAGCTATACGCTCATCGCAGGAGAACGGCGTTTATGGGCTGCCCAGAAAGCCGGTCTGGAATTCGTCCCCGTGATCGTACGCGAAGCCAATGAACAGCAGCAGCTCGAGTGGGCACTCGTGGAGAACTTGCAGCGATCGGACTTAAACCCTCTGGAAATTGCCAATGGCTATCACCAGTTAGCCGATGAGTTCGACCTTTCTCACGCGGAGATCGCCGAACGTGTCGGTAAGAACCGCGCCACCGTGAGTAACACGCTCCGCCTGTTAAAGCTCTCCGCTGCGGTCCGAGCCGCACTCATCGAGAACAAGATCTCAGAGGGACACGCCCGGGCGCTCCTCAGCCTTCCCACCGCACAAGCCCAATCCGCGGCACTTCAGAGCATCCTTGAGCGAGAACTCAGCGTGCGCCAAGTCGAGGAACTCGTACAACGCCTGCTCGGTGAACGGCGGAAGAAGAAACCAACAACAAAACGCTCTCCCGAGGAGACCGCCCTGGAAAATCAACTCCGAGATGCGCTTGGCACCCGTGTCACGTTAAAACGAGGGCGGCGCGGAGGAAGCCTGATCATCCGCTTCTTCTCCGATGAGGAATTGAATGCCCTGGTAGATCGTTTACTGGATAGCTCGGGGGGGAAGTAGTTTGCGCTACCTGGTCTTTGGAACCGGTGCTGTCGGCGCCCTTGTAGGCGGCAAGCTCGCACTCGCCGGTTTCCCGGTGACGTTTCTGGCGCGGCCGCGAATCGCAGAAGCCTTACAAGCGCATGGTCTTCACCTAACCGGTGATCGCACGCATGGAGTCGTCGAAGATGTCCATGCCATCACCGAAATCTCGGGGATGGAGAAACCCGATCTCATCCTACTGACGGTTAAGACTTACGACGCCGAGACAGCTGCAACAGAGATCGAGACCGCGTTTACAGAACCCCCTACCATCGTAAGTCTATTAAATGGTATAGGCAGCGAGCAGATGCTCTCTGCGCGTTTTGGGGAAGAGCGCGTCATCTCTGCCACCCTTACTACTGCTGTGCAAATGATAAAACCTGCAGTGATCCATGTCGCACGGCGGAGAGGGATCGGAGTGGAACTTGACCATCCATTAGCGGCAGAGTTCATTAGTGATCTCGAAGCAGCCGACTTCCTCGCTGTAACTTATGCGAACGCCGAACGCATGAAATGGTCGAAGCTCTTGATGAATATCCTCGCCAATGCGAGTTCGGCCATCCTCGGTTGGACTCCGTCGCAAGTGTATTCCAATCCAAGTACTGCATTGATTGAAATTGAGTCTCTTAGAGAAACAGTCCGGGTCCTGCGGGTCATTGGCTACACCCCACAGGATTTGCCGGGAGTTAGCGTATCCCTTCTCGCGCGTGCAATCTTTCTCCCCCGATGGCTCATTCGACCTCTTCTCGGAAAGATCGTCAACGATGGGCGCGGGGACAAAAAACCGTCACTCCACTTCGACATTGGGCGCGGCAAATCCGAGGTTTTGAGGTTGAACGGGGCGGTTGTACAAGCCGGCTCACGCCTGGGTTCCCCTACACCCGCCAATCGGCTCCTCGCCGACACATTGATGAAGCTCGTAAATAATCAGGAAGACCCGGAAAGATTCCGGAATAATCCCGAGCTATTGATTCAACTCGCCCGGGAATACGGCGTTCCCGGGATTTGACCCTGCCGGTTCTGGCGCTTACGGCCCAGGCTCGCCCGCCAGCTTCAGAACAGCGATCTCGCGTTGCTGCTTATGGACATCCACCGGTCCATTTCTAGGTATAATCTCGTGAGCATATCCTGAAAATGGAGGCCTGAATGGATTTTGATGATAAAGTCGCGATTGTGACCGGGGCTTCTCGCGGCATAGGCCGAGCGATTGCCCTCGAATTTGGCGGTCGTGGCGCCCGCGTCGTCGTAAACTATAATCAAAACTCTTCAGCCGCCAATGAAGTCGTGAGAACAATCTCGGGAAGCGGTGGGGAGGCTTTTGCCCACCAGGCTGACGTCAGCGTTTTCGAGCAGGCGGAAGGGCTGGTTAAAACCGCCATCGAGAAGTACGGGGACCTCCATATCCTCGTGAATAACGCTGGCATCACCCGCGATGGTCTGATCATGACGATGTCCGAAAGCGATTGGGACGATGTGATCCAGACCAATTTAAAATCGACGTTTAACTGCTGCAAAGCAGCAATCCGCCATATGCTGCGCCGAAGGTACGGTCGGATTATTAACATCGCCTCCATATCAGGGATCATGGGAAATCCCGGTCAGACCAATTATTCCGCCTCAAAAGCAGGACAAATGGGCTTCACGAAGGCACTAGCCCGAGAAGTCGCTACAAGGACTATCACGGTCAACGCGATTGCGCCCGGTTTCATCCAAACCGATATCTGGTCAACCGTCCCCGAGGAGGCTCAAAAGAGCCTGATGGATATAATCCCTCTCGGTCGAGTCGGGCAGCCGGAAGAGATAGCAAAAGCTGCCGCTTTCCTCGCCTCCGATGATGCAGCGTATATCACGGGTCATACACTTACCATTGATGGCGGAATTGCGATGTAAATAGGAGTCTAAAAAGAATGAATACAAAAGAAGAGAAACAAGATCGAGCTCCCGGCTCAACAACGATGGCCCCCGGCGTTCTTCTTACTCTGGCTCGCCTCACGGCGCTAAGCGTCCCTGGCGTGGTTGATATGGCACCCATACGCAGCGGCGTCAATCGACTCTTTCGTCGGGGATCGGGCGCAGGAGTACAAATCAATATCGAAGATGGTGAGGTCGCTGTTGATCTTTTCCTGATCCTGGCCCAGGATACCAACGTGCGCGAGGTCAGCCGAAAGGTTCAGGCTGAAGTCGTGCGTGCCATCGAGGAGATGATCGGCATGAATGTCATTCGCGTTGATATACACATCGAGGATATTGACTACGCCGGAATAACGGATTAGTTCTGTTCTAGCCCATGAAGCGCGAACGACGGCAATTACGAAACCTGATCATCCAGGCCCTTTATGAGATCGACACTGTCGACCATTCGCCACAGGAGGTCATTGCTCGGTATCTGGACCAAAATGACAACTTGAGCGATGATGGATCGGAATTTCTGAAGTGCTTTGTGGAAGGTATCCTTTCCGTAACTCCAGAGTTAGATAATGTAATCGCCACCTTCGCGCCCGAGTGGCCCGTTGATCAACTGGCCGTTCTCGACCGGAATATCTTACGCATGGCTCTCTGGGAGATTGTCCTCTACGACGAAACACCGTTAAAAGTCGCCATCAACGAGGCTGTCGAGCTCGCTAAGCGTTTCGGCTCAGATAGCTCCGCACGTTTCGTCAATGGTGTCCTGGGTACACTCGCCGATCAGGAACAAGAAATCCGTCGCCGATTCACGAATCCAGATTAACCTCAAATTCTATATGGATATCTTTGGTATAGGCCCCCTTGAACTCATCTTTATTCTTCTGATCGCCATGGTTGTGGTGGGGCCCCGCAACATTGGGAAAGCAGGTAGAACGATCGGTAGTTTCCTCAACCGTCTCTACCGTTCAGAGAACTGGAGATTGTTTAACGAAGCATCCAGAAACCTGCGTAATCTTCCCAGCCGCCTCGCACGGGAAGCCGCTTTGGACGAATTGGACA
>SOIH01000089.1 GCA_004376895.1 Anaerolineales bacterium | reverse complement strand
CTCCTATCTTCCCCCGCTATGCTCTTCGCCGGATGCGAGAATATACCTAAACGCTTCGGCTTTTTTCTCTCCACAAGAATTGGAGTATAGTCGCTGTATGAGCGCTCATCAAGAAGAAGAGCGAATCGGTTCCCCGCCGCCCATCGAATAAATCCAGTACAATCAACGGGTTGTGCATTCTATGGGATAGATTAGCGACTGGACCTGAAACAGGACAAACAACTCCCGAGAATTAACGACTAATAAAAAAACCGTAAAAATCAGCGCGCGGAGGTATTTATGAAGTCCTATCCACCTGAACCGTTCCGGATTAAAACTGTTGAAACGATCCGAAGGATCAGCCGCAAAGAGCGTGAAACTGCACTGGCAGCGGCAGGCTTCAACATCTTCGGGCTTCGCTCCGACGATATCTTCATCGATTTCCTCACCGATTCCGGCACCGGTGCGCTGAGCGATCGCCAGTGGGGAGCGATGATGCAGGGCGACGAATCCTACGCCGGAGCGCGCTCCTTCTTCCGGCTCAAGGAGGCGATGTCCCAGATTTTCGGTTTCAAGCATTTTGTCCCCACCCATCAGGGCAGAGCCGCCGAGCACATACTCAGCACCTTGCTCATAAAGCCTGACCTTTACATCCCCTCGAACACACATTTCGACACCACCGAAGCCAACATCCGCGCCCGCGGCGGGCGCCCCGTCAACCTGGTGATCGAAGAAGCGGCCGACCCGGCAGCGTTCCATCCCTTCAAAGGGAACATGGACATCGAAAAATTGGAGGCGTTCATCAAAGAAACAGGAGCGGAGAACATCCCGCTGGGCATGACCACGATCACGAACAACGCCACCGGCGGGCAGCCCGTGTCGCTCGAGAACATCCGCCAGACGAGCGAGATCTATCGCAAATACAACATTCCATTTTTCATCGATGCCTGCCGCTACGCGGAGAATGCTTTTTTCATTAAGACCCGCGAGACAGGGTATACCGAAAAATCGACACTCGAAATCGCGCAGGAGATATTTTCGCTGGCGGATGGTGCGACGATGAGCGCCAAGAAAGATGCCCTTGTGAACATCGGCGGGTTCCTAGCGATGAACGACGATGACCTCTTCCAGAGAGCGCAGAATGAACTCATCCTGCGTGAAGGCTTCCCCACCTACGGTGGTCTCGCAGGGCGAGATCTGGACGCCATCGCCGTCGGGTTGTGGGAAGGACTGGACGAACAATACCTCGAATACCGTCTAGGCCAGACGGCTTACCTCGTCGAAGGGCTTCATGATGCGGGTATTCCCGTCGTCCTGCCACCCGGTGGTCATGCGGTCTACGTCGATGCCGGCAGTCTGCTGCCGCATATCCCCCGTGATGAGTTTCCGGGCCAGGCGCTTTCGATAGAACTTTACCTGGAGGGTGGGATCCGCGGCGTCGAACTGGGTTCGGTCGCCTTCGCGTACACCGACCCCGAGACAGGCGAGAAACACTATCCGTTGATGGAACTGCTCCGGATGGCAATACCGCGCCGGATGTACACCCAGGCGCATATGGATTTCGTAATCGAGACGTTTAAACAAATCGCAGAACGCAAGGACTCGATCAAAGGTTACCGGATCACCTATGCCCCGAAGCTGCTGCGGCACTTCACGGCGAAGTTTGAGCCGATCGACTGACTTAAGCCTATCAAAGAGGGACTGCCCTTTTGGGGCAACCCCCGTTTTAGTTCAAACCGGCCCGAGGTAGTCCGCTGCCGGGATAGGTAATGCTCAATTCCCGAACTGCCACATCCAGCCGAAAGCCACGCCAGCCATATTCTGGCTGACGAGCAGGTTCACCGTAACCTGGGGCGTCCCGCCGACGGTTGGGTACGTCAGACCGCCTGGGATCAAGATGCTGTCGTTGCCATCGGTAAGGGCGTTGAAAGACACGCAGTAGGTGCCCGCCGTCAAACCGGTGAAGGCATACTGCCCATTGGCATCGGTGGTCGTTGTCGAAAAGCCTGCCGACGGGCAGGCGCCCGATCCCAGATGGATCGTCACACCGGCGAACCCACCCTCGAATCCATCGTGAACTCCGTTAGCCCGCATTACATCGGGGTCCAACCCCTCCGCACATCCCAGCCCGAGCACAAGGGGTTCACCACCCTCCCCTCCCGTGTGTTCACAGATATCATGCCACACTTCACCCGTGATAGAGCCGGGCGGCGGCGCAACGAAGGGCAGGATGCCGGGGCTAAAGCTATATTCCAGAGTTACGCCAGAGATCCAGCAGGGATCGGGTTTATCGTCGACATTGATCAGGAACCAGGGATACGCAGGATCGTCATTCCAACCTTGCGCCAGGCCACTCTCCCCTTTGAGTAGATAAGCGTACTGATCTGCGCCCTTGCTTGGGCCACGGCGACAATTGGCATTCATAATAGCCTTGACCAATGACGGCTCATCCGTTGGCACCGGCGTTACCGAAGGGACAAGGCTTGCCACAGCGGTGGGCGATGGATCTACTTCGTCATCAATACCCTTTGTCGACAAAATCGGCACCTCCGTAGGTTCCTCCCTCACCGGCGTAGCTGAGGGCGGTGGAACTGACTGTAAGTTGAGATCCGGTAAATTACATGCGCCGAGGAGTAAGGCAGCCCCCACGAGCAAGATGAAGATCCTGTTTTTTTGAAGTGTAGGCATTGTTACCTCCAGTTCGATGTCTAGCCCCCCTGATAGTTGAATTCTTTTCCTGCCTGCTGCTAAGTCATAGTGGTTGTGATGGATGTCATCTAAATCAGGTTGACTTACTACTACTTAACAACGGCATATATGCGCAATGTGTTCTGCGAACTTGTCCCCTCATTTCCCGCAAGATCCGTTGCTGCAGAGTAATACATGCCTGTCCCAGGCAAATATGGACCACCCAGGTAGCTGCAGGTTGACGTATCCACACACGTTCTGACGAGCGCAGGGAGTTTCTCCCCCGGCGCCTGGAGCCAGATCTCGATCTTTCCAATTCCGAAATTATCTGTCGCCGTAGCTGAGAAAATCACAATATCGTCTTCATTCGGTCTCTGAGTTCCTGCCGGCTCATTAGAGATCGTTACAACCGGCGGCTCGGTGTCAACTGGGGTAGGTGTTGGCGGCGCTTGAACTACCGGAACACTAGCTATATCTCCTTCTTCGTCTGTGAGATAGTTCGCCACCCAGCAGTGACCTGGTCCATCCTGGCGTTGGGTGTACCACCACGTAGTTTCCGCATTCCGGCCATCGATCGGAGCGCGCTCATCTTTCATGAGGAATCCCACAATATGGTAAATATTGTCGGGTCCATAACGGCAATTGCTGTTACCTAAAGCGATTGCGATTGCCGGTCCTAAGGTTGGAGCCGGTTCAATGGTTGGCGTCGGTGGTTCGACGCCCGCCGAGGATCCATCATCAGTAGAGAGAACCACTCCCTCTTCAGGGATTGGCGTACTAGGCGACGATGTCGGTTCTCCATCGGTTGAATAAGGTACCGATAGAGGATTAGGAACCGGCAGGGTGAATGTGACGTCCATCATTCCAAAAACAATGCCTACGGTGACAAGTCCTGCAGCGACCCCAATTGCCCCTGCAAGGACGACTTTGCTCCACATTCCCCCTGAGAATAGCGATTTGAAGTTTGATCCAACACCGCCTCCGCCTGTCCCCCCACCTGTTCCCTCGCCAGTCTCTTCCAATCCGCTTCCACCCGGCTTTGCAGGTGGTACATTCAGGGATTGTATTCCCTCTATAACCCCTTCTGTCCAACCCGGTGAGGGGAGAATGGGCACCAAACCGGCGACCATAGCCGCGACCTTCTTGAGGTCTTCCTCCGTCTCCTGGCAATACGCGCAGGTCGCGATATGGCGCTTCACCGCACGCTGATCCTCGGCGCTCAACTCGCCATCCCCAAATGCTGAGAGCAGATCTTCCAATTCGCGGCACTTTACAGCTCCGCTCGAAGCCATCAAACGGATGCCGTGCAGCTCACGGAAGTTCAACCGCGCTCGGTGGACAAGCTGGCGAGCGTTGTCGTAAGTACATTCGAGAGCCGAGGCAACTTCACCATAGGCGAGTCCGTTGATCTCGCGTAGAACAATCGCCTGGCGGTACTTCGTCGGCATGAGGACCAGTGTTGCCTCCACCGCCTCACGAGCCTCCCCGCGCTGAACCTGACGTTCAGCTGGTCTTTGCGTGGTAGGCGGCCCGCCCATATCCAACGGCTCCTCTACATCCACAAAACGCTTCCCTTGCCGTAGGTAGTCGATGGCGAGGTTGCTCGCTATCCTGAAAACCCAGGATTTGAAATCCCAAGGCGGACCGAGCTGGCCGACGCGTTCATGCGCGCGGATAAACGCATCCTGGGTGATGTCCTCGGCGGCCTGCCGATCCCCAACCGTACGATAGATATAGTTGAGCACCGGTCGATGCATCTGGTGGAAGAGCTCTGTGAAAGCGTCCCCCTCACCCGCCTGCGCTCGACGGACAAGTGGTACCAGGTCATCTTTCGGCACACTTGCCTTCCCTTTGGTCAAGATTCACCTCTATAACGGAGTTGCTTTCCCTTTTGTGACAGGCGCGGCCAGAGAGCGTCCTACCCGAGAATATAGCATGAAAACGTTCGGCTCATTCACATCGAGCGGCCTGCGCCCATGTGGTATCCTGTTCTTATTCTCCAGCACTCTCGTGTGATGGTAAAGCACTACATGACAACCACCGATCTCATCCTCCCTCAAACGCATCAATTTGACCAACGCTCACCGCTGCGCTGGATCGTGTCCCACGTTTCACGCAACTGGCGGATGGTCGTTCTGGCTTTTATCGGTGCACTAGGAAACGCCGCACTCGCTGCGCTTGTGCCCATTCTCATTGGCGTTGCCTTCAACTCCATCCTTTCAGACCCTGCAGACCAGAAGAAGCTTCTACTGATCGCTATCTGGATCGTCGTATCCCAACTTGTCCGAGGCGCGCTGCAATTCGGTCGTAACTTCGGGGCGGAATTAATCGGGCAGCGCCTCGAGAGGGACATCCGCGATGAACTCTATGCGAGCCTTCTGGGGAAGAGCATGACCTTCCACAATTTACAGCCGGTTGGCGATACGATGGCGAGAGCGACAAACGATGTGCGTGAGATCAACCTGATGTTCAATCCTGGGTTTAACCTCGTTTTGGGATCTGCTAATTTCATCCTTATGCCGCTCATCGCTGCGCCTTTCTATCATCCCTCACTCATTCTCGTGCCGGCGCTTTTCATAATCACCTACTTCCTCGCAATCTGGCGATACCTGCGCGAGCTGCAGCCGATTTCCGATTCCGCTCGACGCGCATTCGGCCAACTTAACACCCACCTGACGGAAGCGATTGATGGTATCGAAGTTGTGAAAGGAGGTGCACAGGAGGAGGCAGAAGTCGCCCGCTTCACCGAGAATGCCCGCGTCTTCCGCAACGCATTCGTCCAGCAGGGTGATGCGGAAGCTCGCTACCTGCCGCTTCTTTTACTCGGGTTGGCTCAAGCTGGAGCGTTCCTGCATGCTCTCCTCCTTTTTCAACAAGACCTCCTGGATGTCGGTCAGGTTGTCGCTTACATGGGTCTCATCCAGCTCTTCGGGTTCCCGACATTTGCATCCTTGTTTGCTTACTCCCAGGTATCGCTCGGTATGGCCAGCGCTCGGCGCATTCTGGATCTCATCAGGCGTGAGACAAAGCTCAACCAAAACCCGCGTGGGTATGCGCAGACGATGCGAGGGGAGATTGTATTTAAAGATGTCACCTTCTCTTACCCGGAAGCGGAGAACAGCCTCGAGGGCGTCACGTTTCACGTACAGCCCGGTCAGACGATCGCGCTCGTCGGACAGACCGGAACCGGGAAGACGACCCTCGCAAAATTAATAAACCGCACCCATGACCTCTCATCCGGTCAGGTGCTGGTCGACGGTGTGGATGTGCGTGATTGGAATCTGGCTTCTTTACGCAAGCAAATTTCCATCATCGAACAGGATGTCTTTCTATTCTCGAGAACCCTCGCCAAAAACATATCCTTTGGCTGCCCGCAGGCAACACAGGCGGAGATCGAGCAGGCGGCTAAAGCCGCCCAGGCACATGATTTCATCCTTGCTTTTAAAGACGGATATGACACTGTCATCGGAGAACGCGGGATTACGTTATCCGGCGGGCAGCGCCAACGAATCGCTCTGGCGCGCGCCTTCCTTACCGACCCTCGTATCCTGATCCTAGATGATTCAACATCCTCGATCGACAGCGCCACGGAAGATCAAATCCAACGGGCGATCTTCCGCGCAGCCGAAGGGCGAACAACGCTGATTATCACGCACCGTATCTCACAGATCCGCTGGGCTGATCTGATCATCGTTCTACGACGCGGACGGATCACTGCCGCAGGTCCGCATGATGTATTGATGGAAATCTCGGATACTTACCGTCTTATCTTTACACGCGACGAGGACAAATAGCAGATGGGCTTCTTCTCCGGCCTCAACGCCGAAGCTTATGACCGCTCATACCGAGACCGCGATCTCGCCGTGCGTATGCTGGAGTATTTCCGCGCCCACAACCGCCGTATCGCATTTGCCATCATCGCTATTCTCCTTATTGCCGCCTCAAGTGCGGCCACACCGATCCTGATCTCACGCAGCGTGGATCTGATAGCAGAAGAAGGCTCCACACAGCTCATGCTCACCTTCGTCGGTGTGATCTTTGCCCTTGGTGTATTGATCTGGGGGGCAAACTGGGTCCGGCGCAGGCTCATCAGTAGGGCGGTTGCTGACGTGATGCTCGAGCTGCGGCGCGACGCGTTTATCGCCTCAGCCAAACACGATCTTTCTTTCTACGACGAATTCGCCTCCGGCCGGGTCGTCAGTCGAATAACCTCAGACACGCAGGACTTCGCCCAGGTTGTCGTGTTAGTAACGGACCTGGTCACCCAGCTAATCCAGTCGTTTATCCTGATCGCAGTTTTAATCGGCATTGATCTCCGCCTAACGATCTGGCTTACCGCAATGATGCCGGTCGTCTTCCTGATCGCGATCGGGTTCCGCAAAATCGCCCGGCGCGTCACCCGTCACGGTTTCCGGGCGATGGCGAATGTGAACGCGGCCATTAAAGAAGCTGTAACCGGGATCTCCGTTGCGAAGAATTTCCGTCAAGAAAACCAGATCTATGATGAATTTCGAGAAGTCAATTTAATCTCCTACCAGGCGAATATCCGCCGCGGATTGGTGCTCTCAAGCGTCTTCCCGACTCTCAACGCTCTAATGGGGATCGGAACGGCGATAATGGTTTACGTCGGCGGAATGAGCGCAGCGCAGGGTGTGGTTACAGTTGGCGCCTGGTATCTGTTCATCACCAGCCTGGATCGATTCTGGTTCCCGGTGCTCAACTTATCATCCTTCTGGACCCAGGTGCAGAACGGTCTTTCGGCCGCAGAACGAGTCTTCGCGTTGATCGACGCCGAATCTGCAGTCACACAGATCGCCAGCAAATCCGTCGATAAGCTGCGAGGAAAGATCACCTTCGAAGACATCTTTTTCCACTACAAACCGGGAGAACCAGTGCTTCAAGGATTCAACATGCACATCGAGCCAGGCGAGAATCTCGCCCTGGTCGGTCACACGGGCGCAGGAAAATCCTCAATTGTGAAACTCATCTCGCGCTTCTACGAATTCCAGGGCGGCCGGTTGCTCATCGACGATCAAGACATCCGCAGTTTCGATTTACAGGAGTACCGTAGACAGCTTGGGATCGTCAGCCAGACGCCGTTCCTTTTTTCAGGAACAGTCGCGGATAACATCCGTTACGCTTCCCCTGATGTTGGTGATGACGAGATTGATAAACTCGCCCAAAAGATCGGTGGTGGCGAGTGGATTGAAACCCTTCCGGATGGACTTCAATCGGAAGTAGGAGAGCGCGGCAACCGACTCTCGATGGGTGTGCGCCAATTGGTCTCATTAATGCGAGTTCTCGTTCAGCGCCCAGCGATTTTCATCCTGGATGAAGCCACAGCCAGCATTGATCCATTCACGGAATCACAAATCCAGGAAGCCCTGAATTTGATACTCGCGGACAGCACATCGATCCTTATCGCTCATCGCCTCTCGACGGTAAAAGCCTCTGATCGTATTATTGTGCTGCACGAGGGAAAGATTATCGAAGAAGGGAACCACCAAACCCTGATGCAGGGAGATGGACACTACGCCGAGCTATACAATACCTATTTCAGGCATCAGTCGTTGGAGTATGTTGAAACCGCTCGGGATATCCTACTGGGAGAAGATTGATGATCTTGCATCAGTATTATGATCGTGAGTGTTTTCCTTGTCACTATAACCGGGTAAAATTGCCCTATGGCCAATAAGAAGGATACACCGCGTTCCTCTATAACGATCGCAAAAGAAGCCAGGCGCGAGTTCACCATTGTTTCTCTGTTGACCCTCTCAGCGCTGATTGCCGCCTTAATCCTCCGCCAAACCTTCTGGGTTTCTCTCGCGACTCTATTGGGTATCGTATGGGTCGGTTTGGCCTTATTCTTCCGTGATCCAGCCCGAACTATCCCCCGCGAGGACGGCCTGTATTATTCACCAGCAGATGGCAAGGTTGTCGTTGTGGAACGAGTTAACGAACCAATTTTTCTACAACGCGAGGCTCTGCGAATCGCGATCTTTATGTCGATCGCAGATGTCCACGTAAATCGGACTCCCGGGAAGGGCGTTGTAATATTCACTCGCCATGTTCCGGGTAAGTTCATCCAGGCATTTCGACCAGAAGCCGCGCTCGAGAACGAGCACAACCTGATCGGAATTGAACATGGCCGCGATCGCATCCTGATTAAGCAGATCGCCGGCATCCTCGCCCGAAGGATCGTTTGCTCAGTGCGACCTGACGACGAACTCGAAGCCGGTGACCGGATTGGGATGATTAAATTCGGCTCACGCGTTGAGCTTTATCTACCGACCGATTATCAGGCACTGATTCAACCTGGTGATATCGTGCGTGCTGGCATCACACCAGTCGCCAGAAACAGTAATGTCGATTAAGATAGATGCAAAATCTTTAAATGTAAGGACTGCCTAATGAGTGCACTTAGACAATATGTACCGAACTTGATAACTTTCACCACGTTGATCTGCGGAATGTCTTCCATCGCACTGGCGATTGAAGGAAACATCAACCTTGCTGGTGTTCTGATTCTGGCAGGTAATCTACTCGATGGATTTGACGGAGGAATCGCCCGGCGGCTGGATGTCTCATCTGAGTTTGGCACACAACTTGATTCCTTGGTCGACATCATCATTTTCGGCGGGGCAGGTTCGGTTCTGGTATGGCAGCACCTATCAGAAACCCCTCTAATTCGGTGGCCTTACTGGATCGCCGGAGTGATTTTCGTCCTCGCAAGTGCGTACCGCCTCGCCCGCTTCAACCTTTACACTGACAAAAACAAGCCGATGGAGTCTTTAGGATTAACCACATCTTTATCCGGCGGTTTTCTTGCCCTTGCTGTGCTCGCGGACCGGGCATTCGAACATCACCTCTTCCCGGATTGGATATTCCCGCTGCTCCTTATTATGGTTTCGCTTCTCATGATTAGCCACATCCGCTTCCCTGAACTGCATGTCATTTTGCGCCGGCGACGGATGAGCTTCGCAATTCTGAGTACAAGCCTCATCGCCGCCTATTGGTTGACTCCCCAACTCGTCTGGTTTGGGATAACAAGCGGCTACATCTCCTTCGGTGTTCTGCGCGCCGGATTTCGACAAATCCTATGAGGGTAATCGATCGAATTAAAGGTCGAATTCTCGCCTTTTACGCGCTCATAATTCAACGAACAGCCCCCCTGACGATAGAAGGCTGGGAACATGTAAGCAAAGCATTTGCCGCAGATAAGCCGATCCTGTTCGTTGCGTGGCATGGGCAACAACACCTCCTTTTCGCGCTCGTCGGGACTCATGTGGATCTATCTGAATTCGCATTTATCATTGTTGGCGACCATCGCCAGCATGTGCTTGAGTCGTTTGCCACCGGTGTCGGAGCCATCTCCATTCCGATCTCCATGGAAGATGACTCATTTGCGGGTGCTCGCAACCTCATCGAGCTTATTAACAAGCTTCGCAAAGGCAAATATTCCTTGATCGCACCGGACGGACCGGACGGTCCCCCGAGGATCCCCAAGCCGGGTACAGCTTTTATCGCCATTCGCGCTCAGGCGCAGATCATTCCCTTCGCCGCTTACTGCCCAAGTGCTTATCGCTTGCGCCGGTGGGATCGGTACTCCCTACCCCTCCCATTTGCCCGAATCTACTGCAGCGTCCGCCCCCCCATCTCGGTCTCGCGCGACGCAGATCCCGAGATGCTGCTCGAGCAGGTAACCAGGGAAACCAACGCTGCGAATGAGCAGGCGGAAGCTATGGCTAAGAGACGGAAATAGGCTTCGATTTATTCCCACCAAGACAACCAAACGCAAACACTCAATAAAACCGCCCTTTCACTTTTTATTGTGAACACGGCAGAGTTATCATCTAGCTGTAGTTTTTGCTAATCGATTGAAATTATTCGAAGTGGGATTTAAAGGACGATCTTCCCGTCTGCCAGGCGGATGGTCCTCATCGCGCGCCCTGCCAGCTCGTCATCGTGGGTGACCATGAGGATCGTCTTTCCGCGCGATATCAAGTCCTCAAAGAGTCGGATAATCTTGGCTGAAGAATGGGAATCCAGGTTCCCTGTGGGTTCGTCGGTTGCGATAATTGGGGGATCATTGGCAAGCGCACGTGCGATCGCGGCCCGCTGCTGCTGCCCACCAGAGAGCTTCGCTGGAAGCGCATCCGCATGGTCCTCGATACCAACCAATTCTAGGAGGTGCATAGCGCGATCATTGCGTTCTTGTCGATCGAAGACGCCGCCAAAATCCATCGGTAGGCGTACATTCTCGAGGACGGAAAGTGTGGGTAGAAGCTGGAAGAATTGAAAGACAACTCCCACGTTCTTTCCACGCCAGACAGCGATTTCCCCTTCGTCGAGCTCATGCACAGCGGCGCCAGTAACATAGATTTCCCCATCGCTGGGTCGATCGATGCCGGTCAACATGTTAATAAGAGTCGTTTTCCCGCTGCCTGACTTCCCAACAATGGACACGAATTCGCCCTTGTCAATGCGCAGGTCTACATCTCTTAACGCTGTGAATGATCCCGCAGACGTTTCATAGATCTTGGAAACCTGATTGAATGCGATCAGGTGGCCGTTCGCTTTATACTTCCCGGCCCCTGAGCCATTAGAACCTGACTTACTCCAAAATGTCTTCACATGATCACCACTATCACTTATTCGTAATCCAAGACTTCGCGCACGGTGAGCCTGGCGGCTCTCCTCGCCGGTGCAAGACTTGAGAAAACCGCAATGAACCCAACAACTACCAACCAGAGAAGCAGTCCCGCGAAGGAATATGTATAGATGAGGTCGGCTTGCATAACGGCATTCACGACCGCACCCGCAAGTGCCCTGCCGGATGGCCCCGAGAGCAGCGCACCCAACACCCAACTGATCAGACCGACAACGACGCCTTCAATGACGATGACTTGTCGTACGGACATGTTGGAGGCGCCAACTGCGCGCAGGACTCCGATCTCGCGTGTACGTTCAAGAACATTGATTCCGAGAGTCCCTGTAAGCCCCAATCCCCCCACCAGAGCCAGAAGTCCGGCCATGATCATCAAAACGACCAGGATAAGGTCGAACACATCTGTGAAATCCCCAAAAATCGCGTGGCGGGTGATGCTCGAACTCTTACTCAGGCTCGCATTTTCAAAACGATTCTCCAGCTGGAATGCGATCACATCCTGCTCAGCACTGCTGCCAATCGCTTCAAGGTTTCCACGGACGCGGATCGTATCAACCTGATTCGGTCTGTTCGTCAACTGACCGAATGAACCATATTCCATATAGATACGAGACCCTGAAAGATGCTTCGAAGTCACACCAACAACCTGGTAGGTTCGCTGTCGGCTTCCGATTTTCAGTGTGATCTCGCTCCCTATTGCTAATCCAGATTCCTCGTCTAGCAGGTCATCGTTTACAACGATCTTGTTTGTGTCACTGGCTTCTAACCAGCGACCCTCGAGCATCAGCGGTTCGATTGTGACCGCATCATAGGGGAGACCAACGATCTCGAGCTCCCCGCTCTCGCTTCCATCTTCCCTGACGATGACGCCAATCGACTGAGCCCACCCCTCCGCTACCGAGATTTCAGGTATCCTCAGCGCCTCCCGTTCAACGGTTTGTTTTTTAGATCCAAAGGGCAGACCGAGCGCGGCGTCGAAGGCGACATAACGAGCTATATTCTCGATCTGAACGGTCAACGAAGCGCGTGTGCTGAATACGGCAATAAACATAGCGCCTGCTAGCGTAAGGGTAAGAAGCGTGAATACCAGCCGCGCTTTGTTGCGGAATGTATTCCTCAGGGCGAGTACAACCGGCGGAGCGAGATTCCTTACTCTCATCAACGCCCGATCCAACCAACCGCTGCCCTCGGACCCAATTCCGTATTGATAGATCGCATCGTAAACCGACATGCGGGTTCCGGAGAGAATGGGATAGATCGCTACGCCAAGCGGCATCAGCAAGCCCAAAGTGATCTGAAGCGTCATGACCTGCCAAGAAATATTGACCGTGGTGAGATCAAAGTTAACGAAACCAGCCGCGAATTCCGCGAGCCACCAAGACCCCAATAATCCGAGCGGCAGTGCCACGGCCAGACCAAGCACGCTATACGCGAGGACATTGAAGAAATACATCGCGATGAGTTGACTACGAACCGCACCAATGGAGCGCATTATGCCGATCTGTCTGATCTGCTGAACAAGAATGGCGGAGACTGTGTTCACCACGAGCCCTCCGCTCAAGAGAACAGCCATGACGCCCATAATCTGCAGGATGAGGAGAAACCCATCGATCTGGTCTCCCGCCCAGTGTTTGCCTGGATCGGAACCCAGCCCCGGGACCCCCATGCTTCCGACCCTGTAGCCAGAGGGCTCGATCACCCTATCGCGGATGATGTTGCCGACCTCAAGCACGTGTTCTTGGTCATATTTATTCTCAGCCACAACGACATCGAGTTTGTTGTAGTAAGAGGGCTCACCCATCCATTTCAGGCTTTCAAGGTTTACATAGCCCGTGACTTCCCCTAGCAGCGCATAAGGCATCCCGTATAGGTCATGGACGATGCCCACAACCTCCAAATCATAGGTGCGGTCACCTTCCATCTTGATCGTGATCGTGTCACCGACCGCTATCCCCAGCCCTTCTGCTGATTGTCGCTCTATGGCGATCTCACGAACACCGAGGGACATACTGCCCTCTACAAGGTCCACTCGATTGACCTTTAAATCAGTTAGATCCGGGAAGGCATTTAACGCAAGATCGTCCCATTCCCCATCACCGTTCAGAACCGATGCTCTCTCAACCCTCCTCGCCTGAACGTCTTCCACTTCCCGCATCGCGTCGACCGCGCTGGTAAGGTCTCGCTGAAACGGTGATGTATAGATCTCCAAACTCGCTGGATTGCCTTCAGCGAAGGATCCATAGAGGTCCCGCTGCACCATGATCCCCGCATTCGTGATCATACCGACCGAGGCGACACCGATCGCTATAGAGAAGATGACCAAAAGAGACCGGGAGCGGTTACTCCAGATGTCTTTCAGGATTTTCATCCAGCGGGTCGGGATGTGCATTCTGTACCCTATCTCCTTATGAATTCTTTAGAGCGCTGCGTGAATTCGCGCCGAGACACGGTCAGGTGAGGGCGATGCTTCGTGCGCAGAACGTCCATTTGACGGTGCATCGCTTGATCTGCTGCTGATAATGCACCCATCGGATATCTCTAGAATGCGGCTCGCTCGTTCTGCGATCTCTTGATCGTGAGTCACGATGACCAGTGTTTTACCGAGAGAGACCAAGTCAGAAAACAGGTCATAGATGTCTTCCGCGGTTTGCGAATCGAGATTCCCTGTTGGTTCATCGGCGACAATCACATCAGGGTCATTCGCCAGCGCACGAGCGATGGCGACCCTCTGCTGCTGCCCGCCCGAGATCTTCGACGGCACCTTATGCGCGTGCTCTCGGATGCCCACTTGGTCGAGTAATTGCAAAGCACGCTCACTGCGTTTCGCAAGCGGGTATGTGTCGCAGAAGTCCATAGCGAGCGTGATATTCTCAACCAGTGTTAACGTTGGCAGCAGCTGGAAAAATTGATAGACAACACCCAGGTTGCGCCCACGCCAGCGCGTTAATTCGTCATCGCTCATGGAATGGATGGAGACTCCGCCGATCTGCACTTCGCCAACGTCTGGGCTGTCGATGCCCGTGATCATGTTGATCAGCGTGGATTTCCCTGCTCCCGATTTCCCGAAGATGGCGAGGAACTCCCCCTCGTGAACTTCCAGGTTGATTCCCTTGAGCGCTTCGATCCCATTGGCGGCGGTCGGATAGACTTTCACCAGATCTCTTACTTTGATGAGCGCACCGTTTTCACGCCCATTCTTACCTGATATTTTGGCAATTTCCATTAACAAAAAACCTCGCCGCTAAGTTATGCCGTATTGAGAACTCCGATGAACTTATACGGCGTGTTTGCATTAAGCGACGATCAACTCACAAAGAGCTAAATTCACAGCTGATCGCCGACAAGGTGACCATGTTAACACAGGATAACCC